>NZ_JBYSZW010000023.1:0-102816 GCF_058787575.1 Cupriavidus sp. FW305-3-2-15-C-LB2
CCCGCCCCCCCATCCACGCCTAAAGTCCTCCCAATCAGGCGCCGTTAACGCCACCAGGCCCCTGATTTCCCAAACAACACCCAATTCCCCCGCCTTTTCCCATGAATGGGAAGGCTGTCCCGCTTCGATAATCCCTGCTGACGAATAGCGGCCTGCCGCTTCGCACGGAGCATGGATGTCCGAAGAAAGCGACCTCGAGAAAACCGAACCCGCCTCACCCCGGCGCCTGGAAAAGGCGCGCGAGGAGGGGCAGGTAGTGCGTTCGCGCGAGCTCGCCACCTTCGTCATGCTGATCGCCGGCGTGACCGGCCTGTGGACGCTGGGCGGCCATCTGGGCCGCAGCCTGAACCAGGTGATGCAGGGGGCGCTGCGCTTCGAGCCGGCAACGGCGTTCGATACCTCGCGCATGCTGTCGCGCTTTGCCATGATGGTGTGGGACAGCCTGCTGGCCTTCCTGCCGCTGCTGTTCCTGTTCGGCGTTGCCGCGCTGGCGGCGCCGTTGCTGCTGGGGGGCTGGGTGTTCTCGGGCAAGTCCTTCGCGCCGCAGTTCTCGCGCCTGTCGCCGCTGGCGGGGCTGGGCCGGATGTTCTCCGCGCATTCGCTGGTGGAGCTGCTCAAGGCCGTGGCCAAGTCGCTGCTGGTTGGCAGCGTGGGCGCCTGGGTGCTGTGGCGGCGCCTGCCCGAGGCCATCGCGCTGATGAATGCGCCGGTGCAGGAAGCGCTGCTGCACATGGTCGACCTGGTCATGTATTGCTGCCTGGTGGTGTCGCTGTCGCTGCTGGTGGTGGCGGCCATCGACGTGCCGTGGCAGTACTGGGAGTTCTTCAAGAAGCTGCGCATGACCAAGGAAGAGGTCAAGCAGGAATTCAAGGAAAGCGAGGGCGACCCGCATATCAAGGGCCGCATCCGCCAGCAGCAGCGCGCCATGGCGCGCCGCCGCATGATGACCGAGGTGCCCAAGGCCGACGTGGTGGTGACCAACCCCACCCACTTTGCCGTGGCGCTGCGCTATGAGGAAGGGCGCATGGGCGCGCCGCGCGTGGTGGCCAAGGGCACCGGCGATATTGCCGCCCGCATCCGCGAGCTGGCTGCAGAGCACCGCGTGCCGCTGATGTCGGCCCCGCCGCTGGCGCGTGCGCTGCACCGCCACGTGGAGCTGGGCCAGGAAATCCCCGCCGGACTGTATACCGCCGTGGCCGAAGTGCTGGCCTGGGTCTATCAACTGAAGCACTGGCATTACTCGCAGGGCCCGCAGCCGCAGGCACCCGCGGACCTGCCGGTGCCCGATGAACTCGCCGTACCGGAAATGCGCGAATGAACGCTCTGAGCAACCTGTTCAACCTGCCCGGCCTGCGCTCCGCCGGCCAGCTCAAGGCCATGACCGGGCCGCTGCTGATCATCATGATCCTGGGGATGATGATCCTGCCGCTGCCGGCCTTCGTGCTGGACCTGCTGTTCACCTTCAATATCGCGCTGGCGATCATGGTGCTGCTGGTCAGCATGTACACGCAGAAGCCGCTGGACTTTGCCGCCTTCCCGGCGGTGCTGCTGTTCACCACGCTGCTGCGCCTGTCGCTGAACGTGGCCTCCACGCGCGTGGTGCTGCTCGAAGGCCATACCGGCCCGGACGCCGCGGGCAAGGTGGTGGAGGCCTTCGGCCACTTCCTGGTAGGAGGCAACTTCGCGGTCGGCATCGTGGTGTTCGCGATCCTGGTGGTGATCAACTTCATGGTGATCACCAAGGGTGCGGGGCGTATCGCCGAAGTCGGCGCGCGCTTCATGCTGGATTCGATGCCCGGCAAGCAGATGTCGATCGATGCCGACCTGAACGCCGGCCTGATCGACGAGGCCGCCGCCAAGAAGCGCCGCGCCGAAGTGGCGCAGGAATCCGACTTCTACGGCGCGATGGACGGCGCCAGCAAATTCGTGCGCGGCGATGCCGTGGCGGGCCTGCTGATCATGTTCATCAACGTTGCCGCCGGCATGGTGGTGGGCATGGTGCAGCACGACCTGGACTTCGGCACCGCCGTGCACAACTACACGCTGCTGACCATCGGCGACGGCCTGGTGGCGCAGATCCCGGCGCTGGTGATCTCCACGGCCGCCGGCGTGATCGTGTCGCGCGTGTCGAACGAGCAGGACGTGGGCGAGCAGCTCACCGGCCAGCTCTTTGCCAACCCGCGCGTGCTGTACCTGACCGCGGGCATCATCGGCCTGATGGGCATCATCCCGGGCATGCCGCATTTTGCTTTCCTGCTGCTGGCGGGTGTGCTGGTGTGGATGGGCCGTTATATGTCGCGCCGCGCCGCCACGCAGGAGCAAGTCAAGCAGCGCGAGGAGCGCACCCCGGCGGTGGCGCAGGAATCCACTGAAGCCAGCTGGGACGACGTCACGCTGGTCGACCCGCTCGGCATGGAAGTGGGCTACCGCCTGATCACGCTGGTGGACCGCGCGCAGGACGGCGAGCTGCTGGGCCGCATCAAGAGCATCCGCAAGAAGGTGGCGCAGGAGATCGGTTTCCTGGTGCCGGTGGTGCATATCCGCGACAACCTGGAGCTCAAGCCCAACGCCTACCGCATCACGCTCAAGGGCGTGGAGATCGGCCGCGGCGAAGCCATGCCGGGGCAGTGGATGGCGATCAACCCCGGGCAGGTCAGCGGCACGCTGCCGGGCGCGGCCACGCGCGATCCCGCCTTCGGCCTGCCGGCGGTGTGGATCGACGCGGGCATCAAGGAGCAGGCGCAATCCTACGGTTATACCGTGGTCGATGCCAGCACCGTGGTGGCCACGCACCTGAACCACCTGATCCACATGCACGCCGCCGAGCTGCTGGGCCGCCAGGAAGTGCAGGCGCTGCTGGACCGCATCGCCAAGGACTCGCCCAAGCTGACCGAAGACCTGGTGCCGAAGGCCATTTCGCTGACCGCGCTGCAGAAGATCCTGCAGAACCTGCTGGACGAAGGCGTTCCCATCCGCGACATGCGCACCATCCTGGATGTGGTGGCCGAGCATGCGCCCAGGATCAGCGACCCGAACGAGCTGACCGCGATGGTGCGCGTGGCGCTGGGCCGCGCGATCACGCAGCAGCTGTTCCCGAACAACGCCGACCTGCAGGTGATCGGCCTGGATGCCGGCCTGGAGCGCGTGCTGTCGCAGGCGCTGACCAATGGCGGCGGGATCGAGCCGGGCCTGGCCGATGCGTTGCTGCAGCAGACCCAGGGCGCGGTCACGCGCCAGGAGCAGCTGGGCATGGACCCGGTGCTGCTGGTGCCGTCGCAGCTGCGCCCGCTGATGGCGCGCTTCCTGCGGCGCACCATGCCGCAGCTGAGGGTGCTGTCGCATGCCGAGGTGCCGGACAACCGCAATATCCGCATCACCGCCATGATCGGCGCGTGAGGAGTCATAGATGAGCGTAGCCAAGTTTGTCGCGGCCAACGGCCGCGAAGCCATGCGCCAGGTGCGCGAAGCCATGGGCCCGGACGCCGTGGTGCTGTCCAACCGCACCGTCGAGGGCGGCGTGGAGATCGTCGCCATGCGCGATGCGGATCTGGGCAGCGTGCAGGCCACGGCGCAGGTCTACGTGCCGCCCGCGCCGGTGGCCGAGCCCACCGCCATCGGCGACCTGCGCGGTGAGCTGCAATCGATGCGCGCAATGCTGGAGCGCCAGCTGGCCGGGATCAGCCCTGCCCAAAGCGCGGTTCCAAGCGCGGCAGCGCACGGCGTGGCCGCCAGCGACCCGCTGCGCGAATCCCTGTTTGAATGGATGGTCGGCGCCGGCTTCTCCGGGCAGCTGGCGCGCACGCTGCTGGCGCGGCTGCCGCTGGGCTACGACCGCCCCGCGGCCATGGGCTGGATCCGCACCGAACTGGCCAGCAAGCTGCCGGTGCTGGGCGATGAGGACAGCCTGTTCGCGCAAGGCGGCGTGCTGGCGCTGGTGGGTCCCACCGGCGTAGGCAAGACCACCACCACGGCCAAGCTGGCGGCGCGCTTCGTGCTGCGCCACGGCGCCGACAAGCTGGCGCTGCTGACCACCGACAGCTTCCGTATCGGCGCGCACGAACAGCTGCGCATCTACGGCGACATCCTGGGCGTGCCGGTGCATGCGGTAAAGGATGCCGCCGACCTGCGCTTCGCGCTGGCGGCGATGAAGGACAAGCACCTGGTGATCATCGACACCGTCGGCATGAGCCAGCGCGACCGCAGCCTGTCGGAACAGATCGCGATGCTGGCCGGCGTGCCGGCGCCGGTGCAGCGCGTGCTGCTGCTCAACGGCGCCAGCCACGGCGATACCCTCAATGAAGTGGTGCATGCCTACCGTCATGACGCCGCGCCGGATGGGGGCGGCATCGACGGCTGCATCATCAGCAAGCTGGATGAGGCCACCCACCTGGGCTCGGTGCTGGACGTGGTGATCCGCCACCGCCTGCCGGTGTTCTACGCCTCCACCGGCCAGCGCGTGCCCGAGCACCTTGAGCTGGCCAACAGCACCGCGCTGGTGGAGCGCGCCTTCCTGACGCCGCGCCGCGGTTCGGTATTTGCCGATGCGGACGCCGCACGCCGGCGCAGCGCCGGCACCGATGACGAGGCCCCCGCGCGTGGCGGTGCCGACGAGGTGCTGCGCTCGCTGACCGACAGCGCCGACGCGCTGAGCCAGTGCGTGGCGGAACTCAATGGCGCGGGCCTGGGTCTGGACCTGGCGCGCTCGCTGTGGCAACAGCGCAGCGCCGGCGCCCCGGCCCTGCGCGCGATGTCGCAGCAGGTGCGCGAAGCGGTCTGCCGCGACGTGACCCGCCAGTGCGAGCAGTACGTGCTGGCCAGCGCCGCCACGCTGCAAGTGGCCGTGCCCGGCCGCCGCACGCCGCAGCCGATGCAGCACACGCTGTGGCTCGCCGACCGCGACGGCATGCCGCTGGCCGCCACCGTGACCCCGACCGGCCGTGCCGGCCAGCCGTTGGGCGAGGCCGAGTCCGATGCCGCCAGCCTGCGCGCCGCCATGAGCGCCGCGCGCAAGGTGGTCAACCTGATCGATGCCGTACCGACCGCCGCCACGCTGGCACGCTGGCAGCAGGCCGGCGAGCGCTGGGTGGCCAGCGCGCGCAAGACCGCGCGCGTGGTCAGCGCCGGCGCCGCCTGGAAGCTCGATGCGCTGGCCGACACGCTGACCTTCCACGCCGTGGGCGAGGACACCGTGCGCGAGCGTGAAGCCGTGCGCTGGCTGGCCAGCGCCGAAGTGCGCGTGCCGGACAGCCCGGTGCGCGGCAAGGGCACGCCCGAAGGCGGCATCGATGCCTGCCTGGTGGTGGCCCGCCTGGCCGACCGCGCCACCGGCGAACTGCTGGATACCCGTTACCTGCTGTGCGACCCGGCGCTGGCGCAAGATGCCGCGCAGGTGGCGCGCTGGGCCTTGTGGACCGACGCAGCCGATGCGCGCCTGCGCACGCTGCGCCACGCCATCGACCACTTCGCCCAGGACGCCGAAAGCGGCCACGCCGCCGGCGCCGCGCTGGCCGCACTGCAGCTGGGCCTGTCGGTGCTGCGCCTGGAACACGCGCCGACCGCGGCCGCGCCCGCCTTCCTCGCGCGCCTGGCTGGCCGCACGGTGCGCCAGGGCGTGCCGGTGCCGGGCACGGTGCTCAATGAAGGCATGGGCCGCATGCTGGCATTGCTCGACGTGCTGGAAAACTATCCGGGCCGCGGCACCGCCGTGCCCGCTGAAGCGATGGAGGTGTTGCAGTGAGCGCCCTCGCCATGGACCAGGCCGAGAGCCTGCGCCGGATGCTGGCGCCGCGCACGACGCGCCGTATCGCCGTGGTCGCCAGCGAACGCGGTGCCGGCGCCACCACCGTGGCGCTGGGCTTGTCGCACGCGCTGGCCATGCAGGGCGAACGCGTGCTGCTGGTCGACGAAGACGCCGCCGCGGCGTGCGCCACGCGGCTGTCCGGCGCCAGGCCCGCCGGCACCCTGGCCGATGTCAGCGCAGGCCGCCTGTCGCTGGAAGCTGCTGCAGGCACCGGTCCCGGTGGCGTGCTGGCGGTGCTGCCGGCTGGCCGGCCTGTGCCGGGCTGCGCCTTGCCGGCTGCTGCCGCGAGCGGTTTTCGCAGCGTGCTGGTGGATGCCGGCGTCGATGCCGACGGCGCGCTGTCGCCGCTCGCGGGCGGCGCGCACAACGTGCTGATCGTGATGCGGCCTGAACTGGCGTCGATCACCGCCGCCTACGCCTGCATCAAGCGCCTGCACCACCTGTATGCCTGGCGCCAGTTCCACCTGATCGTCAACATGGCGGCGAGCGAGGCTACGGTGCAGGCGATCCTGCGCAACCTCGCGCGCACGGCCAGCCAGTACCTGGGCGTTGAGGCGTTGTGCGCGGGCTGGCTGCCATCCGACCCGCTGGTGGCGCGCGGCGTGCAACTGGGGCGCTGCGTGGTCGAGGCGTTTCCGGCGGCGCCGGCCACCACCGCGCTGCGCCGCACCGCCGGCAGCATCGGTGCCTGGCCGCTGCGCGCGGACACGTCCGCGCCCGCGCCCGCAGCCGCAATGGCCTGAGCCTGCCAGCCATGCCATCCAACCGAACCAGACCCTGAGCCAGCCCCCGCCGCACGTTGCGGCGGTCCAGCAATCCAGCATTCACGAGAATTGCACCATGTACACGATCCAGGGAAAGCTCGAACAGGCCGATGTGGTCAAGGCGCATGCACAGCTGGTGCGCCGCATCGCCCTGCAACTGGCCGCCAGGCTGCCTGCCAGCGTGCAGATCGACGACCTGATCCAGGCCGGCATGATCGGCCTGCTGGATGCCGCCAAGCGTTATGAAGACACCCACGGCGCGCGCTTCGAGACCTACGCCAGCCAGCGCATCCGCGGCGCCATGCTTGACGAGGTGCGCGCCAACGACTGGCAGTCGCGCAGCCTGCGCCAGTTCACCCGGCGCATCGAGCGCACGCAGCGCGGGCTGGAGCAGAAGCTCGGGCGCGCGCCGCTCGACTCCGAAGTGGCCGAGGCCATGGAGATGGCGCTGGACGAATACCAGCTGCTGCTCAATGAGGTCTATGGCTGCCAGCTGCTGCACTACGAGGATTTCGAGCGCTCCGGCGAAGAAGACTTCCTGGACCGGCACCTTGGCGGCAGCGATGACGGCAACCCGCTGACCGTGCTGATGGAAAGCGGCATGCGCGAGGCGCTGATCCGCGCCATCGACCGGCTGCCGGAGCGCGAGAAGCTGGTGCTGTCGCTGTGCTATGACCAGGAGCTGAACCTGCGCGAGATCGGCGCGGTGCTCGATGTGACCGAGTCGCGCGTGTGCCAGATCCGCGGCCAGGCGATCACGCGGCTGCGCAACCAGCTGCGCGGCTTGCTGTGATGCAGGCGCTGGGCCGCGCCGCGCGCGGCGCTTGCTGGCTGCTGGCTGCCGCATCGGCCTGCGCCTGGGCCGCCATCGAGGGCGGCACCCGCCACGCCTGGACCGGATCGGTCAACGGGCCGGCACTCCACGGCCGCGGACAGCGCGCGGTGTCGCCGCCGATCCTGCCCACCGGCGTCTTGCCGCAGTCAGAAGGGGTCATCACGTCGGTGCGCTGGCGCTACAGCTTCGCCAAGACCCCACCGCTGGAACTGCAAGCCTATCTCTGCAATGCCCAGCGCTGCGTGCTGCTGCCGCAGGCGGAAGGCAAGACCGATGCGTTCTTCGGGGATGATGCCACCAAGGGCTTTGTGTTTGCGTTCCGGGTGCCGGGGCATGGCAGCCTGGTGCCGGTGCTGCAGGGGCGCAGCAATGAGGTGGTGGTGGGGTTTAGGTAGGAGTGAATGTTCCGTTCTTTCGTCACTTCTGAATAAGTGACGAAAGAACGGAACATCTGGCGATCGCCTCAACCCGCCGCCAGACTCACCCCACCAGCCCCGGCAGCCGCCTTCCCATCCTTCCCATACAACCCCGCATCCCCGCCGCCATGCTGGCGCAGCGCCTGGATGGCTTCGCGGGTGAAGTCGAGGTGGGCGTTGACGACGGCGCCGTTCAGGGCGTTGCCGTGGGGCGCGGGGGGGGCGGGAAGATCAGCTGGCGCCTGGCGTCGGCCACGGCCGGGTCGACCTGGCGGCCGAGCAGCTGGCCTTCGGGGCCGGCGCGCAGGCCAAGCGCGCCCATCTGGGCTTCGCGGGCCTTGAGCTGGCGGGACAGGGCCTGGCCCAGTTCAACCTTGCGCGTCAGCAGTCCGCTCAGGGACTGGAAGTCGCCCCGCTTGAGGGCGTCGCGCTCTTCGGCGAGGAGTTGGCCGAAGGCCTGGATGCCTTCGGTTTCGCGCTGCAGGGACTGGATCAGGCTCTGGTTCATTTGGGCTAGCGGGGTTCGGCCTGGCCAAGCTCGCGCAGGGTCGCGAGCAGGCCGTCGGCAATCTTGCCCGGGTCGATCCTGATCCGGCCCTCGGCGATGGCCTGGCGGATCTCTTCGACCTTGGCGGTGTCGATATCGTCGTCCGTGGGCTGCGTCAGGCGGGCGCTGATGTCGCGCACCTGGGCGGCCAGCGGGCTGACGCTCAGGCCGGCGGACGGCGCCGCGGCGCTGGCCGGCGCGGCCTGGGGCCGGGCGGCGGCAGCGTCCGCGGGGGCGTCGGCGGGCCGGGACGAGGCGGTGTGGTTGATCTTCACGGGGCGTTCCTTGCTGGTTTCCTATGGCATTACGGTAGCGCCGGCGAATTCTTTAGGGCGCTCGCCCCGATTTCGCCGCGCAGCGATGTCGGCGGCATTTTCGCATGCCGCCCGCCACGGGTTTGCAGTCTTTTGGCCACGATCAAGGCACTTTCGGCGGGCTACTGCAGCACCACGGTGTCGCCGCTGCGCACCAGCCCGTTGACCACCTGGCCGCTGCGCAGGCGCACCTGCACGGTGTTGCCAGTGGCGGCATCGGCCAGCACCTTGCCTTCGCTGGTGATCTGGAAGGCATCGCCTTCCACGGCCACGGTGACGGTCTGGCCCTGGCGCACGGCGATGGCCTTGCGCAGCAGGTCAGACCGTATCGGCGAGCCGGCGGCAATACGGTTGGCGGTGACCGCGCCGGCAAGCTGCGCCGGGTCGGTGATCACCGCGCGCGGCAGCGTGCCCAGGTCGCCCTGGCGGACTTCGATATCGGCCTGGCCGACCGGCTCGCCCGGGCCCAGCGCGCGCGCGGCGACGTAGTAATCGGTCAGCACCGACACGCGCGCCTGCATGTAGCGCACCCACGGCCGCTCGCCGCCGCAGCGCACGCCGACGGAGACGCGGCCCCAAGGCGACGTGCCGGCGGGCAGGAACGGGTCGGGCGCAAGGCAATCCGGCGCGCGCCCACCCGAAGGCGGCGCCACCTGCACGCTGACCTTGCCCGGCAGGCCGGCGGTCTGCTGCAGCAGGAAGCGTTCCACGGCAACGCGCGCGGGGTCTTCGGCAAAGGGGCTGGCAGCGGGGTTGGCAGCATAGGCAGCCTGCTGCTGGCCGTGCGCGGCCGCCGCCTGCATGGCGACGGGCATGACCTGCGCCGGCGCGGCACCGGCGGCGGCGGGCCCAAGCAGGCAGGCCGCCAGCAGGGCTTGCGCCAGGCTGCGGGCGTTGCGGCGATTCTGTTTCATCTGGACTTCCCGGCAAGATCGGCACGGCATGCACGGCATGCCTGGCGCACCGCCCCGTGACTGGCCGCGCGCCCCGTTTACATCTGTCATCGGGGTCCCATTGTAGGCAGCCCCTCGCGCGAGGGCGGGCCGAAATGCATGGATTTCCCGTCCTTATTCATCCGATTGGCGTGACAGGTCGCCGCCTAAGATGGCAACCCTGAAGAAGGTCGTTCGCTCCGTTCACGTGAGCAGGGAGATGCCAGATGATTGACAGACTCGACGCGGCACTACGTTTCCAGCAGGAAGCGCTGAGCCTGCGCAACCAGCGGCAGTCGGTGATTGCCTCCAACATCGCGCACGCGGACACGCCCGGCTACAAGGCGCGCGATTTTGATTTCTCCAGCACGCTGGCCCAAAGCGTCGAACGCGGCCATCGCAATGAGGGCATGTCGCTGTCCACCACCTCGGTGCGCCATCTGCCCGCGCAGGCCCCGGGGCGCGAGGAATTCGACCTGGCTTACCGCATCCCGCTGCAGTCCAGCGTCGACGGCAACACCGTGGAAATGGATGCCGAGCGCGTGGCCTTCGCCGACAACGCCGTGCACTTCGAGTCCGGCCTGACGGTGATGAATTCAAAGATCAAGACCATGCTGGCCGCCATCCAGCAATAGATCGAGCAGTAAGGGAGAGAGCGCATGCCGGCAATGAACATCTTCGACGTCGCGGGCTCGGCCATGGCCGCGCAGTCGCAGCGCATGAACGTGACCGCTTCCAACCTGGCCAACGCCGACAGCGTGGTCAGCCCCGACGGCCAGGCCTATCGCGCCAAGCAGGTCGTGTTCGGCATGGCGCCCACGCCGGGGCAGACGGACATCGGCGGCGTGCAGGTGCGAGGCGTGTCGGAAGACCCGTCGCCGCCGCGCATGGTGCACAACCCCACGCACCCCATGGCCAATGCCCAGGGCTACGTGGTGATGCCCAACGTCAACCCGGTGGAGGAGATGGTCAACATGATCTCGGCCTCGCGCTCCTACCAGGCCAACGTGGAAGTGCTCAATACCGCCAAGAACATGATGCTCAAGACGCTGACGATCGGCCAGTGACAAGCCTCGGCCTGTATCGGCAACGCCTCCACCAGCACGCACACAACGAACCGACATGACAACCACCTCCGCGGTAGGCAGCAACACCCAGGGCATCAACGACGCCCTCAAGAGCGGCAGCGCCAGCGCGTCCGAGCTGCAGAACAACTTCCTGACCATGCTCGTCACGCAGATGAACAACCAGGACCCGCTCAACCCGATGGACAACGCGCAGCTGACCTCGCAGCTGGCGCAGATCAGCACGGTCAGCGGCATGCAGACCATGAACGCGACGCTGTCGCAGTTGCTGTCGCAGGTCAGCGCCAGCCGCGCCATGGACTCCGCGGCGCTGATCGGCCATACCGTGATGGTGCCGGGCAAGCAGGTGTCGGTGGCAGGCGGCGTGCCGGGCAAGTTTGGCCTGGACCTGCCGTCGACCGCGGATGCGGTCACCGTCGACGTGCTCGACAAGGACGGCAACGTGGTGCGCACCATCGACATGAAGGGGCAGACCGCGGGCGTGCACAACGTCGCATGGGACGGCAAGAACAACGCCGGCGCGGCCGTGGCCGACGGCGACTACACCTTCAAGGTGACCGCCACCGCCAACGGCACCTCGGTGCAGCCGGTGGCGCTGGTCTACGGCAAGGTCCAGAGCATCAGCGGCGACGCCAGCGGCGTGCTGGTGGACCTGGGCGACGGACAGACCGCGAACGTCGACGACGTACGCCGCATTCTCTGAAACGCAGGTGCCGGCAGCGCACAGGCGCCGGCCGGCTTCAACGACCAAGCAAAAAGGAAGCAATCATGGGTTTCGGTCAAGGGGTAAGCGGCCTGAACGCCGCCGCGTCCAATCTGGACGTGATTGGCAACAACATCGCCAACGCCAACACGGTTGGCTACAAGCAATCGGCAGCGCAGTTTGCCGATGTCTACGCAGGCACCAAGATCGGCCTGGGCGTGCGCGTGAACTCGGTGGTGCAGTCGTTCAACCAGGGCAATATCGAAGCCTCAGGGCGCTCGCTGGATGTGGCTATCACCAACGGCAACGGCTTCTTCCGCCTGACCAGCCCGGAAGGCGCGGTCTACTACTCGCGCAACGGCCAGTTCCAGCGCCAGGAAGACGGCCGCATCACCAATATGCAGGGCCTGCAGGTGACCGGCTATCCGGCGGGCGTGGCCGGCGGCGCGGGCGTGCAGCCGCAGCCGCTGGTGATCAGCAACGCGCAGATGGAGCCCCGCGCTACCAGCAACATCACCGCCAAGTTCCAGCTTGACTCACGCGCCACCGTGCCGACGCAGGCCTTCGCCAGCGCGGCCGGCTCGCCGCCGACCAGCAATATGTTCAACTACAGCACGGCGATCAACGTCTATGACTCGCTGGGCAACAAGCAGCAGCTGATGGCGTACTTCGCCAAGTCGGCGGGCGCCCCGACCGTCGCCGGTGGCACCGACTGGCGCATGTATGTGACCGACGTCAACGGCAATGCCGTCGGCGGCGCACCGGTCACACTCGCGTTCGACAACGCCGGCGCACTGCAATCGCCGGCGGCCGGCGCCATCACCCTGAGCCAGCCGGCCGCCAATGGCGCGCAGGCTATGGCGATGAAGCTGGACCTGACCGGCACCACCCAGTTCGGCGCCGACAACGACGTCAAGCAGCTCAGCCAGAACGGCTACACCTCGGGCAGCCTGCTGGGCTTCTCGGTCAATGGCGACGGCACCATCACCGGCAACTATTCCAACGAGCAGACCAAGCCGCTCGGCCAGATCGTGATGGCCGCATTCGGCAACGTCGAAGGCCTGAAGCCGGAGGGCGACAACGTGTGGTCGGCCACCGGCGCCTCCGGCCAGGCGCTGGTCGGCGTGGCCGGTGGCAGCATGGGCACGCTGCGCTCCAATGCGGTGGAAGCTTCCAACGTGGACCTGTCCGGCCAGCTGGTCAACCTGATCGTTGCGCAGCGCAACTACCAGGCCAATGCGCAGACCATCAAGGCGCAGGACACGGTCATGCAGACCCTGGTCAACCTGTGATCGCCACGCTGAGCTGAGCCGCCGCCATGGACCGCATGATCTACACCGCCCTGTCGGGCGCCAAGCAGATACTCGACCAGCAAGCGGCGGTATCGAACAACCTCGCCAACGTCTCCACGCCGGCCTTCCGCGCGCAGGTCAACCTGTACCGCGCGGTGCCGGTGGTGGGGCCGGAGGCGGGCACGCGCGCGTTTGCGCTGGCCTCGACCCCCGGTGCCGACATGCGCGCCGGCCCGCTGACCTACACCGGCCGCACGCTGGATGTGGCGCTGCAAGGCAATGGCTGGCTGGTGGTGCAGGCACCGGACGGCACTGAGGCCTACACCCGCGCCGGCGCGCTGCAGGTGGCGCAGGACGGCCAGGTGCAGACCATCTCCGGCCTGCCGGTGATGGGCGATGGCGGTCCGCTGGCGGTGCCGCCGGGCTCGCAGGTGACCATCGGCACCGACGGCACCATCACCGCGCGCGGCCCCGGCGAAGCCTCTGCCGGCCTGGCGCAGGTGGGCCGGCTGCGCGTGGTCAACCCGCCCAACGACGCCATCGCGCGCGGCGATGACGGCCTGTTCCGCCTGCGTCCCGGCGCGCAGCCGCTGGAGGCCGATCCCACCGTGCGCGTGATCTCGGGCGCGCTGGAAGGCAGCAACGTCAACCCGACCGAAGCCATGGTCGAGATGATCGCCAATGCCCGCCGCTTCGAGATGCAGATGAAGATGATCCAGGGCGCCGACGGCAACGAGCAGCGCGCCAACCAGCTGCTCTCGACCAACTGACCTGAATGACTGACCGGCACGGCGCACCGTGCCAGCACCAACGCAAGGACCACCATGATCCGCTCTCTCTGGATTGCCAAGACCGGCCTCGATGCGCAGCAGACGCAGATGGACGTGATCTCGAACAACCTGGCCAACGTGTCGACCAACGGCTTCAAGCGCGGCCGCGCGGTGTTCGAGGAACTGATGTACCAGACCATCCGCCAGCCCGGCGCGCTGTCGTCGGACCAGACCACGCTGCCGTCGGGCATGCAGCTGGGCACCGGCGTGCGCCCCGTGGCCACCGAGCGCATCCACACCCAGGGCAACCCGCAGCAGACTGGCAATGCCAAGGACGTGGCCATCCTGGGACAGGGCTTCTTCCAGGTGGCGCTGCCCGACGGCACCACCGCCTACACCCGCGACGGCTCGTTCCAGGTGGACCAGAACGGCCAGCTGGTGACCTCCAGCGGCTTCGTGATCCAGCCCGCCATCACCATCCCGGCCAATACGCTGTCGATGACCATTGCGCGCGATGGCACCGTGTCGGTGACGCAGCCCGGCTCCAGCGCCAACGTGCAGGTGGGGCAGCTGCAGCTGGCCACTTTCATGAACCCGGCCGGCCTGGAAAGCATGGGCGAGAACCTGTACGTGCAGACCGATGCCTCGGGCGCGCCCAACACCACCGTGCCGGGCCTGAACGGCGCTGGCGTGGTGCAGCAGAACTACGTGGAAGCGTCCAACGTGAACGTGGTGGAAGAGCTGGTCAGCATGATCCAGACCCAGCGCGCGTATGAGATCAACAGCAAGGCCGTGCAGGCATCCGACCAGATGCTGCAGCGCCTGTCGCAACTGGGTTGACTGGTGTGAGCATGGCCACCTTGCTTTCCCGCCTGGGCGCGCATGCGCTGGTTTGCCTGGCCGGCGTGGCAATGCTGGCCAGCGGCGGCTGCGCGCTGATGCCGCGCGAGCCGCTGGTGCAACTGCCCACCACCGCGCGCGCAGAGCCGCGGCCGATGGGGCCGGCTTCGGGCTCGATCTACCAGTCGTCCTACGCCGGCAACCCGCTGTTCGAGGACCGGCGTCCGCGCAATGTGGGCGACATCCTGACGATCCTGATCACCGAGAACGTCAACGCCAGCAAGAATTCCGGCACCAATACCAGCCGCACCGGCAACACCGCGCTGGCGTTCGATGCCATGCCGCGCGCGCTCAGCGGCCTGTTCAACAGCAGCAGCAACGCCAGCATCAACGGCGCCAACACCATGAAGGCCAGCGGCGGCGCCAGCGCGGCCAATACCTTCAACGGCACCATCACCGTGACCGTGCTGGAGGTGCTCACCAACGGCAACCTGGTGGTCTCCGGCGAAAAGCAGATGGCCATCAACCAGGGTGCCGAGTTCATCCGCTTCTCCGGCGTGGTCAATCCGCGCACGATCACCGGCGACAACGCCGTGCTGTCGACGCAGGTCGCCGATGCGCGCATCGAATACACCGCCAAGGGTATGATCGACGAAGCGCAGAACATGGGCTGGCTGCAGCGCTTCTTCCTCAATGTTTCACCGTTCTGACCGCGCCATGTCTGCTCCGATGCTCGCCCGTTTCCTGTCCCGCCTGCTGCGCCTGAGCGTGATCAGCCTGGCGCTGGGCGTGGCCTTTGGCGCCTTTGCCAGCGTCGCCAAGGCCGAGCGTCTGAAGAACCTGGCCACGTTCCAGGGCGTGCGCGAGAACCCGCTGGTGGGCTACGGCCTGGTGGTCGGCCTGGACAACACCGGCGACCAGACCATGCAGACGCCGTTCACCACGCAGAGCCTGACCAACATGCTCTCGCAGCTGGGGATCACGCTGCCGGCCGGCAAGAACATGCAGCTCAAGAACGTGGCGGCGGTGATGGTGACCGCCTCGCTGCCTGCGTTCGCGCAGCCCGGCAGCCAGCTGGACATCGTGGTGTCGTCGATGGGCAATGCCAAGAGCCTGCGCGGCGGCACGCTGCTGATGACGCCGCTCAAGGGTGCCGATGGCCAGGTCTATGCCATCGCCCAGGGCAATATGCTGGTGGGTGGCGCGGGCGCGTCGGCCAACGGCAGCAAGGTGCAGATCAACCAGCTGGCGGTGGGGCGCATCGCCAATGGCGCGATCGTTGAGCGCGCGGTGGCGCCGTTCCAGCCGGATGGCGGCGTGCTCAACCTGGAACTGAAGGACACCGATTTCGGCACCGCCGAGCGCGTGGTGGAAGCCATCAACCGCTCCATGGGCGGCGGCGTTGCCGCGGCGCTGGACGGGCGCGTGGTGCAGGTGCGAGCGCCGGCCTCGGCGGCCGCGCGCGTGGGCTTCCTGGCCCGCATCGAGAACATCGACGTGATCCCGGCCAAGGCCGCGGCCAAGGTGATCCTGAACGCCCGCACCGGTTCCATTGTGATGAACCAGGCGGTCACGGTGGAAGACTGCGCGGTGGCGCACGGCAACCTGTCGGTGGTGATCAACACGCAACCGGTGATCAGCCAGCCCGCGCCATTTAGCGAAGGGCGGACGGTGGTGGCGCCGGTGTCGCAGATCGACATGAGGCAGCAGGGCGGCTCGCTGCAGATCGTCAAGGCGGGCGCATCGCTGGCCGCCGTGGTCAAGGGGCTGAACGCGCTGGGCGCAACCCCGGCCGACCTGCAGACCATCCTGGAAGCCATGCGCGCGGCCGGGGCGCTGCGTGCCGAGCTGGAAGTGATCTGACCATGAACACGGCACGACCCCCGCAGGCGGCGGAGCTGACGCAGCGCTTTGCGCTGGACACGCAGGGCTTCGAGGCGCTCAAGCACAGCGCGCGCGGCGGCGCCGACGCCAATACGCTGCAAGCCGTCGCCAGGCAGTTCGAGGCGGTGTTCACGCAGATGGTGCTCAAGAGCATGCGCGATGCCACCCCGCAGGACGGCCTCTTCGACAACGAGCAGAGCAAGCTCTATATGTCGATGATGGACCAGCAGCTTGCGCAGCAGATGTCGTCGCGCGGGATCGGCCTGGCCGATGTGATGGTGCGCCAGCTGGCGCGCGCCACCGGCACGCCGATGCCGGCCGGCATGAGCGCCATGAGCCCGGCCGAGTCAGGCAAGGCGGCCGATGCCGAGATGGCAAGACTGCTCGACAGCCGCGGCGCCGGGGCGATCCCGGCCGACGCCGGCGAGCAGGCCGACCTGCCGGCGATCGGCACCATCGTGCCGGGGCCGAACTGGAATCCCACTGCCGGCCTGCGCCAGTACCAGCCGCAGTGGTACGCGGACCGTGGCCAGGGCGAGGACAGGCTGGGACGGTTGCCGGACGACGCGCCGTCCCACGTCAGCGCCTTTGTCGCCCGCATGGCCGGGCCCGCGGAAGCGGCCGCGCGCGCCAGCGGCGTGCCGGCGCGGCTGATCGTAGGCCAGGCCGCGCTGGAATCCGGCTGGGGCCAGCGCGAGATCACGCACGCCGACGGCTCCACCACCTTCAACGTCTTCGGCATCAAGGCCGGGGCCAGCTGGAAGGGGCGCGTGGCCGAGATCACCACCACGGAATATGTCGACGGGCAGCCGCAGAAGGTGCGGGCGAAGTTTCGCGCCTATGGCTCGTATGACGAGGCCTGTGCCGACTATGCCCGCCTGCTGACGAACAACCCGCGCTACGCGGGCGTGGTCAGCGCGGCGTCGGCTGAAGAGGCGGCGCATGGCTTGCAGCGCGCGGGCTATGCCACCGATCCGGCGTACGGGCACAAGCTGGTGAAGATCATGAAGAAGGTCGCAGCCTGAGGGCAGGGGGAAGCCAGCGGATCTGGCGAAGATCACTTCCACACCTAAAGTCCCGCCCCCACCCAGCCGATAACTTCCACATCCACCACCGCCGGCCCTCGCCGCGGTAGTCCCATCAATCCGGGGTCAGAGCACAATGTCTCTCTTCAGTATTGGTCTTTCCGGCCTGAACACCGCGCAGAACGCGCTGACGACGACCGGCCACAATTTTGCCAATTCGGCGACCGAAGGCTATTCGCGCCAGAACACCATCGTGGCCTCGGCCGGCGGCCAGTACACCAGCCAGGGTTTCTATGGCTTCGGCTCCAACACCACCACGGTGATCCGCGTCTATGACGAGTTCCTGACCGGCCAGCTGCGCGGCGCCACCTCGGCCAGCGCATCGCTGGCGGCGTACTCGGACCAGATCGCCCAGATCGACAACCTGCTCGCCGACCAGAAGGGCGGCCTGGCGCCGCTGATGCAGAAGTTCTTCGCGGCGGTGCAGGCCGTGGCCGACACCCCGGCCGATCCGGCAGCGCGCCAGGGCATGCTGTCGGCGGGGCAGGCGCTGGTGGGGCAGGTGCGCTCGGCCAGCAACTACTTCAAGCAGCTGCAATCGGGCGTCAATGAGCAGGTCGGCACCGCCGTCACGCAGGTCAACGCGTACACCAGGCAGATTGCCAACCTGAACCAGGAAATCACCCGCCTGAAGGCTGCCTCCGGCGGCCAGCCGCCCAACGATCTGCTGGACCAGCGTGACCAGGCCGTGGCCGAGCTGACCAGGCTGGTCGGCGCCAAGGTGGTGGTGCAGGACAGCGGCACCTACAACGTCTTCGTCGGCAACGGCCAGCCGCTGGTGATGGGCAATGACGCGTACGAGCTGAAGGCGGTAGCCTCGGCGGCCGATCCCAACCGCACCGTGGTGGCCTACACCCTGCCCAACGGCAACGTGTTCGAGAGCGAGCCGGGCGCGATCACCGGCGGTTCGCTGGGCGGCCTGCTGCAGTTCCGCACCGAATCCCTGGACGCGGCGCAGAACGCCATCGGCCGGCTGTCGCTGGCAATCGGCCAGAGCTTCAATGCGCAGCACAAGCTGGGCATCGACCTAAACGGCGCGATTGGCACCGACATGTTTGAACTGGGTAGCGCCACCTCGATCCCCAACGCCAACAACACCGTGAAGACCACGGTGGCAACGACCAGGATCGACAATGCCTCGGCCCTGACCACCAGCGACTACAAGCTGCAGTTCGACGGTACCAACTACACGCTGACGCGTCTCTCCGACAACCAGCAGGTGGTCACGCCGGTGCCCGCCGGCGGCGCCAGCTACCCGCTGCAGTTCAGCGCCGACGGTTTCACAGTCGAGATCAATGCGGCGATGGGCACCAACGATTCGTTCACGATCCAGCCCACGCGCAATGCCGCCACCGGCTTCGACATGGCGATCAGCGACCCGGCCAGGATCGCCGCGGCATCGCCGGCTCGCGCCGACGCGGCGGCGTCGAACAAGGGCAACGGCACGGTCAGCCTGGGCAAGGTCGCGCCCGGCTATTCGCTGCTGGCTGGCACGATCACCGCCAGGTTCGACGGAACCACCTATGTCTTCAGCGATGCCAACGGACCGCTCGCGACCCAGCCGGCGCCCGTGTCCAACGGCAGCAATACCGACTACACCCTCAACGGCCTGACCTTCAGCTTCGGCGGCACGCCCGCGACGGGCGACACCTTCACGCTGAGCAGCAACGCCGGCGCGGTCAAGGACAACGGCAACATGCTGGCGCTGGCGAAGCTGCAGAACGCCAAGACCATCGGTGGTGTGTCCAGCTTCAGCGAGGGCTATGCCCAGCTGGTCAACGACGTCGGCACGCGCGCCAAGTCGGTCAAGATCGCCTCGGCCTCGCAGGACAGCATCACCACCCAGATCAAGACCGCGCAGCAATCGGTGTCCGGCGTCAACATGGACGAGGAGACCGTGTCGATGCTGCGCTTCCAGCAGCTGTACCAGGCCAACGCCCGGGTGATCCAGACGGCCGGCACGCTGTTCGACACCATCATCGGCATCGGCAGGTAAGCGGCGGCACCCACAAGCGTCAGCAGAGTCAGAAGAGGTAACCAATATGCGCGTTGCAAGCTCCACCCTGTACCAGCAAGGCCTGGCTTCGATGAACTACCAGCAGGGCTCGCTGCTGCATATCCAGCAGCAGCTAGGCACCGGCCGCAGCATCCTGACGCCGTCCGACGACCCCGTCGGCGCCACCCGCGCGCTGGGCGTGAGCCAGGCACAGGCCGTCAACGGCCAGTACGCAACCTCGCGCAAGCAGGCCAATATCGCGCTGGCCGCGGAAGAAAACGCGCTGCAGTCCGTGACCACGGTCACGCAGAACATCCAGACGCTGCTGGTGCAGGCCGGCAACGGCACCATGAGCGATGCCGACCGCGGCTCGCTGGCCACGGCGCTGGAAGGCCTGTACAACCAGCTGGTGGGCCTGGCCAACTCCGACGACGGCAACGGCCAGTACCTGTTTGGCGGCACCCGCTCCGGCAGCGCGCCGTTCACGCAGAGCAAAGGTCCGGGCGCCTACATCGGCGACAACGGCCAGCAACTGCTGCAGGTCGATGTGGCGCGCCAGATGCCCGCCGGCAACACCGGGCGCGAAGTGTTCATGAGCGTGACCGGCGGCGCCGGCTATGTCGTCAAGGGCAATGCCAACAACACCGGCAGCGCCACGTTCGGCACGGTGTCGACCACGAACCCGAGCGATCCCGACTATGGGCTCTCGATGCAGGTCACGTTCGCGGCCAATGCCAGCGGCCAGATGGAATACACCATCACCAACCTGTCGGCAGGCACGACCCCCGCACCGGTCGTGAAGGGCCCCGCCGCCTACACGTCGCCAGCCCATATCGACGTCGGCGGCATCAGCTTCAACGTGACCGGCGATCCCAAGGACGGCGACACCATGACCATGGCTCCCGCCAGCGAGGCCGGCACCGACATGTTCGCCAATCTGCAGACCGTGATCGACACGCTGCGCCAGCCCACCCCCGACAGCAGTGATCGGGCGCATCTTGGCAACGTCATCTCCACCGCCACGCGCCAGTTCTCCAACTCGCTCGACAACGTGCTGACCGTGCGGGCATCGGTGGGTTCGCGCATGAACGAGCTCGATGCGTTGGATGATGTGGGGTCCAACCGTGACCTGACGTACTCGCAGACGCTGTCGGGACTGCAGGATCTGGATTACGCGAAGGCGATCACCGAGTATTACCAGCGGCAGACGGCGCTGCAGGGGGCGCAGCAGTCGTTTATGCAGATTCAGGGGATGAATTTGTTTAAGTATTTGTAAGGTGGGTGGGGCGGCGGCCTCAGGTGTGTTGTATACCTGCATTAGATACGCCGGAATCCTGCATCCGACGTCTCGATTGTAGGGGGGTGATTCTCCATGAAAGTCGCACGGAACAACGGTTCTGGCGTATCTAATGCAGTTGACACACCCCCCAGGCCGGCGCTAGATATACCCCCCAAAACGGGCTTCATTTTTCCCTCCAATCAGTGCTTCCTAGGCTTCACGCGGAGATGACTATGGGGGATGCCGGATAGAGCTTCTTCACCCTCTAAACTCCGCTCTGACTCGTATAAGTAGTACTTCTATACGGGTCATGAGCCAATCCCTTTCTTATCTGGATGCCTACGAACTAGCGGCAGTGTTGGGCGTTAGTCTTAGTACCGTTCTCCGCAGGCTTCGCACTCGCCCATGGCTGTTGCCAGCTCCGGCATATCTTGGGCCAAGGTACCCGACTCGTTGGCGGCGGGATGACGTCAATTGGTGGCTCCTCGAGATGGAAAGTCACGCTCCTTAAAAGCCTGTCTTCGCGGTGCCCCTTGGTCGACTGAGGGTATGGCTCAGCCTTGATGTAAGGAAGACCAGGCCCGAAGTCCTCAGCTACCGGAAGGCCTTCAATCGCTGTGGCCAACAGCGTGCCCGCCGACGGAAGGCGCCTTTGCCGGCCGAGAGACCGTCTTCCATGTTGGGGCGAGCCAATACCCTTGCAAACATCGAGAGACGGCCTAGACTTCAATCACGCGCCCGCACTGGCGCTGCACAGTTGCCGCCCACAAGCAGAACCACACTCTCGGCAACAAATTTCCCGACCCATTGCAGGCATAGCTCCACTGCGGAGTCCAACTCGCGTCGAAGCTCACCGCTAGGTTGCGGCGATGGTATCCCTTTGCACGGCGCCACCTTCGAATGCACATGAGGGCCCTGCCGTGGACTTGCATGCTCAAGCATTTCCTTGCGTCCAAGGGAAAGGCACACCTCATGCGCAAGAGGACAGCGAGTGTCGTCACCACCGAGCGGAAGGTGTGGTTGGTGTCCTGGCGAGTGCTCCAAACGGATTGCGGCACACGACACTTCGTCGGATATAGCGTTGAAGACCGCATGGGCCGAGTGAGTACGCCCATATCAACCTTTGACCTGAGTCTGCGCACCGGTGTCGCCACAAATGGCCGCGCTTACAAACTGCTTGGTCCGCCGGGCGTCGATGATGAGGCAATGTACGTGTGGAGGCACTACAAATGCATCTGGCGATTCAATCAGGTGACTGACGTCAGTGATGAGTACTTCGTGCCTGTGTCAGAGAGACGGCACACAAGTCATTGAGCCAAACATGTTCAGTGGCCACGAGAGCTGCTTCTGTCAATGTCACAGATACGCTATGGTTGGAGGACAATCGTGCGAAGGCCATTGGCATCAAACCTCGCGCTCAACGTGCAATGCGAGCTCCTGTCAGAATGGAGATTGCTCGAGATTTACAGTGGTGAGCTGCACCTAGTTGGCAGGTTTGGAAGTACTCGGCGATACTGGGCAACGGCGCCGCTTGTCCGCTTAGAGCTTTCCTCGAGAAGAGCTGTGGCGATTGACGGGCAAGAGTACGTGCTGGTCGGTGACCCAGGTTCGAAGGCCGCGGCTCAGTTCTTCATCACGCTTTGTGCTGCGTTTGATAGCCAGTTGGCGTCGACCAAGGACCTGACCGAGACAATGCTTTCACGTCAACGGTGGCCGATAGGCAAGCCAAATCTGTCCGCGCGAATGGGAGGAGCCATTGGAGACAAGCATATCAAACGCAGCGGCAGTAGCCGGCATTGACATCGGGGGCGCGAAGAAGGGATGCCACTTGGTTATCATCCGAGCCCGCGAAGTCGTCTGCGTAGCAAAAAGCAGCAACCCGGAAGACCTGTACCGCACCTGCCTTCGGCACGAGGTAAAAGCCGTGGGTGTCGACGCACCATGCCGATGGAGTTTGGATGGCGTCGGACGACTGGCGGAAAAAGAACTCGCCAAAGAGAAGATATTTTGCTTCTCGACTCCCACACTGGAGCGAGCGCTAGCAAGCACCAGCGGATTCTATGGTTGGATGTTCAGTGGCGAGAAGGTCTTCCAGACTTTAGCACCTACGTATCCTCTGCTGACGGAAAGGCGATACGCCGGAGGACCGGTCAGTTTCGAGACGTTTCCGCACGCCATCACGTGTTCCCTTCTGGGCAGGGAAGTCGCCTCGGCAAGACTTAAGCGCGTTCAGCGACGCAGGTTGCTGGAAGATGCGGGCATCGATACCAGTTCTATAACCTCTATCGATGCCGTGGATGCCGCGCTCTGTGCACTGACGGCACAGTTCTTACTCCTTGGGAAAACGCGAGCATATGGGGACGCCCATGGCGGATACATCTTTGTGCCCGACGCGGGGCGAATTCGCCTCGCTCGTAAAGTAGCCCCAACGGAATTAGGACTAACCTAGCGGCGGCTATCATTGGTACGGTCATCTACGAAGCCGTGCCATGGTTGCGGGCACTGTTCATCTGACCGCAGCACAGCCGACAGTGCGTGGTCGTGATTTTCACTTCCACGCACTGAAACCGGCGTTGCTACTTCAGCGGCTGAAGTAGCTTACCCGACCACTCAATGAGCTTGAAGGTAACGCCTTGTGTGGCTTGCTTGAAGACGCCCTCGTTCTCGTCAAAGGATGCGGCGATGATGCTCTGCAAACCAGACTCACCGGCGAGTTGCTTGAGGAGTGCGTGTTGGCTATCCACTGCCATGGAATGTTGGCCCGGTTCATCGAACATGAGAACGCCCGGGTGATTCCCTTCAAAGTCCTTGGTTGCCGATGTCTGATGCAGTGCGAGGAGATACAGTCTTCATTATTTGGGCTTCAGTTGCTTCCTAGAAGGCTCCCGGTATGGATGATTATTACGCTGTCCTTGGGGTAAAAGAGGATGCGAGTGACTCAGAAATCGAGAACGCATATCGCCTTGCCGCAGCAAGGCTACATCCAACACATGCCACGGGGGGCGCGACGCGACACGAATTCGCCGAACTGGCGAGGGCGTACTGGGTCTTGATTGATGATGCTGCACGTGGCTACTACGACGCGCATCGTCACGAGCTTGCGAACAGGAGTAGTGGAAATCCACGGTTATTGGAGTCGATAGACCCACATCGATTGTTTGTCGGAAGCATGACGTGCTATGCAATAGAGCTCCTCGGGCAGGGACAAGGTCGGCAAGCGGTCCAAGACACATTGCTATCGATGCTATGTCCGGAGTTCATCGTTCGAGCTATCGTAGCGACCCTTCCCGGCAGCGCACCGAACTCCTCAATCGCGACTAACACCGCGAACAATCCACCTGTGACGGGGATAACTGGCAGCCAAGGGGGCGCTCAGGCCAAGACCTCAAGACCTTCCACGCACGGAGGGCTTTATTCAGGAGCGGTCGTAGCTACTGCGGTTGTGGGACTAATCTCACTGCCGGTAATCTTTTCCTCGCAAAAGCAGGCGGCTGGCCCTAAGGCTATTGCTAGCCAGCAGTCGTCAGCCCCATCGGTGCAGGCTGAATCGAGAAAGGCAGAGAGGCAGGAGTATCCCGCGGCGTTCTCCGCGCTGTCTGCATTTCAGCATTTTGATTTCAACACTGGTGTGGGAACTCGTAGTTCGAGCTCGTTCAAGTTACCTCCCGGAGAAGCGCTGCCAACGATGAAGTTGGGGACATTTCGAACTGAGGTTGCGCTACGGCAGCCGCTACCGGGTAATGAGCGTGTCCTCTATCTCTTCAAGTCTGTGCCAATTCAGTCGGAGAAGTACGATTGCCATGCATGTGCCGTTGTGATGTCAGCCGTCGTAACATCCAAGTCAGCCGACGGCGTCGAGAAAGTCATATCGCCGATGCAAGACCTGGGTCTAATGGGTGCTTGGGGCAAATATGACGTGTCAAGCGTCGTCTTGGTTGAGGTAGGCAAGAATAGGCCAGGCTTGGCATTTCCTTATTCTTGGATGGCCCAGGGCTACAGTGGCAGCTCGGTTGAGATTTATAGCATTGAGGAGAAAGGATTGAAAAGTCTCGGGCGCTTCGACACAAATAGAGACAGCGGTGGAAGCGCTGCGTGCCAGGAGAATAAGCTTGCCTGTGAAAAATATGAGGTTTCACTTCAATTTATAAAGGATGCAAAAAGTACCTATTACCCCGGTTGAGCTAAAGGAATCGGGTATGAAGAGAGATGCCACCGGCGATACTTTGCCGACTCATAGCAGGTACGTCGCCCGGTACAGCGGAAAGAGCTATGTAGTGACGCGTGTGGCGGAAAACGAACAGGCGGTCAATAATGATGTGGGCGCGAGTCAAGCGCGGGACGAGCCACGATGAAAGCTTTATTGGCAATGCTACTCGGGTTTTTTCTAGCGTTGCCCTTCCAGGCCAACGCTCAGATGCAAGTCACCGCCGACCGTAATCTTCAGGTATGCCTGGCTGGAAAGTATCCGTCATTGTGTAATCATGACCTTCTTACACCAGAGCAACGAATTATTGTGCAGCAAGCCGAATTGGCTGCTAACCTTCATGTGTGCCAGCAGGGAAAATTCCCAAGCCTATGTAGGCATGACCTGTTGACACCAGAACAAAGCAGGAGCGTAGCCGACGCCGAACACCGTGCGAATCTGCAAGTGTGCATGAAAGGTCGTTATCCATCGTTATGCCGCCGAGAATTGCTCTCAGCAGAGGAACGCAAAGAGGTTGCCGAAGCTGAGCATCGTGCAAACTTTCAAACATGTATCGTAGGAAAGTACCCAGCGCTCTGCAGGCATCAAGACCTCACTGTTGAAGAGGCGCAAGCCGTTCGTGCGGCAGAGCATCGGGAAAATCAAAGAATATGCGCGAGGAACGGCAATTCAACTCTTTGCCGTAAAGAATGGCTTGCAGAGGACGCGGATATGCGAGCCGGGAGCCAACATCAGGGAGCAGCCGATACAACTGCCAATATGGTGCCGCGTGTACAATCGGGAACCGCCCCTCTTGTACAAAAAGAGGCCACTCCTGCGGTTCCATCGAGCGCGGGCGCGCCGCAGACTCCGCGTGCTGCCAAGAGGATGCCCCAGAGCCCGCCGCGCTGCAATCTCTTTTGGGTTGGGGAAGTCGGACCCGACGGAAGCTATGTTAGGCTGTCCGATTACAGCAAATGGAATCCCGTCACAAACGACGACAAAGCCAGAGTGGCTGGCTGGCTTCGTGGCCAGCCGCTTGAGAAGTGCATGGGTAAGCTGACGAACAAGGAAGCAGGGCAGACTATCAACGTCCAGGAGTGAGTCAGTCACTTCCTCAGGCTGCGGCTTTGTAATCTGCTTCTGCCTGGGCCATTTGAAGGGAGGCGGCAACAACGATATCATGCAGCATTGCGCGTCTCTGCTGTATGTGATTGCGGATTTGGGCTAACTGACTCGGGCCAGCTTGCATCCGCGTCTCGAGCTGGCTCTTCAATAGCGTGTAGCGCTTGTGAAGGGCCGCTATGTCAGCAGGGTCTAAACCTTGATTGGGGTTGAAGACAAATTTTGCTTCCAGGCCACGTCGCCAGTTGAGTAAGTCGCGAGTTAGGCGGTCCCCGAAGCCTCTGATGGCTCTAACTCTGTTCCAAGAAATATCTGCTGCAGACTCGACGCCGAATGAGGTCAGTGTTGCTTTGCGCGTCGGTCCGATGCCCGGAATGTCATGGTCGGCAATGAAGAAAGTGTCCAAATACTTTCTCAGCTGCAAGTCTTTGACACCTGACTGCAGCTTCTGCTTGTCGGCAGCCATCCGACTTGACAAGTCATCATACTCTTTGCGAGCGCTATGGAGCTCACCTAGCTTTGCCTGGAATTCTTGGTCAGTGGCAACGGCGTTCCATTGCTCCAAGGCGGTCGCATAGACCTGTTTTGCGGTGTCCAATGTTGCTTTAAGGTCCTGTATTTCCTGCGAACCTGAATTGCCGAGGAAGTACAAAAATGCAGCGACCAAAAGTGCTCCAAAAAAATATTTTGGTGCGGTGACTATGCATACCAGTAGCAGGAGGACCGCGCCCCAGCGACGCACTTTCCGCCAAGTCCTGGCAGCGCGCAAGCCGGGAGGTGGCGGATTCGCCTTGACGGCATGACTCGAGGGGATGACGGGAGGTGAGACGGAGCCCGGCGACTGAACTGCACGTATGTTGGCCCACACAGTCACAATGTTGAAGGCACCGGCTCCCCCAGATGTTGACGTTGTCGAGGCGACGCCAATCCCGATGAAAAAACTAACGCCGCTTTGACTCTCCGCAGCACACCACGGACAATTAGCTAATGCGCCGAAGTACTTGTGAGCCGCTTCTTGGCGGCACGTGCGCAACTGTGCCTTGAGGCTGTCGAGGGCGCTGACCCAGTTAGCAGCAGTCGGCCGGCCGTTTGGGCCTGCGCCCTTCTCTGTGAATGCCAGTTCGAACATTGCCGCCATCGCTGGAGGAAGGATTGCGGGAGTGACAGTATTGGGCGGAGCTGACATGCCTTTACTGCTGGACGACAGCCCAAACGCAAAGCGAAACTCAGCAATCGCCTTCTCCAGTGACATGTCCCCGCGGCCACTGTATCGGCCCGAGTATGGATGTCGGCCCATCAAGAGAAGATGGAAGACTAGCAGCGCTAATCCGAAATTGTCGTGATTTTCCGTCCTACGAATACCGCGAAAGCTGGATAATCCCTGCAATTCAGGTGGTGTAAAGTGAGGGACACCGACTTCACAAAAGAATGTGGAGTTGCCGTTCGGAACCTGGAAGGAGTCGCAGTCTATAAGGCGAACGATGCTATTCTTGCTAACGAAGACAAGATTCGGGTTGACGTCACCAATCACGCATTGGTAGCTATGGACCGTCTTGAAGGCGGAAGCAATATTGCGCGCCGTATTAACTAGGAATGACCAGTCTGCATTTGGAAAGCGCTGCTTCCGATGCGCGGGGCCATATAGATGGTGAACGGGGTCAGCTTGGGCTGCCTTTGGCATGAGAAAGCCACGAACCGGACCACTTGCTGACGGATGAAGCGTAGCTAGTGGCCACGTGGCGATTTCCTTTAGTCGCTCGTCGACGCGTCCAACCATCGCTCTCAGCTTCGCCTGCTTCTCGGGAGCAATCGGCTCGTGGTAGACCTTCGCAACCAAGTGCTGGCTGATGGAGGGAACCTCATGGACCGTTCCCTCACCGCCCCTTCCTAAGACGCGCCCCAGTGCAATGCGGCGGCCGTTGCTATCAAATAGCTCCATTACTCAGTTTGTCGAGTCGCGAGGACCAGTGTTTTGTCATCGTCGGTTCGCTCGTTGACTTGAGGGCTACAGAGGAACTGTACTAGTTGCGAACTGAGGCCATCGCACTCATCCAACGTTCGGGTCCGAAGGACGCGGAACATTGGTTCGAAGAACGGATGATGTGGCAGCTTTGTCTCGAACGACAAGGCGAGACGTTGAAGTCCATCGCTGAAGAGAGCCAACTCCTTCATTTGGCAGGTCACAGAGATGCTTTGCAGGCTTGAGCAGGCATCAGCGTCAGTGACAAAGTGAGTCATGTTGGCGTAGGGGCCTGCCTCTGGCCAGAACACTACTCCTTGTACTTCACCGGTTGATACAACTATTGCGCCGTCACCTATCTGGAAGAATGTTGCTATGTCGTCGCCAATGACAGCTCCCAGCAGGGTGCATGCGTAGTCGCGGGCCGCTGCCCCGCGGGACGCAGCGACAGCAGAGATGGCGGCCTGTACATCGGTGACCCACTTGGAGGGTGTGAATTCTAAGCCCAAGCAGCTTGCATCATCGCGCACGGACGCCTCGATACTCTCCATTGCCGTGGAGCATGCAAGGTCAGACCCCTCTTCGGCGAACGCTGCACTGCCGGCACCATCTGAGACTAAGCAGACTAGATACTTCTTGCCGTCATTGCCTTCTACGACATCGACAAAGCAAGTGTCCTGACATGGCGCCCCGCTCGAGGTGTGAGAAGTGCCGACGGCCGATGCACTAACAACTTTCCACATCACACCTCCGCCCAGCCGGAAGGAGGTGCAAGCGGAACTGCTGTGCCAGGCGTCGACTGCGAGACGGACTTCATCGAGTTAGAAAGCCATTGGAACAACTCTCTGAACTTCAGGCCCTGGAGCTTTATTGGGTCGCGCACGGAAATCTGCTTGAGAGTGTCCATATTCGCCCCTTCCACGCCTACAGCAAAGAAGGCAAAGGCCTTGGAGGCCTCGCCTTCTCGTACGAGAGCTGCAGCTGCTTGCCAGTCATCCGTCGGGGCGCCATCGGTAATGAGGAACACCCAAGGCCGGTAAAAAGAAATGCCGTTAGCGCGGTACTCTTCCTTCCTCTGCCGTAGCAACTCCAATCCTTGCTTGATGGCAGCGCCCATCGGCGTGTCACCAGAAGCTTGGAGCGTCGGCGGAAAGAAGCTCGGAGCAGTATGGAAGGCACTCTCCACTCTGGCTGGGCCGAAAGAGATTACGGCGACTTCAACACGCTTCATGGCAAGCGAGTCTGTGGCGAGCTCATCCTTGAAGCCCACGAGACCAGCATTCAACTCGCTAATAGGTTTGCCGTTCATCGAGTACGAAGTGTCGAGAAGCAGCAAGCATGGACAGCGAGGCTCAGGGTTGTCAGCAAAGCTATCAGTGCCAAAGGGTACTTGACTCGAAAACACGTTTTCTTCCATAGCCGCTGCTCCCGCCCGGTTTAGTTTGCTCAAATGATACCTGAGGGAATCCGCTTGGAAGGTCACCTGTTTGGAGGGGTTGAACAATATGGGAGACGTTGTCCGACCCACGGCTTTGAGCTCAATACGCCACAAACAGTCCTCAGAGGGCTGGGGGCGGGACACCGAGTCGAATGGCTCTCAGCAACCCGTCGCACTTCGCTCGATTGCCAACGCAGCAAGCATCTGGCATCCGACCCACCGTATCGGGCGGTGTCGTATGTAGCGCACTTTTGCTAAAGTATGCCCCTACATACCAACAAGCGGGAGGGTCGCAATGCGTTCAAACTTCTACTCACTTTCTACAATCGCGCTGGTCGCTCTGCTCGCTGCGTGCTCGAAGCCGACGGAAACAGTGATTCCATCCGACATGTCGACTTGGGAAAAGGAACTGATTCCAAAGGTTCAGAAGCTATCCGACGAGGAGAAAAAGCTGCTGATGGCCTATCTCATGCGCGCAAAGATGGGGGAAGTCTTTGGCGGGAAGGGAGTGCCTCTTGGTCAAACGGTCGGCCAGGCTCTCGACGAGCAAAAGAAGTGGCAGGAGGAGCAGGAGAAGAAGGCTGCGGAAGAGCGGGCTCTCAAAGAGAAGTTGGAGAAGGAACGTGCCGCGGCTGCTGCAGCTATGACTAAGGCTGTGACGGTGACTCTTTTGAGCAAGATTGAGCGTGAGAAGGATTACCATGCTAATCGGTTCAGCGACGAGCAAGTTTTCAAAATCGGCCTGAAGAATACTTCTGACAAGGAGTTGGTGGGTATTTCGGGTTCGCTCAATTTTATTGACGTCTTCGATAAAAAAGTCGGTTCGGTAACATTCGCGATATCCGAACGTCTAAAGCCTGGTCAGGAATACACGTGGACTGGGTCCCGACGGTACAACGAGTTTCTCGATGAACATCGGGCTGTGTGGAACCTCGAAGAGGGAAAGTACACCACCCGCTTCACACCAGAAAAGCTAGTCTTCGCCGATGGTACGAAGTTGACAGCTGAACACTGAGTTTTCTGCGCGTTAGCACACCCCATGCCGTCACCCAAACGAGCCAAAAAACATCCCCAGCCCGCTGAAGAGAGTCTGGAGGACTCGTTCCATCTCTTGCTTGGTCGCCTCGTTCATGCGATTGCTAGGCTCGATTTCTATGTGGGCCTACAACTACGCTATTGGGGGCATGAGGATGATTCGAAGATGAAGGCGCTTCTGAAGCCTAAAACTGCGAGACTCAATGACCGTCTGGAGGCTTTGGAGTCTCTGCTTATCACAGCATGGGCCAATGTTGGAGCCGAGGGGAAGTTGGCGTTAGAGGCCTGGTTCAAGCGCGCCCATGATGCAAGGGCATTTCGGAACGAGTATGCCCACGGTCGCTGGGCCGTACCAGGAAAATTCCTGCAGGCTGAGTCCGGAAGGCATTGTGACGCGACGCCCTTGCTGGTTTTCGTGCCGCTGGATTGGAACATGTCGCCGGACCGTCCAGACGAGTCAATCTCCATGACACTTGAGGAGTTTGCCGCTCAGGTCAGAGAAGCCGAATTGCTTGCTCGCAAGCACTTTGAGCTAACCACGACATACGGCGGACAAGCCTACACCGGGCACAGATTGAGCGACATCTAGGCACGGAGGCATGGCTAGCTATTAGTTTATGCAGAAACTTGATACTTTCGATGTGCTGAAATTTGATGCAGATATTTTGTGTCAGTGATTGGCCTGACTGTTCGGCTATTCGTCTGTAAGTAGCTAGCGGGTGGGGCGTGAAACGAAGAGGGCCCGTAATCGTTGCTTCACGCTTCAGAATTTTGTAAATCACTTTCATAGCAAAATTCGTCAGCGAACTTTACGAGAACGTATAGGCAATCGGTTTATATTCTCTCGTGATTGATGATAGAATTCTCCTCTTCTCAGCCCACAAGAAAAACCATGCCGGGTCAGCTGTCCAAAAACCAAAGAGAGCTCTTTCAGGAGTTTGTCAGTGATAGTGACTTTGGTCGTGCGAAGGAGTCGTTCAAGCGGACCAACGATATCTTTGACATCATCAGCCCTGGGGAGACGCAGCACTCAGAGATTCTGGCGTGGCTGTTCAATCCGCGTGAGGGGCACGGTCAAGGGGATGCCATCTTCAAGGACTTCTTGACCGCGGCGTGGCGGGAGAAGACAAAAGAAGGTAGTACCACTTCGAGGTTCTTTGACAACTGGGCTCCAGCTCGGATTGGCATGACGGGGTTCCAGTCCCTGATTATTCACCGCGAATTTCCGCTGAAATCTGGCCGCTTGGACTTGTTCATGGTGGACCCGGTAAATCGGATTGTGGTTATTGTGGAGAACAAGCAGGGCGCCAGGGTGGGGGATGACCAGCTACAAAAGTATTATAAAGATGTCAATTCCCTGTTGAAAGCCCAAGGGCTAACGGGCTATCACACAGCGTTTATTGTCCTGGACAAGAAGAAGCCGTCGGCGGAGGACCTCTTCGACGAAGAAGAAATGACGGCCAGGGTGAAAGTAGGTGCGTTGGATTACTGGGCTTACATCAACTACTCATGGCTGGAGGCAGGAGCGCAACGAGCTGATGCTCAGCAGAAGAAGGGAAATCAGTCTGCCAGTCTCGTTATCTCTTACTGCAATCGTCAGAGTGGATTCGAGTCGGATGAGGAGTATGAATTTGATACGCTCATGGCGAACCTTGCCAGCCGCTACCGGGAACTCAAGGAACCGTTTAGGGAAGCACTCAACACCGATGCGATTTGCGGGGAGGCACTTAGCCTAAAGACGCATTGGAGTCAGTTCCTTGTTTTCGTGCGAAGCCACGACGAACTCATCCAGAAATTGTTGCAGGTCAGGCCGTTGGCGTTTGTGAAGGCTGAGCTTCAGTCACGGATACCAAGCAGTAGTGTGGAAATCGTGGTCGCGCGTAAAAGGCTGCGCCTGTTTGATGAGGACTGGGAACGGTTCTGGCATCAAGTGCAAGATGCCCAAGGGAATGTCTTTTGGCCTTTCCGAGTTCAGGTCCGGGACATGCTAAATAGCTCGGATGACGCCCCCAGCTACAGGGTAACATTTGAGATGCGTCGCAATTTTATCAAGCCCGAGATGTTGGAGGATGTCGAGCAAGCGTTAGGCAAGCTGTATCCTGAGGTGAGAAATCACAGTGACGCCAACCTGCGCCGTCTTGGTCAAGCTGTCAATGTCCCTCCGGAGGAGCTGGCCTTTCGCATTCACGCCATGTATGACCGCGTCGCGCAGGAACTTCGAAACATCTGACATGGACCATCAAGCCGCCGGCGGCGGCTTGGGCTATACCAGAAAAGCTTTCTGACGAGCACCTCGAACTGACGACGAGATACGGTGAACAAACTCTACACCGGCCAAACTGACTGAACGACACCTAGGCAAGGAGGCGTGCCGCTCACTCGACCTTGAAATGCTCGACGGACTGGCCCGCATTTACCGCGCGCTGAAGCCAATCAGGTAGCTGGCCGTTGCCGTCCCATATGTGGCCTTGGGCGTCTCTATAGCGCACGCGCGCTACAACTTCCGCATTGATTGACGAGGGCAGTTCTAAGAAGCATCCGGCAGCGACCAAGTCCTCAAAGGAGATGCCGTTGCGGGCCATTTGCGACTTGACCCAAAGAATTGCGTCGGCGCGCTGCCGTAGCCGCTGTATCTCCAAGCCATCCGGGAGCGCGGGGAAGGGGGATTGAGCGGTGAATCCAGGTACTGATAAGCGATTCGTCATTGAGGATTAAGAATGGACGGTGCGCCTTGAGTTGGATGTGACAGTCCATCTTAGCGGGCTTCGGGAAAGTCTGTTGAGAGATTATGCCACCCGGTCTGCAGTCAGCACGCTCGGCCCCAAGCCTGCCATCACCTCGGATAGAATTCCAGTGTGAGACCTACTGTGCCATATCTATCACACTGTTCCCAAGTGCTAACTGCGAAGATGGCGCTTCCGCTTATCCTCAATCATGACAGTAAGTTTGCCTGTAACGCTGGACCGTGACCGACTTCCTCGATTGTTTGGCGAGCTTGATGCGACGCGTGACCATCCGGAGGTTTCTGTGGACTTCGCACCACTGCGATTCTCGATGCCAACGGGAATGCTTGCTCTAGGTTCGAAGCTCCGGGAGTGGGTCGCCTACCGAAAACAGAGGAACCTCTCCTCATATGCGTTGGGAATTAGCGACGCGAGGCAAGCTCATTCGTATCTGATGCACTTGGGCTTCTTCCACTTCATCGGCTTGGAGGCAGGGTTAGATGTCGGCGAAGCTAGAGGGTCCCGTAGTTACGTACCGATTACGCGCATAGTGCGTCCAGACATCGATATTGGGCGACAAGGCCTTGAAGATTGGTACACAGCCATTGAAGCGGAAGCCCGTCGTGTTGGGGGCGTCCTTGCCGGCTCCTTTGATGACTCACAGCCGCTTAGAACTTACACGTACTCCATTCGAGAGGTCATTCGAAATGTCTTCGAGCATTCCCAGGCCGCTGAGTGCTACATTTGCGGCCAGCGTTGGAACAACGGCCAAGTTGAGATAGCGATTCTCGATGAGGGCATTGGGATAGCCCGAACTCTTGCGGAGTCACATGGGGTCGCGACGGACGCGGACGCGCTGCAGCTAGCGGTTCGTCCGGGGGTCTCCCGAACAAGCAACTACGACAGAGCGCAGAACATTTACGATAACTCGGGATTCGGCTTGTATGTCATGAGCGAATTGGCGGCAAATTTTGGCTGGTTTGCTTTGGGAAGCGGAGATTCCTTACTATTTGGATATCAGCAGCAGCGCACAGTGAGCGACGCTTCGTTTCGAGGTACTTTCTTTGGCATGAAATTTCTAAGTACCCCCGCAAATATCCGTTCCGTGCTTGATGACATCATCGCTGCCGGTGAGGAAGATGCTCAACAAGCTGGCATCCGCGTTCGTGCATCGGGCCGGAGTCGAATCGTCCAGTGATGCGCGCAACGTGACGCCCCAGTCACTACGAAAGCCGGACCGGGCAGACCGTGCTGAGTAGGTTGCCCTGAACGCTGGCTGTTGAGACCTCGCGTCCAAGCTGAGGCAATTACGAAGACCATCAGAAATTGATTTCCAAGGTCGACTTGCTCGTGCTGGCGAGTCTAGCCTCCTGATTTATAGCTCGCACTGTTGGCTTGCTGCCTCTGACTATGGGCGGTTGCTATATGGTAGATGCAGAATATCCCCATCCACGGACTCGCATTCCGGCGAACTTCCTGACTACCCGATGCTGACGACATCGCCGCCGTCTTCAAGGTCACCCCCATCACCGTTCTTCGGCGACTAAAAACAAGGCACCATATGCTGCCGCCCCCAGTTCCCCTTGGGCCCAACTTCCCACTTCGTTGGCGCCAAATGGACGTCATTAGCTGGCTTCAAGAAATGGGCCGAGTTCTCCCGGCCCTTCCTGGCTAGGCGATAGCTTGTCGTTGTGCGCAAACTCGCGGCTGCAAATGTAGCTAGCTTCGAGGTTGCCTTACGGGAGCACATTCGTAAGTGGACACTGACTTCAACTCCTTCAGTACCCACGCAATGAGTCCCACGACACCTGCTATTGATTGCGGCCAAGCGGTTCGGCCAAGCGGTCGACGAGCAGGAGGCATGTGGTCGGCAGCCGCTTGGCTCGTCTGGGTTGGAAGAACAGTCGACGTCTTCCAATTCGACATAGACAACAAGTGCAAGCTGGCGAAGTCCGTGACGGTGGAGTTACCCTCGCGTTCGGTGAACCGCGTCACACAGAAGTAAAATACTAAGGAGGTCCGATGTCGGAATCTCCATTAAGGAGCTCACGCTCCCTCCGGGATAGTTGGCGGCCACTGCAACAGGTTGCATTCTTGCTGGTCTTTACTGTCCTCAGCAGTACTGCACGAGCGCATGGTGGTGGCCTGGACGTGAACGGCTGCCACACTAATCGCAAGACCGGGGAGTATCACTGCCATCGTGAGGGGCCGGTCACTCGGGCCGGCGTTACGGACTCGGCCCGTGCTCTGTCCAGCAGCCGCCTGCGGCCTTTGGTTTCGCAGGATAAGGTTCCTTCTTGACCGACTTGCTACACCGGGCCTCGTGGGGGCACGTACACCATCACTGCGAGCGGCCGCAAAAACTACGGTGGATGCTAGTCGCTGTCGCTGAGCAGCCAAGGTACTCCTTCGAGGCAACTAACAGCTTCGTGTCCTTTGTCGCCACGTGCCAACGCCTTGCATCTGTTTGCAAACGTCATATACTCCAGTCAAGCCATCCAGGGCGCCTCGCCGTTGCCGCCATAAGCAGAACTACATCCTGGCAACAATCTACCCACCGATTACATACGCCATATCGCGTTACAACGCACGTTAGTCACTAGCGTGGCCATCCGTAGTGTTCACGCTCACTTGATAACTACGGTTCCTCCGCACGTCTACGCAACGGGGGAATATTGCTGCGCGTAATTTGCGCCGCTAACGGTGGGGATGTGAAAATTGGATTGGTAGCAACGGCAATGCTTCGCATCACGGTTGAACTGCTACCGGGCGGCCGCGAGAGCGGCCAGAAGATTCTTGCGACTGGAGACATCGCTCGTGTTGCGGGCGGCCGGTTGGGTACCTACTCAATTGTTCTTCACGAAAAGCCCTTAGGGATGAGTGCCCGCGGCGAACTCGTCAAGTATCCGCGATATGGCGAATCCGTCTGGGACCTTGTCGCCAGGTGTGCCATCGTTGCGATGACCGGTCGCGAGGAGATGCCGCCCAGACCGACGCTGCCCGACGTTCCCATTCACCACACGAGCTCTCTCCCGTACGTTCGTTTAAGTGAGATTCCTCAGCTGGCCCGTGCACTTTTTGAGCGCAATCTCCAATCCTTGACTCGTACCTTGATTGCAGGTGTGGATGAGGCGGGTGAGTGCATACGCGCGAGTGTGTGGGAGGACTTTCTTGATGGTAAACGGTAGTGTGCAGCCCATCGACACGTCCGCTGATAAGGGCCGCGTTTCAAGTGGCGCCACGCTCCAGGGGATGCGAACTGCGAACTTGCATCTTCCGCGGAACGTCGTACACTCCAGTTACGCGCCCCAGTGGCGCCCCAACCGTTGCCGCCACAAGCAGAACTACATCCTGGCAACACTATCTCCCCAACCTTGTTTGCAAACGTGCTATCCGCCGAAACAAATCGGTAGCGCGTCGCGTCGCTAGCAACAACGCTGTACCTAGACGCATGAACGGCAGGTCTAATACATCCCTTGCCCACTTGCACTAGGGGTGGTGAACCGCTGCCGCCTGCGTCCTGCTACCAAAAGGAGCGATGTGGTTTTCGCCGCGAAGCAAACAAACCGAATGCCGCATTGTTGCGGCAGGGGGTACTCATGACAATTTGGTCGGTCGCTGGCGTCGATGAGCAGCCCGATATCACGCTGCAGCGCTGGAGAGTCTATGAAACGGAACGCGGCGAACACCATTTCGTCGGCTACTGCGTGGAGAATCACTCAGGCCGCGTGAGTTCCGCAGTCGTTTCCTTTGACGTCAAGTCAAGAGCGGGCATTACACGTAGCGGACGGCGATACGTTTTGTTGGGCGAACCCGGTTTCAACCAAGATGCCTTGCATGTGTGGAGCTTCTGGTCGACACGTAATGGCGTCAGCGAGACCAAGGATGTCAGCGGTGAGTACTGGGTACAAGCGGAAGAAGGTACGTCTGGTACTCAGCGCCGGCGTCGACGATGAGCGCCTCGGCGCTTCACGTCGAGTACTACGCTCGCCTACGACGCTTTGTCGAAGTTACTGAAGTCAGGAACGAATGTTATCGGTCTTCTCCCGACGAGATGTGCTCGGGAGTCGGGCGAGGGCACCGTTGCAGGGGGTCTCTATGCCTGTATGGATTTCGAAGCCGGAGGATACGGCTGGCGATTCGATACTAAAGGAATGGCGGGTGCTGCAGACTTACAGCGGGTCCAGGCATTTTGTTGGCATATGCACTCGTACCGGCCCTTACCGTGTCAGTCCTCCTGTCATGTCGTTCAATTCGGATACGCGGACAGGCGTGACGGAAAAGGGTCTGCGTTTTGTCCTGACAGGTCCTCCAGGTCGTGAGAATGGCCTGTGGCGGCTATTTTGGCTGGTGGCGACATGGGATAACAAAGTCCCTGCCGCGAAAGACGTGACAGGCGAGTATGTGTTGGATGTAGCGCCGCCCTATCGCTGAAGTGCGTACATCTTCCTTGCCATTGAGTTTTCATGAGCGCCTATTGACAACAAGGGACGTCACAGGAGTGTTTTCACAATGTCCGTGCCGGATTCTCTGAAGGCTTTCGAACAGGCGGCGGTGCGTGGGCGCAGAAGGATGGTCAAAGAGGGAGTGCTGTTGTCCCCTCGCGCTATGTCGAGCCGTTTAAAAGTCACCCTGCAGGACTTGGACGCGGCAGTTTCGGCTCGATGCATGTTCACAGTGGACGTGGGCGACAAAAAGTACTTCCCGGCATTTTATTTGTCAGCATAGGTGGACCGTCGCAAGCTTGAAGATGTTACGAAGCTCCTCGGTGACTTGCCGGGCTGGAGCAAATTTCAGTTTCTCACAATGCCTAAAGCGTCCCTGAGTTGTCTGACACCGCTAGAAGCGCTCAGGCGCGGAATGGTCGAGGAGGTGATGGACGCGGCCGAGGCGTTCTCAGGGCCGTAGATTCTGCGGAGATGTGGCGGTGGGCTAAAAAACATCCGCCGGCCCAAAGAATGGCGGGGTCGACATCCTCGTGCTACGGAGGTGCGCGAAACCAGAGCGCTCACCCTAACATCGTGCCCTGCGTGGCGAACATCTCATTTCCATTTGGCTCCCGGCGAAGAATAAACCTTGTCGCTACGTTAACGAAAAGAGTTTTGATTCAAGCGAAGGCTTTGGTAAGAGCCATAAGTCAGTGATATTAATAGGCTCATTGGTCGGCTATCGCCTTGTGCCAGAGTGTCGTTCAGGGACCCGACATTGAACCCGTCCCTTACTGCGAACTCAAGGTGTCCAAGTGCCAATTCACGCGAAAGCCGACTATTCAGCCACGGATGACCCGATGACTGCGCCGCGCAAGTCCCGTCCCTTCAGGTCGGACCGCAACGCCATGTGTTCGTGAGGGATGAAGCCGCATCTTAGTCGCAGGATGGCGCTCCCCGAGCGACGCTCTATCGCAGCCTACGTGCTGCGGAAGTTCATGGATGAGACGAGCAACAGCACTCGGCCTGCATAGTCACCCGGTACGGGAAGTCGGGCAAGAGTATTGCGCTGCCTTGCTGAACACGACCGCGTCGTCAATGCCGCCTCTCCGGAAGCGCGGTTTGGGCAGACCAGAAGAAGCTACCGCTGATGCGTGCCGGCGTGTCGCTTTTGCGGTTAAGCCGTTGACTCTGCTTATTTCGTGACCGCCCAATAGGAGGCAGCGTTCGTCTTGCGCTGCGGGGTACCGGCGCACGGCGCTCGATATGTGGCCGGCATAACCTGCGCTGTGCTACCGTGCGCTAGTACGGTAGAGGCGGGGACGTCTTCGCTGATTCACAATAGGCGCTCGGTACCCGTTAAATGGGTATGTCCGGAATCGTGCCATGCGACGCTCATAAAGACCGAGCACAGCAACTCCATACCTTTAGCGTCTTCAGCGTCGAAGCGACGAAGTTTGGGGCTATCAACATCCCATACACCGACCAAAGAGCCGCTGGACGAGAAGAGAGGGACCACAATTTCTGATTCGGATGCTGCGTCACACGCGATGTGGCCTGGAAACGCGTGGACATCTTCAACAAGCACAGTCTCGCGCGAAAGTGCCGCCGTCCCGCAGACACCGCTTCCAAGGGCGATGCGGACACAGGCTGGCTTTCCTTGAAAGGGGCCGACAACGAGTTCGGTGCCATCAAAGAAGTAGAAACCTGCCCAGTTCAGGTCTGGTAAGCCGTGATAGACGAGTGCAGAGAAATTCGCTGCATTCGCCACTAGGTCACTTTCAGCGGCCAACAGGCCTCGAGCTTGCTCCGCCAGTTCAAGATACAGGTCCGCTTTGGTGGTCATGATGGAGAGGGTACGTGGAATCTCAATATGTCGCTGCTTGCGCAATGATGCGGTTACGTGCCGATGCTTTCAGACAACGCTGCAGAAAGGTTGTCGTTGACTTGCGCGTATGTCATGAAGCCTCGGGCTATGTCATAGCGCATCCCCTCTTCCGTCTTCAAAACCAGCGCGGGGAATGCGCTGACGCCCAGGTTTGCGACCGTCGAGTGTTCGCTCAGAACCATACTTTGGGCATCGGCAGAATTCATAGACTTCACGAAGTCGCCGAAATCAACATCAAGCTCTTCGCACACCGGTCGGTAAGCGCTGTAGTCCACAAGGTCCTTCGCTTCGACATAGTAAGCCTGCTGAATTAACGCCATGGCGCGCATCTTTGCCCCGGGCTTATAGTGCTCGAGAACTAGCATCGCACGGGCGGGTACCTCTGAGTCCATGCGCAGGTCAGACCTATGGGGAGCGGAGATGTGCTCGAGATACCTCTCACCGAACGCTTGGCCCGAATAGGCGGTCACCCGCTTGTGGATGGCTAGCGGGTCGGGAATGAATCGAAAGAAGCTCGCAATAGTCGCATTCATTCCTACCATACGTCCGTTGAGCGCTTCGAAGCGAACAGATTTACGATACTCGCTAGCAATCTGGTTGACCACTGGTGAGAATCCGTAGCACCAACAACAGTACGCGTCGGAGACGTAAAACAGAGTAGGCTTCATGGGGAAAGCTGAAGGTGCGATGGGGCGGGGAGGTACCCCATCGCGTTAAGACTATTAGACGGCTTCGACCACTAGGGTGGGCACCATCCGAATCGCGCTTGCGAAGTTCGAGAAGTTCGGGGAGGTCCTCATGACCAGCTTGTGCAGAGCTTCCACTTTCTCTTGCGGAGCATTGGTCTTGATGTGAACGGTGTACTGGACTTCCTCATAACCCGGCTTCACGTTTTCATCCAGGCCCAGGAAGCCGCGCAGGTCCAACTGGCCCTTGGTTTGGATTTCCAGCGAGTCCAGACGAATGCCCATGGCTGCGGCATTGGCAACATAGCCGACGGACATGCAGGCGTTCAGCGCGGCCATCAGGACCTCCTGAGGGTTCGGGGCGCTATTCAGGCCCAGCAGTTCGGCCGGCTCGTCGGCAGCGATTTCGAAGTGGCGACGGTGGCTTTGACCACCCAGAGCGTACTCGGTAGCAGATGCTACGGTGCGCGTCTGGCCTTGCCAGCGGGTGTGAACTGCAAACTGAACGACGCCCTTGGCGGGGTCGTTCTTGACCGATTCGGCGAACGCTTGGAGTGCAGGAACATTGATACCGTTGATGTGTTCAGTCATGTTTCAGCCTATGGGTGACTATCAAAAAAATTAGAAGGAGATGTCTTGTCAGAGATGGCGTCCGCCGTCTACCTCGAGACACGCCCCTGTGATGAACGCAGCCTCGTCGGATGCCAGGTAAAGCGCAGCACTAGCGACGTCGTAGGGCTTGGCCAAGCGGCCGAGCGGAATGCTGGCGACGTACTTCGCCCGATTCATAGGGGTGTCCGCAAGTCCCATCAGCGCCGGAAGTTGCTCCGTCTCGCCCAGAGAAGGACTGATTGCGTTCACCCGAATGCGGTCTACTGCGAGTTCTGCAGCCATTGCCCTGGTTAGAGCGATGACTGCGCCTTTCGCGCCGTTGTACCAAGTTAGTCCAGGACGAGGACGCCTTGCACCGGATGAGGCGAGGTTGAGAATCGTCCCGGCACCCTGTCTCTTGAACACTGGTACGACCGACTTCGCGGTGAGATAGATGCTCTTGCAATTGACAGCGAAAATCCTGTCGAAGAGCGATTCGGGCACGTTGAGCATCGGCTGATTCGCATGGATGGCGGTAGCCGCATTGACGAGTATGTCGATACGGCCAAACGCATCCAAGGCCGTCTTTGCGGCAAGTGCGGCTCCAGACTGCACAGCCACATCAGCACATATGAACTTGGCATCGTCGTTTCCGATTCCGAGGCTGTGAATCAACTCCTCGCCTCGTGCTTGGTCAAGGTCTGCAACCACGGGGATTGCTCCTTCGGAGGCGAAGAGTCGAGCGATGCCCTCGCCATATCCGCCGTTCCCGCCGGTTATGAGTGCGACTTTGCCTTTGAGTCGGCCGATGCTCATCATGTGCCTTTAAGCGCGGTGCAGGTTGCGGGCGGCGGCGAAGGCGAAGCCATTTGCCATCAGCGCCTTGGCCGTGGCGTTCATGGAGTCCTGCTTGTCTGTATAGTTCAGCTCCAGCAGGGCCATCTCGCCGCTCTCGACGATTTCCTTCTTCGTCTTGAAGTAGGTGTGGTTGCTGGACGGCTGGGTGCGCAGGGCTTCGACTTCCGGCTCGCCGCCTTCGTGCTTGGCCGAAACGTTCTTGACGTCGCGTGCGATATCAATCAGTTCGTCGCGGCGCAGGTACGGCTGGCAAACGATGCTCGTGTAAGCGTTCGTGATGTGATGCTCGATGCGAACGCGGTCGGTCATGCCGAGCTCGTCGCGGATACGCGCGCAGGCACGGATGGTCTCGGCATTCACCGAGTTGCTCACGTTCAGGCCGACGACAGGCGTGAAACCATCGGGGCGCGTGAACATGCGCGCAACCATCAGCATGTAGAAGAAGGCCCACGGATTGTCGACGCCAGCGAACACCGAGATTTTGAACTCGATGTCCACGCCGATGCGCGACAGCCAGTGGCCCAGCATCATCGTGCCCGGCTCCAGCGTCAGGACTTGGGTGACACCATACTCCGTGTAATAGCGCAGGAATTCGTCAATCCACTTCAGCGGATATTGGTTCGGCTGACCGACGCCCCCGAAGTAGCCCAGGATGGTATCCGGGCCGCCGAGATGCACGTTCGAGCCATCCGCGCCGCGCGTGTCCAGCGTCTCGACATAGCTCGCGCCGACAATTTCCATTGCTGCCATCATCGCCAGCAGGTCGCCGTCATCCTCAGCCGACTCAGCCATGTTGCGGACGCGGATGAAGCGGCCCGGCATGATTTGGCGTTCGGCAATTGCGCGACGTGCTTGGTTAATCAGCCACGGAAAGTACTGGCAAGCGCTGATTTCGAGCGTGACGGGGTTCTCATCCTTCAGTTGCGTGTTGGCTGCGCTTGTGCCCAACGCATCCTTCTTGAAGTCGCTGATGCTCACGAAGGCGCCATCGTCGCGCATCTTCATTAGCCAATTCAGGTCCGCCACGTAGGGAGACTTCATTTCCTTGAGGCGGTCCATCAGATTCGGCAGCTGGCGTGCCTTGGCCGCTTTGGCATTGATTTCCGCCGGCGTACCGTACTTCGCCACCAGGGACAGAAGGTCCCCAACGAGCGGGTTCGAGGCATCGCTCAGGAAGCGATTGATAGCTTGGATGTCCTCATTCTTAATCTGAATCTGCTGACGCTGTGTATCGAGCACTGTAGGTCTCCTGGTTTGAGTGCGTTAGGCGAGAGCTCGCCCCGAACGACTTAAAGCAAGGACTTTGCCAGCTATAAAAGTTCATAAAAAACAGGGGCTTAGGACAAATCACAAAGAACTTCTTCAGTCGGCGTACACTTTTCTGTACGCTACGGCCGAGACGCAGGTCTTCCGATGTAAATTTTTGTGGACAGTCGCGGATGCGAATAGAACTAGGTACGGAAACACGTGTGGGAATCACCAAGGACGTGTTGGACGTTGTTGCGCAACACAATTGGCTCGTGCGAGCAGTGGAGGTTGTGTGGCACCAAATCTATCTGGACATACCAGCCCTCGAGTCCGAGGATTTTTCTCGTGTGACGGAGGAGTTGCTGGGTGTTTCGGGCGTGTGGTCTGTGCAGCAAATTGACTTGCTACCAGGCGAACGTCGACGCATGCACTTTGATGTCTTGCTGGGCGCCGTCGCGGACCCCGTTATCGCGGTGGACGGTTCGCTGCGCGTGGTTGCCGCAAATAACGCTGCCATCAAGACGTTCGGAATACCGGAGACCCGTATCAATGGCGATTGTGGGGTCAAGGAGTTGTTTGATGCAGATGCTAGCGGTCAACTACTTGCGAACCTCAAGAGCTTCACCGGAGGTGAAGTAAGCATCCTGGGTCGCCCCATGCTGATGGACATTCTTCCGTTGCCTGGAGGAGCGGACTCGAGTGAGGGGGGGCTCCATGGAGCCGTGCTGATTTTCCGCGCGCCAAGCAGTCTGGGGCAGGACCTCTATTCGATTTCCAAGCGTGAGGTAGAGGCAAGGACTTCCATCATTGGGGACTCGCCGGCCATGCGAAAGGTCGGCCAGCTGATTGAGCGGTTCGGCCGAATCTCGGCACCTCTCTTGATTACTGGGGAGACAGGGACGGGCAAGGAGCTCGTCGCGCGTGCTTGCCACCGTGCATCGCCCCGAGCCAGCAAGCCTTTCCTAGCGTTGAACTGCGCAGCGCTACCTGAGGCACTCGCAGAAAGTGAACTGTTCGGCTATGCCTCGGGCGCCTTCAGTGGTGCCCAACGGAACGGCAAGCCAGGCTTGTTCGAGCTAGCCGACGGCGGCACCGTTTTTCTCGATGAAATCGGTGAGATGTCGCCTTATCTGCAGGCCAAGTTGCTGCGCTTTCTTCAGGACGGAACGTTCCTTCGGATTGGCGGCAAGTCGGAGACGAAAGTGGACCTTCGGCTGCTCGCCGCAACGCATCGTGACTTGCGCGAAATGGTCAAGGCCGGCACCTTCCGTGAGGACCTTTATTATCGTTTGCACGTACTCACGATTGAGTTGCCGCCCCTGCGTGAGAGGAAAGAAGACGTGGCCTTGCTCGCCACTCACTTTGTGAGGCGAGCGGCCCAGCAGATTGGTGTAAACGTGGACGGCATCAGTGCTGATGCGATGGCTGCACTGGCGTCATATTCTTGGCCTGGCAATGCCCGACAGCTGGAAAACGCGTTGTTTCGCGCCGTGTCCCTGGCGGAGGGTGAGACGTTGGGTATTGATGACGTCCGACCTATCGTAGGCACGACAGACGAGGCCTCGACCCCGCAAACAGTTGCGCCTGCTAGCTCCGTGGACTCGGATGAAAGCTATGCTGAGGCGATGGAGCGCATGGAGCGGGACATGCTTTCCAAGCTCTACGTTGAATACCCTAGCTCCCGGAAGCTCGCCCAGCGCCTAGGGCTCTCGCACACCGCAGTAGCCAACAAATTAAAACGATACGGCATTGGCTAGGTGTAAAGGTATGTGGACGCCGCCGTCAAGGCACGTTGCCAACAAACCTTGTAGATTTTCCATAACCTATTGATTTATAAAGGTTTGACGGGCTGGCACGATAGCTGCGTACTCCTTCGTCGAATGGTCAAAACCAGAACGAAGGAGACAATCTGTGAGTCCACAGGACATCGCGGCCGAACTGAGCGCCGCCTTTGGTACAGCCCTTTGCTGCCTGGACGACGATGTAATCAGCGCGGCGAGTTCGGACCCTTGGCATATGCATGCCGGAGCGGCGGCCGCCGTGATGCGTCCCCGCACCGTCGAAGAAGTCGCCGCCATCGTGGCTTGGTGTCACAAACACGGTGTTTCGATAGTACCTCAAGGGGGCAACACCGGATTAGCCGGCGGCGCGACTCCTGACAGCAGCGGCAAGCAAGTCGTACTAAGCCTCTCCCGTCTGAACAAGATTCGTGAAGTCGACCCAGTCGACTACACAATCACTGCCGAGGCCGGTTGCGTACTCGAAAGTGTGCAGGAGGCTGCCAAGCAGGCCAATCGTGTATTCCCATTGAGCTTCGGAGCCGAAGGCTCATGCCAAATCGGCGGCGTGATTTCCACTAATGCTGGTGGCTCCAATACGCTGAGATACGGCAACGCGAGGGACCTCGTACTTGGGCTAGAGGTTGTGCTCGCAGACGGCAGGATTTGGCATGGCCTGCGCAAGCTACGGAAAGACAATACGGGCTACGACCTACGGCACCTATTCATGGGCGCAGAGGGTACGCTCGGAATCATCACCGCCGCAGTACTCAAGCTGTTTCCTGCGCCAAAGTCTCGTGAGACCGTCCTAGCCACTCTCAGCGACCTCTCATCGTCTGTCGAACTACTGGTGCTGGCAAGAGACCAGTTGGGCGAAACAATCAGCGCGTTCGAGTTGATGCCGCGACGTTTCGTTCAACTCGTGAATCAGCATTGCCCTGGCCAAGTCATGCCTCCATCGGCTGAGCAGGATTGGTTCGTGCTGTTGGAAATCGACGCAGCGGACGAGGGCTTGTATCTCAACCAACGGGTCGAGCGCTTTCTGGAAGTTGCTCTAGAGAAGGAACTCATTTGTGACGCAGCTATCGCGTCCAACATCGAGCAACGTAACAAGTTCTGGCAACTCCGAGAGAACGTGGCTGAAGCGCAGCTTCGCAACGGCGCGGTCATTTACACGGATGTTGCTGTGGCCGTCTCCCGTGTTCCGGAATTCATCGAGACGGCATCCGCAAGGCTGCGGGCCCTTGACCCGAAAATCGACATCAATGCATTCGGGCACGTGGGAGACGGAAACATCCATTTCAACATGCTGCAACCGACCGGCATTGAAAAGGGCCAGTTTCTAAGCCGTAAGCGAGAGTACGAGGCAATCATATTCAGCACGGTTAGGGACTTCAACGGAAGCATCAGCGCTGAGCATGGAATCGGTCAGTCGAAGACCGCTGCATTGGCCGCAAACAAGTCGACCATCGAAATCGACTTGATGAAGACCATTCGAGCGGCGTTGGCTAAGAACGTCTTTAATCCAAACAAGGTTATTTCGCTCGAATGAACAAGCTTGCTATCACTGGAAGCATTCCAGCAATTGTTACCCCATTTACGGTGAGTGGGGAAATCGACTACGACGCGCTAAACGACCTTCTGGAGTGGCACATCGCCGAAGGGTCGGACGCGATTGTTGTCTCCGGCACGACTGGGGAGTCGGCAACGATTACGGCAGCCGAGCAAGCCCGCGTCCTCGAGTTCGTCATTGAGCGAGTGGCAAAGCGTATCCCTATCATCGCCGGGACTGGTGCGAACTCGACCGCCGAAGCAATTGAGCTTGCCAATGACGCAAAGCTGTGCGGTGCAGACGCACATTTGTCCGTCGTGCCGTACTACAACAAGCCTTCCCAGGAAGGGATGTTCCGGCACTTCTCGGAAATCGCCGAGGCCGTTGACCTTCCCATGATTCTGTACAACGTACCGGGTCGAACGGTTGCTGACATGAGCAATGACACCGCAGTTCGACTTGCAGGAGTGCCGGGAATTGTCGGACTCAAGGACGCAACAGGCGACATTGAGCGCGGTGTCGATTTGCTGCGGCGTGTGCCTGAAGGCTTCGCAATCTATAGCGGCGATGACGGCACTGCGGCGGCTTTGATGTTGCTTGGGGCGCAAGGAACCATCTCGGTCACAGCGAATGTAGCACCCCGGTTGATGCACGAGATGTGTCAGGCGGCCGTGGCTGGAGAGGCAAAGAAGGCGAGCTCCCTGAACGCGAAGCTGTCCGCCCTGCACCACGCATTGTTCCTGGACCCGAATCCAGTCCCAACAAAATGGGCGCTGCACAGGATGGGATTTATGGTGAATTCTCTGCGGCTGCCTCTGACGCAGATGAGAGATGAATTCGTGCCCGTCATGAAATACGCAATGACTCAGGCAGAAATACAAGTGCAGTGATGAAAAACTGCCAAGCTTTTCTTTAGGCTGAATCAAGGAGACAGCATGAAAATCATAAAGGGGGCTATTAGCCTCGCTGAGTTCGCTATGGCGTTCTCACTGGGTACTATGGTTGTCCTGGTACTCAGTAACGTGATAATGCGATACGGATTTAACTCCGGAATCGCAGCATCCGAGGATATCGCCAGATTCCTATTTATCTGGATGACATTCATTGGGGCAATTCTGGGCGTTAAAGATAAGGCGCACCTTGGGATGGACGCCTTCATCAAGCTCCTGCCGCGAGGCGGGAAACTCGTTTGCTCAGTGCTGAGCCACCTTCTGATGCTCGGGACGATTTGCATGCTTCTCGTTGGAAGCTGGCAGCAGATGCGGCTCAATGAGTCCGTCATGGCAATGGGCGCAATCGAATATCCACTGTCGTGGATGTACGCCGCAGGATTCGTTGGCAGTGCAGGCTTGGGAACGTTCGTCCTCAGCAACCTGGTGAAGCTGTTCAGTGGGAAGGTCTCCGACGACGATTTGGTATCGGTCCAGGAAACCGAAGGTTTGTCGGACGTCGACCGCATCGCTGCGGAAGCGAGCAAGGCGGGCAAATCGCCGAACCTGAACGAAAAAGGGGCATGGTAATGACTATCGCAGTATTTCTTACATCACTGCTGGGTTCGATGGCGATAGGAATGCCAATTGCCTTCGCGCTCATCATTTGTGGCCTGGCCCTCATGGTTCAAAGCGGTGGAGTTGACGCCCAAATCGTTGCTGGCAACATGATTAACGGCTTGGACAATTTTATCTTCATCGCTATCCCGTTCTTCATGCTCGCCGGCGAGTTGATGAATGCGGGTGGGCTGTCCAAGCGCATCGTAAGCATGGTGATGGCCCTTATTGGCCACGTTCGTGGTGGCCTGGGATATGTGACGATTGTTGCAGCGATTGTGCTCGCGAGTCTGTCCGGTTCTGCCATCGCAGATACCGCAGCACTCTCGGCGATTCTGCTGCCGATGATGCGCAAGGCCGGCTATGACCCGGAACGTGCGGCGGGGCTGATTGCTTCCAGCGGAATCATCGCCCCGATGCTGCCCCCATCGATGGGACTCGTGATGCTTGGGGCGATTGGTGGTCTTTCAATCACCAAGCTCTTTCTTGCAGGTATCGTCCCGGCAATTCTAATGGGTGGGTCTCTTGTCGCCGTTTGGTGGTGGATGAGCCGGAAATCGTCGACTTCGTCCATAAAGCGTCAACCGATGTCGGAAGTTCTGAAGGCGCTCCGGGAAGGCGTGTGGGCGTTGCTGCTGCCAATTATTATCGTCGGAGGCATGAAGTTCGGCATCTTCACTCCTACTGAATCGGCAGTCGTTGCCGTTGCCTACGCGCTAATTGCTGGCCTCGTCATTTACCGAGAACTTACCGTAGAAAGCATCTATCGTTGCCTCGTTAATTCGGCGAAGACGACCGCAATCATCATGTTCGTCGTTGCGGCTGCATTCATTTCCTCATGGATGATTACGACGGCCGACCTCCCAGGCCAGCTCGGTGCCATGCTGCGTCCGTTCATGGACAGTCCGAAGATTCTGATGCTGCTTGTCGTTGTCCTGCTTGTGGTAGTTGGTATGGCTCTCGACTTCACGCCGATGATTCTTATCCTTATTCCGGTTCTACTGCCGGTCGTGAAGCAAGCAGGCATTGACCCTATCTATTTCGGTATTGTTTTCATCATGTGCAACGCCATTGGCATGATTACCTGGCCGGTGGGAACAGTCCTGAATGTTGTTAGCGGGGTTGGGAAGCTCTCGTTTGACGCTGTTTCGAAAGCGGTTCTCCCGTTCATGATTGTCGAAACCATTGTTGCGTTGCTGCTGGTCTTCTTCCCACAGTTGGTTCTCGCACCGCTTAACTTTCTTCACTAACGAATATTCCGTAGTAACTGCACCTCTGAAAAACTAAGGAGACTGTAATGAAGGTAAAAAACGCCATCGTGACCGTAGGAAAGGTGTTGGCTGCTGCTGTGGTGGTTTCGCTGTCTTTCGGCGCAGCTGCAGCAAACGTGCAGAGCCGGCAGTTGAAGTTTGGACACTTTTCGACGGAGGACACTCCTCTCGGGCTTGGCGCGTACAAGTTCGCGGAGTTGGTTTCGAAGAAGAGCGACGGAAAGATTCAGGTCAAGGTTTACAACTCCGGCCAACTCGGTAGCGAAGTGCAGCAACTTGGAGCGATGCAAAGTGGCTCGCAGGACTTCGCGATGATTTCGTCGTCTCCGCTTGTGTCAGTCGTGCGCGAGCTCCAGGTACTCGATTTTCCGGGACTTCTCGATAGTCCGGAGCTTGCTGACAAACTGCTCGATGGTCCTATCGGAAACCAGATGTTGACAAAGTTTCAAGAGAAGAACTTGGTCGGCTTGTCGTACTGGGAAAACGGGTTCCGTCAATTCACCAACAGCAAGCGTCGAATCAAGAAAGTAGAAGACTTTGCCGGACTCAAGGTTCGTGTGATTCAGAACCCCATCTACATCGACATGTTCAAGGAGTTGAAGACGAATCCGGTACCGATGTCGTTCACTCAGCTGTACACGGCGCTGGAGACCCGCACGGTCGATGGACAAGACAATGCCATGGCAACTTCCTATATGGCCCGGTTCAGTGAAGTACAGAAATACTTGACCCTGACCAGGCACATCTACAACCCCATGGTAGTCGTGGGCAGCAAGAAGCTGTGGGATTCGATGTCGGCAGACGAGCGAAAGATTCTGACGGACTCGCTTGCCGAAGCGCGTGACTATATGCGCAAAATCAATCGACAGAAGGAACAGTATTACATCGACGAAATGCGCAAGAGCGGAATGACTGTCGATGAGTTTCCGGCGGCCGAAGCGCAAAAGATGAAGGACATGATGAAGCCTGTCATCGCCAAATACACGAAGGAAGTTGGTGAACCCTTTGTGAAGCAGGTCTACACCGAAGTTGAACGCCTGAAGGCGGGTAAGTGACGAGAAGAAGGAACGTGTGATGCTTGTATCAATGGATGAGGCACGGGCGGCCGCAATGCTAGCGTTGGAGAGAACTGGCGTCTCTCGACCCTATGCGCAACTCCAGGTTGAACTGCTGCTCGAAGCCGACCTACGAGGGCGTGCTTCGCATGGCCTGATGCGTTTGCCGCGGGTGATTGAGCGGATTCGGAACGGCGTTGCTAACCCGAAGACCGAAGGGCTGCATCAATGGCGAGGCAACCTGCTAGAAGTTGACGGCGAGCACGGCCTCGGTCCCGTGGTCGCGGTTACGGCGCTTAACGCCTTGGAGGAACGTGCCCAAACGCAAGGAGTAGCGGTCGCGGCTATCAGGAACAACAACCACCTGGGGATGCTCGCTTGGTACGCGGAGCGAGTTGCTGCACGCGGACTCGTACTAATTGCAATGTGTACTAGCGAGGCGCTCGTACATCCGTGGCGAGGGCGAAAGGCGATGCTGGGGACAAATCCGGTGGCCATCGGCATTCCCACAGCAAAAGAGCCGTTCGTGCTGGATATGGCCACGAGCCTCGTTTCGATGGGCCAGATTCATGACCACGCGTTGCGCGGGCAATCCATTCCTCCCAATTGGGCACTTGATGCCGAAGGTGAGCCAACGACGGACGCTGCGGCTGCAAAGAATGGCTCAATCGCACCGTTTGGCGAGGCGAAGGGATACGCACTTGGCTTGGCGCTTGAAGTTCTCATCGCAACCCTGACGGCGTCAGCAATCGGGCGAGACGTGGTCGGAACGTTGGATTCGGACCGGTATTGCAACAAGGGCGATGTGTTCATTCTTATCGACCCACAAAGGCGGCCAGAGGCGCTCGAGTCGATGTCGCGCTATCTCGACGACGTTCGAAGCAGCGGTGCACCGGAGAATCCGGTGGCCGTACCTGGAGACCGAGCTCTTGCTTCGCGGCGTCGCAGGCTGAACGAGGGCGTCTCGCTCTCAGAGAATACGTGGCGAGCCATTTGTGAGTTCGCTGGTAACGATATTGCCCATTCATAACGTGGTGAAATCATGACGATTTTTGGTGTATCGCGCGCACCGCGGCTGGTACTCTTCGGCTCCGGACAACGCCATTCCCTCGCACGGGTCGTTAAGGAGTACGGTAGTCGCGCCTTTATTTGCTCTGACAGCCGCTTCCCGCAGGACCCGTTGCTTGCCCAGCTTGCAGCTGACCTGGAAGCCAGCGGCATTGCCGTTGGTCTCTATACCGATACGATTGCGGAGCTTCCACTCTCGTGTGTCGATGAGGCAACTGAAGTCGCGAAGCGGTTTGAGCCGGATGTCGTAATTGGCGTCGGGGGCGGAAGTTGCTTGGATATTGCCAAGCTAGTCGCTGTGCGACTTGCCCACCCTGGGGACCTTTCGGAGTACTACGGCGAATTCAAGGTCCCGGGACCCGTCGCGCCCCTGATTGCAATTCCGACGACCTCTGGAACGGGGTCGGAGGTGACGCCTGTAGCCGTTCTGGCAGACCCCGTTCGCGACGTGAAGATTGGCATCTCCAGCCCGCACCTGATTCCGCAGGTGGCAATATGCGACCCCGAGTTGACCGCGACTTGCCCTCGGGGCTTGACGGCTGTCGCGGGTGCCGATGCGATGACTCACGCCATCGAGGCCTTTACGGCTGTGCGGAAGTCGGTCACTCCGCAGATTGGACTCGAGCAAGTGTTTGTTGGGAAGAACGCCATCAGCGATATGCATGCCAAGGCAGCAATTAAATCGCTGGCTGAGAACCTGCGCGATGCTGTCAATGACGGCAAGAACACCAAGGCAAGAGAAGAGGTGATGTTTGGTGCGCTGCAGGCCGGTATGGCGTTTGGGATGGCTGGAACTGCGGCTGCCCACGCAATTCAGTATCCCGTCGGGGCCGCGACGCATACAGCTCACGGACTTGGGGTTGCTGCGCTAATGCCCTATGTCATGGAGTTCAACTTGCCGCATTGCGTTCCTGAGTTTGCAGAGATTGCGCGGCTCTTTGGCGTAGCCGCACCTGGCGATGAGGAAGCGACCCTGGCGCGCAAGGCCATTGACGCGGTCGCGAAGTTGTTCGCAGATATCGGGATTCCTAGGTCGCTTAAGGACCTCGGCCTCGAATCTGAGAAGACGGATTGGGTCGCTAGCCAGGCAATGCTCGCTGCGCGGCTCGTCAAGAATAATCCGAGGGAGCTGGATTCAGTACAGATGAAGCGTCTAGTGGAAGCGGCAGCTTACGGCACGCGAGAAGCTCTCCGCGATTAATCTTCACAAATTGTCTTAACGAGAAAGGATTATGACGAAAATGAATTCGTTCAATCTCCCGGGGGATACTCAATTTCCGGCGACCCCGACGGACCTGTTTATCGGCGGGCAATGGATTCCGGCCAAGTCGGGCAAGCGCATTGATGTCATCGACCCCTCAACGACAAAGGTCCTTGCGACGGTCGCGGATGCTTCCGTAGAGGAAGGCCTCGACGCAGTCGCCGCCGCCGCCGCTGTCGCGCCAGCGTGGGCAGCCACTGCACCGCGAGTGCGAGCCGAAATCCTGCGGAAGGCGTTCGAACTGATGAGCAGCCGAATTGAGGCTTTCGCTCGGTTGATTTCCATGGAAAATGGGAAGGCACTTCCGGACGCACGAGGTGAAGCAACTTACGCTGCCGAGTTCTTCCGTTGGTATGCCGAAGAGGCGGTTCGTGCGGTCGGTGATATGGCCATTGCGCCGGCCGGTACGAACCGCATGCTGGTCCAGTATCAACCGGTGGGCGTATCGCTGCTGATTACGCCGTGGAACTTCCCGGCCGCCATGGCGACCCGGAAAATCGGACCTGCGCTTGCTGCGGGCTGCACCTGTATTCTCAAGCCGGCTACAGAGACGCCTCTCACCGCCTACGCAATGGCTGCGCTACTGAAGGAAGCTGGCGTCCCTGACGGCGTGGTCAATGTGGTCACTTCGTCTCGGTCAGGTCCGCTGGCGAGCGCCATCCTGCATGACCCGCGCGTCCGGAAGCTGTCCTTCACTGGCTCGACTGAGGTTGGCCGGGTGCTGCTGAAAGAGGCTGCAGACCAGGTCATCAACTGCTCGATGGAACTGGGTGGCAATGCACCGTTCATCGTGCTGGAAGATGCCGACATTGAAGCCGCTGTTGATGGTGCAATGGTCGCAAAAATGCGTAACGGTGGTGAAGCGTGCACGGCGGCCAATCGCTTCTATGTGGCACGTGCTGTGCACGACGAGTTTGCGGCCGCTCTGGCAAAGCGTATGGCCAGCCTCCGCATGGGCGAAGGTTGCCTTGCCACGACGGAACTTGGCCCTCTGGTCAACGAGAAGAGCCGCACGAAGGTCGCCGAGCTCGTCGAGGAGGCGAAGTCGCGCGGCGGGAAGGTGATGACGGGCGGGAAGACACCGGACCAGGTCGGCTTCTTCTATCCCCCTACCGTTATCGCAAACGTCGACAAGGAATCGAGCGTTCTTCGGGAAGAGATTTTCGGACCGGTTGCTCCCCTCGTGGCGTTTGACAATGAGGACGAGGTCGTCGCGATGGCCAACGACACCGAATACGGCTTGGCTGCGTACGTCTACACGAAGGACCTCGCACGCGGCCTGCGAATCTCTGAGCGCCTGGAGTTCGGCATGATTGGTCTCAATCGTGGCCTCGTATCGGACCCTGCCGCTCCGTTCGGTGGCGTCAAGCAGAGTGGTATCGGCCGTGAAGGTGGCCATCATGGTCTGCTTGAGTTCATGGAAGCGAAGTACGTGGCGACCAGTTGGTAATCCCTTAGCGTGGTCCCCCCGACGCCATATGGGGGACTTCCTACTCTACCGACTCGGGCCGTACACCTCATCCCTGCAGGTGTTGGCCCGGCGCGCGCTCCATGAAGATTATGATTCGCGGCCATGCATACTGGCCCACAACAGTCCGCCAGCTTAGCCTCCCTTTCCCTGTAAGCTTTCGTGGCATAAAAAATCAGGCGTCGGTTCTGGTGGGTGGTTACTCCCGCTTCTTGCCACACGGCAAGGCAGTCGACATACCTGCGCTTTGTCCGTTTGGATTGCGAATTTCCCCTGGGGCTGTTTTGCAGTTCGACATGCCAGGGATGGAAGAGGCACTACATACACCGCAGACACCCGAGCGGGACAACTCGGACTGTATGGTTGCTCCATTCAGAGAGTCTGCACGTCATACTACGACCGCAAGGGACATCGCGACGTTCGTATTCAACGAGCCCCATCTCGCGTGGGCTATCAGTGACGCAGCGCAGCGGCTCGGTTGGAGAAAGCAAGACGTTTCCAGGAAGCTGTTCGCCGAGGGAAAGAGCTTTCGCGAGATAGTCTTCAGTCAACGTCTCAGCCGGTTCTTATGCGACCGCGCCGTTGTGCCGAAGATTGATAATCGGGTCGCGAAGATGTATGGATTTTCCGAGCGCTCTTCGTTCGAGGATGCAATATTCTCGCAATTCGGAGAGACTGCACTACTAGTAGGTTTCGCCTATGCTGAATAAGCGGCTAGCTTAGTGACACCATGGTGATTAGCCAGAATACGGCCATCAAGTGGCTGACTCCGCTAGCGCCCGGGCCATAGGCTCGCAGCCGCGTGAATTGCTATCGAGTCCGCAGACCGGATACGAGTCGAGGGATGGCCCGGTAGCTGGGAAAACACGTTCCCGTCCATCATGAAAACCAGCGTCCCAATTGGCCACTCCGATGTAGACGCTGGGGCAGGCGGGCGAATCAGTCTAGTGCATCTCAAATGCGCTCAAGCGCTTGCCCCAGGTCGTTAATCAGGTCTTCAGGAGCTTCGACGCCTACCGATAAGCGCACGCAGCCAGGACCGATGCCCAAGTCCGCCCGCTGTTCGGCTGTATAGGCAGCGTGTGACGTATTGAAGGGTAGGCTGACAAGGCTTTCAACTCCGCCCAGGCTAGTGGCCTGCCGAACGAGACGTAACCCGCCAAGCAATCTCAATGCGGCTTCGTCCGACCCCACTGAGAAGGTGACCATCCCACCCGTGACTTTGAGCAGCTTCGAAGCAAGGGCGAAGTCTGGATGGCTTGGTAAGCCTGGGTATCTGACCCCACGCACCTTGGGATGAGTCGAGAGAAATGTGGCTACTGCTAATGCTCCTTCAGAGTGGGCCTTCATACGCAGAGGCAGCGTTTTGAGGCCGCGTTCCAGTAGAAAACACGTATGGGGGTCGACACTGCCACCGAACGCCAAGAGTCGTGGCCAGATGGAGTTCATGAGGCTCCGTCCACCAATTGCAACGCCTGCAACCAAGTCACTGTGGCCATTGAGATATTTAGTACAGGAGTGCACTACAACGTCAGCTCCATGTTCAAGGGCATGCATAGCCATTGGAGTTGTGAAGGTTGCGTCCATCACAAGGCGCAGTTTGTGGCGCTGCGCAATTGCAGAAAGGGCTGGAACGTCCGCAACTTTGAGCAGCGGGTTGCTCATCGTCTCGAAGTAGAGGAGTTTCGTATCGGGACCAATGGCGGTTTCAATCTCTTGAAGATTACAGGGGTCTACATAGGAAACGGAAAACCCGAGTGCCGGTAGTTCCTTCTGGAGCAGATTGTATGTGCCGCCATATAGCTCATTGGATGCGACAACATGTGCCCCCTTATCCAGCAGCGAAATGACAGTCGCCGCTATTGCGGCCATCCCGCTAGAGAACACAATGGCCGATTCCGCTCTTTCGAGGGAGGCGAGCTTTTCCTGCACGGACCACTGACTCGGATTCCCGTAGCGGGTGTAAATGAAGCTGTCACGCGCATAGCCTTCGTCAATAGCTCGGTACTGCTCCTCCCCAAGAAGGAAGGTGCTAGTTTGGTAGATTGGCGTCCCCACGGCGCCAGTAAGAGGGTCATCATAAGTTCCGGCATGTACTGCAAGCGTGGCAGGCTGCCAAGTGGTTACATCTTCCCGAGAGTGTCCGACACGCATAGAGGGCCCATCGCGCTGGTCGCCCAAGGGGTCTCCAACACGAGTCACCGCTTGCACACTTGGAATCTCCGTCTCTGGAACCCTATTCAATTGCGATTTCATCGTTTTCGTACATTTGCTTGACTGCGTGGAGCGCTGTTCCTCCGAATGGCGGGAGCAGGGTGGCGAGTCGTCTGCTGAGGCGCCGTCATCCAGCGACGCACAGGTCCTATCGCAAGTTTTGTGCTCAGACATGAGGCTCCGTTCTGCGGCGAGGACGGCGCACCGACACCTCGTCCGTAAACCAGGCGTGACACTCGGCATACATGTGTAAACCAGAGTTGCCGCCTGATTGCGGTCGAAGCGCGACTTGATAGGTTCAAGTCCGCGCAAATACGGTCGCCTGGCAGTCGATGGATGGGTGGCACGAAGATAGCTATCTGTCGTTGGATTCGTCCGCTTCGCGGCTTTGCAGCCAAAGGCTGGCGTATGTTTGCCACCATCGAAAAGAGATACTCGGAGATATGCTGAACTTAAAAGAGCGAAAGGCCAGGATTTTTGGAAACCATGCACTTCTGGTTACGCCCTTGCTACCCGACGGAAGGATTGATGAACAATCTACACGCTCGCTTGTGAATTTCGTCGTTGACAACGGTGTGCATGGCATTCTGGCTTTGGGAAGCACTGGCGAAGTGTTTTGCCTAACCGATGAGGAACGACGAGTGTTTGCCGAAATCGTCGTCGACGAAGTTAGAGGGCGTGTTCCCGTCGGGATTGGTGTGAATGAATCATCCGCCGATGCAAGCGTGCAATTCGCGAAGCATGCGGAACGAACAGGCGCTGACTACATATTTACTACTGGACCGTATTACCACCCTCACGCCAGTGAGGGAATATATCGCCACATTAGACATATCGGGTGCTCAACGTCGTTGCCCCTAATGGTGTACGACGGCGGTGCTGGTATTGAACTTTCGCTTCCTCTATTAAAGCGTCTTGCCGACGACATTCCGACTCTTCATTGCGCCAAGCTCTTTCTTCCCTATCCCGGAAAGATTGCCCAGTATGAGGCTGCGACGGAAGGGAAGTTGCAGGCATGGGCTGGACATGACCAACTGAATTTTCTGATGCTTTGCTACGACGCCAAGGGGATGACGTCAGCTGCAAGTTGCGTCCTGCCGCGTGAGCAAAGTCGGATATTCGACTTGATTCAGCAAGGAAACGTGGAAGAGGCGAGGGAAATTTTCTATGAGACAGTCTGCCCACTGAATGCCGTGGCTTTCGCTAACGTACTGCAATATCCCCAGTGCTACAAGCGGGCCCTAAAGTGGATGGGTGTAATTGAGCACGACACCTGCAAGGTGGCTATGGAACCGTTGGATGAAGTTCGCACGTCTGAATTGAAAGCGGTGTTGCATCGCATTGGGATACTTCACTAGACGTGGCCTTGTGGAGAAGACTGGGCGTCGCGCGAGAGTCTGGTACTGAATTCGACGAGGGCGCTGGAAGCTGCTTGCTCTCGTTAAGGAACGATTTTCCTAAGGAGTGATGGATGAAGCGAGTTGAGGTAGAGGTTTGGTCTGACTTTGTTTGCCCGTGGTGTTGGATAGCCACGAGGCGCCTGGAGAAGGCGGCGAAGTCCTTGTCGAAAGAGGTGAAACTTGTTGTCTCATATAGGGCATATCGCCTCGCTCGCGGGATGGTCCCGGAAAATTTCAAGCTTGCGCTTTACAACAAGTTCGGAAGTCGTGTGGCGGCCGAAGGAATGATGGATGCCGTTGCTGCGAACGGAGCGATGGAAGACTTGGTATATAACTTCGATAGCATGCGGTTTGGCGACACGACAGATGCTCACGTGTTGGTAAAGTCAATTAGCTCAGGGGAAGCAAGGAACCGGCTCATCGAGCGCCTATTCGCTGCAAGCACTACCGAGGGACTCGATATATTCGATAGAGGCGTTCTGCGTACTATCGCCGGAAGCGTCGGATTTTCCGAAATGCCCATTGATTTCGATGATGCCGCGCTGGTGTCGGAGGTGGCGCGAGACGAGAGGCGATTGGGCGCGGTTGGTAGTGGGGTGCCGCTATTTGTTTTTAATGGGAAATCGTTCGTATCGGGTGCGCAAAGGGAGGAGGTGTTCAGAAGAGCCTTGCAGCAAGCTGCCGTTGACGCTGATGATATGAATGAGGAGTCGGCGGCAAGCTGTAGCATCGACGGATGCTGCAACTAACTCTGCTGGAACGATGCGGGGAGGGAAGGGGCCTGGCTCCAGAGTCTCTTACGAAGGCTTTAATGTTGTCGTCCCTTCGTAGTTTGCTCCTTTGCTCCTGCCAGGTGCCCTGCTAGGCCGTCAGGTCAAAGGTAAGGCGTCTCACATAGCGGCGGGGAGCAGTCAGGTCGGGACGAATCACTCTGCGATTCTTTACGAAGGCGGCTCCACACACCGGCATCAACGCGCTAGCGCAGGCTCATCGGTCTGATTGACGGTGAGCCTTTTTTGCGTTGTCGCCCCCGCCAAAAGGGCCTATAGATTCCCATCATTGTGTCATGGTAGTTCACGCCTAGCTTCAACTATGACGCTGCAGAGTGGCCGTTGACATAGCTCCTTCTGCAGAGTACGTAATTCTACTCGAGGGCGGAACGTCAAAGTAGTCCTGCTGCTATTGCCGAATCCCTGCATTGCATAGCTCTGATGCTAGCTCGATTGCTACGGTAGCCGCTCAGCGAGAGTGGCGAGTAGCGGCAGGAACCCCTGCCACATGGTTTGACAGAAGTTGAATTCCGCCACCGGGGTGTCCATCATCGCCGGACTAATGCAACCACATAGACGCACCGCTCTGCTCCCGGATTAAAGAACGTGCATGGGGCCGGAGGCCCCAGTTGCAGACAGTCTCCAGCCTCTAGCCGGTGGGTTAATTCGCCCTCCTCGAATACGAGAGTGCCGTTGCGTACCCAGATTTGCTGGTGCTGAAACGAAAAGGCTGACGATGGGTACGAAACTCGTACTTGGGCGGGCAGAGTGACCTCCAGCAACTCCAGCATACCGCCAGTGCGCGGTGACACAGCGCGCCGCGTATAGCCGGTTTCGGGGTCTTCCCAAACCGGCTGGTCCGCCAGACGGCTCAGCCGCTCCCCAGTTTGTTCGGCCAACGCAAGCAACATCGATAACTGAAGCCCGAAAGCGCCGGAAAGCCGGCCGAGGACCGTGGCCGTGGGACTAGCTTCGCCTCGCTCGATTTTGCTAATCATGGCCTTTGAGACGCCGGAGCGCTCAGCCAGGTCGGCCAAAGACCAGCCTCGCGATTCGCGTTCGACGCGCACGCGAGCAGAAATGGCGTTCGTCGGGTCGGTGGGTGTTCGGGACATGCTGTGGGCGGCAGATGTGGTGGGGTGTGACATGAACGCCATTATAAGAGCGACATTTCAATACTCGGCGGCTGAGGTGCGCCGAGCGTCTCGTACTGGTCTCTTTCGACCTCCGTGTTAACCCTAGTCATTTTTCTCTTTTTTGGTAGTCGAGCGTCCACTATAGTAAACGACATGCGCGGGATGTTCCCGCAACCCTTCTTCGCCAGAACAGGAGTCGACATGCCACGTGAAATCCATCTGAACGCTTTTGACATGAACTGCGTGGGCCATATCCAGCAAGGTCTGTGGACGCACCCGCGCGACCAGTCGAGCCGCTACAGCGAACTGCAATACTGGGCCGACTATGCGAAGAAGCTGGAACGGGGCTTGTTCGATGGCATCTTTTTCGCCGACGTGGTCGGCGTGTACGACGTCTACGGCGGTAATGCTGACGCAGCGCTGCGTAGTGCAGTCCAGGTGCCAGTCAATGACCCAATGCTTGTAATCCCTGCTATGGCTGCGGTCACCCGGCATCTCGGCTTCGGTGTTACGGCAAACCTCACGTACGAACAACCGTTCCTGTTTGCACGACGTATGTCAACGCTCGACCACCTGACTGGCGGGCGTGTCGGGTGGAATATTGTTACCGGCTATCTGGATAGCGCGGCTCGAGCCATCGGCATCGAAGGGCAAATCGCACACGACGACCGCTACGACTTGGCCGACGAGTACATGTCTCTCATGTACAAGCTGTGGGAAGGAAGCTGGGATGATGATGCAGTTCGCAAGGACCGCGCTGAAGGTATCTATTCTGACCCTTCCAAGGTGCGAGTAATTCGTCATCACGGCCCGCAGTACAAGGTCGAGGCAATGCACCTGTGCGAGCCTTCGCCGCAGCGCACGCCGGTTTTGTATCAAGCCGGTTCCTCCACACGTGGCCGGCTCTTTGCCGCAACCCATGCCGAATGCGTGTTTGTGAATGGTCAAAAGAAGGAAGGCGTGAAAGAAATCGTTGACGACATTCGTGCGCAAGCTGTCGGGTTGGGCCGCAGCGCTAATGATGTCAAGGTCTTCCTCGGCGCCACACCAATTATTGGCCGCACGGAAGCGGAAGCGAAGGAGAAATTTGAGGAGTACCGGCGCTATGTTAGCTCGGAGGGCGCACTGGCGCATGCCGCTGCCTCTCTGGGCATCGACTTCGCACGCTACGACATCGACGAGCCCATCGAGACGGGTAAGAGCCAGGCAATCGTATCAAACGTAGAAGCCATGACCCGAGCGGCTGGACCGCAATGGACACGCCGCAAGCTCCTGGAGCAGTTGGTCCTCGGCAGCCGGCAGACACCGTGGGTCGGGTCGGCCGAGCAGGTGGCCGACCTAATGATGGCGTGGAGTGAAGAGACTGGGGTTGACGGGTTCAACCTGTCTCGAACTGTCGTTCCCGAGTGCTTCGACGACGTGATTGACCTCGTGGTGCCAATCCTCCAGGAGCGGGGTGCGTACAAAACCTCCTATCGCGAAGGCAGCTATCGCGAAAAGCTTTTTGGTCACGCTCGGCTCCCCGCTACGCACGCCGCTGCGCAGTATCGGTCCGGCGGCTCTCAGCGCTAAGGCAACGGATATCCCTGACAAGGAACCCTGCACAGGGTCAATACCATGGTAGACAAGATTACTTTCCGAGATGCAATGGCGGGCCTCGGGGCGGCCGTTAACGTCATCACCACTGATGGGGAAAGCGGGTTGGCTGGATTCACTGCCTCCGCCGTGTGCGGGGTCACCGATGAGCCGCCGACCCTGCTGGTTTGCATCAATCGAGCAAGCCGTAACAACACCGTTATGCGTGAGAATGGCCGACTGTGCGTGAACGTCTTGGCCGCTGACCAGCAGGATGTGGCAATGCGTTTTGCCACCAAGGACATCGCCATCGAAGAGCGGTTTGCAAGCGCGAACTGGGAGCGGCTGGAAACGGGGGCGCCTGTGTTGCGCGGTGCCGTAAGCGCACTCGATTGCGAGATTGTATCCGTCAACGAGGTCGGCACGCATACGGTGTTCTATTGCGAAATCAAGGCTGCGTGCACTAGCGGAAATCGGGATGGGCTCATTTATTTCGCCCGCGACTTCCATCGCGTCACCACGCCGGCGCGCACGCTACCTTCCGCGGCATGACGAACTCGCCTCCCGTGGACACATCTCGCACGACGCTGAAGCCCGATGCGCTTGGCGGGCGCAGCAAAGTTGCTTCCCTATGCATCTTGCTGCTGGCCGAAGTGGCAGCAATGGGCGTCTGGTTCTCGTCGAGCAGCGCTGTTGCCATTATCAAGCAAGCTCACGCCATTCGCCCCTTCGATGAAGCTCTGCTCACTAGCGCTGTGCAGCTTGGCTTCGTGGCGGGAACGGTCGCGTCCGCTTTGCTCTCGTTGGCCGACCGCTACGATTTGCGCCGCTTGTTCGCAGGGTCGGCACTCGTGGCCGCAGTGGCTACCGGCGCGTTGGCGCTCTTGCCTCCTACCGGCGCGGCCGTCGTATCGCTGCGTTTCCTGACTGGCATGTGCATGGCGGGTGTGTATCCGGTGGGCATGCGACTTGCCGCGACGTGGGCTCAGGGTGATATGGGGCTGCTGATTGGTTTGCTTGTAGGAGCCCTGACACTCGGCTCTGCGAGTCCGCACCTTGTTGCGGGGATGGAGGGGTTGGACTGGCGTGCCATATATGGTCTAGCCGCCTTGTGTGCAGTCCTTGCGGCCGGCGGGATTTGCCTTGCTGGCATTGGCCCGAACATCCGGCGAGCTGCGCGCATAGATATATCCGCAGTTGCACAAGCCTGGCGGAATCCAGCGGTGAGGCTGGCGAACCTTGGCTATCTCGGCCATATGTGGGAACTGTACGCAATGTGGGCATGGCTTGCGCTGTTCTTACAGCAGACTCTCGCAGACCATGGCGTGGCCGAGCCTCGTTTGGCCGCCGAGTGGATGACTTTTGGCGTCATCGCGTTCGGCGGGGTTGGCGCTTGGTTTGGCGGTTGGCTGGCAGACCGAGTAGGACGCACTGCCGTCACGATGGGGGCCATGGCCGTTAGCGCATCTTGCGCCACGCTAATCGGTTGGCTTACCAGCGGTCCCATCGAGGTGCTGGTTGCCATTGCATTGGTTTGGGGGTTCTCCGTCATAGCAGACTCAGCACAGTTTTCGGCAAGCGTGGCAGAGCTCGCAGAGCCTTCGTCGGTGGGCACATTAATGACGGCTCAAACCTGTGCTGGCTTCCTGCTGACGCTGGTGAGTATCCATCTTGTTCCAGATGTGGTGGCCCATCTCGGCTGGCGAGGTGGCTTCGGCATGTTGGCTATCGGACCCGCATTGGGTTGCCTTGCAATGTGGCAGTTGCGCCGCCATCCGGAGGCGGTTCGTATGGCAGGCGGCCGGCGCTAGGGTCATCTCCTTCTTTCATCGCAAGTATCAGGACACGTAATGAGCTTATATCCCGAAATCCGCATGCTGATAGGCGGCGATTGGCGAGGCGCACAAGGCCGGCCCATCATAAATCCGTCGGACGAAAGCACAATCGGCACGGTTCCGCTGGCGGGCATTGTTGACCTCGATGATGCACTGGCAGCCGCCGCGAAGGGTCAGCGCACATGGCGATACACTCCGCCGGCCAAGCGGGCGGAAATCATGCTGCGTGCTATCGACCTCTTGACGGAACGCGTCGAACCTATCGCCACCGCTATTGCCATGGAGCAGGGTAAGACGTTGGCCCAGGCCCGCGCTGAGGTACTCCGTGGTTGCGACCTTATGCGATGGGACGCCAACGAGGGCAAGCGGCTATATGGCAGGGTGATTCCCGGCGAGTTCGGTATGCGCCATACCGTGGTACGTGAACCGGTCGGCGTGATTGCCGCCTTCACACCGTGGAATTTTCCCTTGAGTTCGCCTGCTCGCAAAGTCGGAGGTGCGCTCGCCGCAGGCTGCGCCATCATCCTGAAGGCCGCGGAAGAGACCCCGGCTGGCGCGGTACTCCTGGCTCAGGCCTTTCAGGATGCGGGTCTACCGGCCGGGGTTCTGAACGTGGTCTTCGGCGACCCCGCCATGGTTTCTTCTCACCTGATAGCAAGCCCGGTTGTGCGCGCCATCACGTTTACGGGTTCGACGCCAGTAGGGAAGCACTTAGCCGGACTTGCGGCACAGCAAATGAAACCGGCCATCCTCGAATTGGGCGGCCACGCCCCGGTGATTGTTTGCGAGGACGCCGACCCGGAAGCGGCCGCACTAGCCTGTGTCAAAGGTAAGCTGAACAACGGGGGGCAGGTGTGTGTCGCTCCGACGCGCTTCTTTGTGCAGCGTGATGTGTACGAACCGTTTGTTGAGGCGTTCGCGCGCCATGGCGCGGCCATTCGCACGGGACATGCCTTGGAGCGTGGCAATGATATCGGCCCGGTCGCAAACCAGCGTCGGCTTGACTCGCTCGGTGAACTGGTACGAGACGCTTTGGACCACGGCGCACGCTTACTGTGTGGAGGTGAGCGCTTGGAAGGGTCAGGCTACCTATTCCCCTTTACAGCGTTGGCCGATGTCCCGCAGGCCGCGCGTGCTATGCACGAGGAGCCATTCGGTCCGCTGAGTCTCATCGCGCCTGTCGACAGCGTCGACGAAGCTATCGCTCGCGCTAACGGTGTCCCATATGGCCTCGCAGGCTATGCGTTTACGCGGTCCGCAGAGAATGCCTTCCGTATTAGCGACGAACTGGAAGTTGGCAACCTCGCCATCAATCACTTGGTATCCGCCGTATCGGAAACTCCATTCGGTGGAGTCAAGGAAAGTGGCTATGGACGCGAGGGCGGCGTGGAAGGCCTGGAGTGCTACACGGTCGTCAAGAACATCTCCCATCTGATGACCTGGCGCTAGCCTAAACAATTCGCGGTGTCAGGCTCACCTAGCCGCACCGCATTTCGCGACGAGTATCGATAGTACGGTGCCTCTAAAGAGGCGCCGCGGAGGTGCTCGTCTTTTCAATCGCTGCAAAGAGACAAGCTATGCGCCCCATTCACGCACTTGCATTGCTGCCGTTCGCCGCCGTCCTCGTCGGTCCGTTCTTTCTTAATCGGGTCACGCCTTACATTCTCGGCATGCCATTTTTGCTAGGGTGGCTCTCCCTCACGCTGGTCATTACCTCAGCAGTAATGTTTCTAATCTACCGAGCAGATAGCGTGCAGCTCGACGTCACTCGCGACCCTGAGTACACCGGGGGTCAAGTATGAATAGCGCACTCATTTTCATCTTTGCCGCCATGGCGTTGGCTCTGGGGCTTGGCATTCGCGCCCGGCGAGGCAAAGACATGAGCCTGGAACAATGGGCCGTTGGCGGTCGTGGATTTGGCACGGCAATTGTGTTTCTCCTCATGGCGGGGGAAATTTACACCACCTTTGTGTTTCTTGGCGGCAGCGGTTATGCCTATGGGCACGGCGGGCCTGCCTACTATATGCTTGGTTATGGCAGCCTTTGCTACGTGCTTTCCTACTGGTTGCTGCCACCAATCTGGCGCTATGCCAAAGAGCGAGGACTGATATCGCAGCCAGACTTCTTTGCAGCAAAGTACCAGAGCCCCGCGCTAGGCATGCTGGTAGCTGTGGTCGGCATCATCGCACTGATGCCATACCTTGTACTCCAACTCAAGGGCCTGGGCATTATCGTCAGCGTCGCTTCGTACTCTGCTTTGTCGGCGACACAAGGAGTCTGGATTGGCGCTTTTGTGGTCGCACTGTATGTTGCCCTATCCGGCGTTCATGGCTCGGCGTGGACCTCAGTGGTCAAAGACATCCTCGTGATGTTTGTGGCCATCTTCCTGGGCTTGTATCTGCCCTATCACTACTATGGTGGCATCGGCAACATGTTTGCCGCCATTGAAGCGGCCAAACCAGGTTTCCTGGCCTTGCGCCCTTCTGGCGAAAGTCCGGTGTGGATGGTATCCACCGTACTACTGTCGACCCTGGGCTTCTACATGTGGCCGCACATGTTCATGGCGACCTATACCGCCAAGCGTGAGGAAGTCCTGCGCAAGAATGCCTTCGTGTTGCCCATTTACCAGCTGATGTTGCTTTTCATCTTCTTTGTCGGCTTCGCTGCTGTATTGCAGGTGCCGGGCCTGCAGGGCAGCGAAATTGACCTAGCGTTGTTCAAGATATCCTTGCAGACTTTTGACCCATGGTTCATCGGCGTTATCGGCGCGGCCGGGGTGCTAACCGCATTGGTTCCCGGCTCGATGATTCTGATGACCGCAGCGACGCTGATTGCCAACAATGTCTACCGACCACTACGGCCGCAGGCAGATACCGTCCACATCGCCCGCGTTGCCAAGTGGATGGCGCCTTGCGTAATGGCCGTTGCAATCTTCTTCACGCTGCAAGGCGGAAAGACAATTGTTTCCCTGTTGCTGATGGCGTATGCCTTCGTTACACAGCTGTTTCCAGTACTTGTGGCGAGCTTGCTGCGCAACAACCCGGTCACTCGACCGGCTGCCTTTGCAAGCATTCTGGTCGGGGTGGCGACGGTGGCGTGGGTGTCGCTGACGAAATCGTCGGTTGCTGCTCTGTTTCCCTTTTTGCCTGAGCCGCTCAAAGACCTAAACGTAGGCATCGTGGCGCTGTCTCTCAATCTGATTACGCTCGTGCTTGTCTCAGTTCTCACACGAAAGACGGAGAACTCCTCCAACGTACAAGTCAGCGTTTCCTGAGTCTTTGGTTAGTACATCGGCCGGTTGGTAGGCGGTCCCTACTGTCGTCCTACCGGCTCATGAAATACGTAATCGCGCATTCTTTCGAGTATGAACCATCCCGTTGAAGTCCCGGTCGCTGGGCGACTGGCTCTTATCAAGTCCTGTTGGCATGCCGAGCTGCTTGCCGGCGCGCATGACGCTTTTGTCGCTCGTCTTGGGGAGTACGGCATCGGTCCGGACCGGATTGACTGCTTCGAGGTGCCAGGGGCATTCGAAATACCACTGTTCGCACGTCGTCTTGCGCGGAGCAGCCGTTATGCGGCGGTTGCAGGTGCTGCGCTTGTGGTGGACGGTGGCATCTACCGACATGAGTTCGTGGCCCAGACGGTGGTGGACGCGTTGATGCGTGTGCAACTGGAAACGGACGTCCCTGCGTTCTCCATGGTGCTGACGCCTCACCACTTTCGTGAGGAGGGCGAATCGCACGCATTCTTCGCACAGCATTTGGTCATAAAAGGTCAAGAGCTGGCCGATGCATGCGTACGCACACTAGCGGCATTGGATGCTTTGCGACCTCAGTGTGTCGGAGTCGGCCATGAGTGATATTGAACATGCCTTGGAAGCCGGGCGCGCGTACTGGTGCGAACTCCGCCGGGACCTGCACTCTCACCCAGAACTTCGCTTCCAGGAGTATCGCACTAGCGACATCGTGGCACGAGAACTGGAAAGCCTAGGCTACACCGTTTCACGTGGCCTTGGCGGGACCGGAGTGGTGGCAAGCCTTCCCGGCGCCAACCCTGACCACGCCATCATGTTGCGAGCGGATTTGGATGCGCTTCCCATTCACGAAGCAAATGATTTTGGTTATGCCTCTGCAAATCCTGGGGTAATGCACGCCTGCGGTCACGATGGCCATACCGTGATGCTTCTTGGTGCTGCCCGTGTGCTAAAAAGCCTTCCCACCTTGCCGGGCACCGTACATTTTGTGTTTCAACCTGGCGAGGAGGGTGGGGCAGGTGCCAAGAAAATGATTGATGACGGCTTGTTCGAACGGTTTCCAGCGCAGGCTGTCTTCGGTATGCACAATTGGCCGGGCTTGCCGGCCGGCGAATTTGGCTTCCGAACCGGAGCCATTATGGCCGCCGGCGTGCGGTTTCGCATCACAGTCACTGGAAAGGGCGCACACGCCGCACAACCGCAGAATGGCTTGGACCCTGTTCCACTTGCCTGTAGCGTCGTGCTGCAATGTCAGACACTGGCCGCTCGACACAAGAATCCAGTCGAGCCTGCAGTTATTTCCGTCTGCATGATGCGCGCTGGCGATACTGACAACGTCATTCCGGACTCAGTGGAGCTTCGCGGCACTATCCGAACGCTGTCTTCGACCGTTCTCGATAAGCTGCAAGAGGATTTGCGTCGTATGTGTGATGGCATGGGTGCCGCCTATGGGGCGAACATTGCTGTGGAGTTCTTTCAGTACTATCCGGCGACTGTGAATACGCCGGCAGAAACCGCCCTGTGCGAGTCGGTCATCAGTGCGACCTTTGGCGATGACCGGACCCACGGCAACGTACCCCCAAACATGACGTCCGAAGACTTTGGGTTCATGTTGGAGGCCCGCCCCGGAGCTTATGTGCTAATTGGAAACGGGCGGCACGATGAAGCTGCTGTAGGGCTGCATCATCCGTCCTATGATTTCAATGACGAAATAATTCCGACAGGCGTACGATATTGGGTGGCTTTGGCGCATGGGTATTTCAAGCAATCCCCCGCTCAATCATCCGCTATCGACCCTGAAGACGTTGCAAGTAAGAAGGAGTTCAAATGAGTTCAGCTGACTCGAATGATGATGTGCGATTGGTCGACTGTAATGAAGCCGAACATGCATCCACCATTCTCGACATCTTGAATGAGGCTATTGTTAATTCAACGGCGCTGTACGACTATGTGCCGCGGCCTCCAGAATCAATGGCGACGTGGTTCGCCGCCAAGCGTGCCGGTGGCTTTCCGGTCGTGGGTGCTTTTGATACGTCAGGCAAACTGCTTGGCTTCGCAACCTGGGGAACATTTCGCGCATTTCCCGCTTACAAGTACACTGTCGAGCATAGTGTGTATGTGCACCATGAACATCGCGGACGCGGTCTCGGCGAGCGTTTGATGCGGGAGGTCATTCGGCGGGCACGCGAAGCACAGGTGCATGTTGTTGTGGGTTGCATCGATGCGGCCAACGCAGGTAGCGTTGCACTGCATACACGGTTGGGCTTTGTCCACGCGGGTACCATTTCCCAAGCTGGGTTCAAATTCGGCCGTTGGCTGGACGCGGCGTTCTACCAGCTGACCCTCGAAACTCCTGAGCATCCAGTGGATGGCTGAGCGTTGTCGAGAGTGCACCCGGCTGATATAACGGCGCGCTAGCCGGCGCAGACAGCAAGCACGTGGCGGTCTGCCGGTGGCGTGCGCCCCTTGGTGAGAAAGTGGTTCCAATGTCCTGATGGCGGCAGACGCTGTCAGGCACCTTCTGGTTCCACGCTCGCCTCTAGTGGAGACCCTATCAGTTGCTGCTGCGCAGTGCGATACACGCCCGGAGTCATGCCTGTCCAATGGCGAAAGGCGCGGTGGAACACGGCTGGTGTGCTGAATCTCAAGGCATAGGAAATCTCAGCTAACGATATATCGTGGCGCGCAAGGCTCTGGATAGCCAAGTCCCTGCGTAGCTCATCCTTAATTCCTTGAAAGGACAAGTTCTCGTCTTGCAATCTGCGAATTAGCGTCCGCTCGGACATGTGAAGCTGCCCCGCGACGTCGTTCAGTGTGCGACGCAAGTCCACGTACAGAAGTTCACGGACCTTTAGTCGCATTGCATGCTCGCGATAGGAGGTAAAAATCCAATCGCGGGGCGCGCGTTCCAGGAAGGCGCGTACCTCAGTTGCGGTACGGCCCGGTCGGACCTTCCCAAGGTCGGTTCCGAACGAGATTTTCGAGATTGCTCCTCCAAACTCAATTGGCGCAGGAAAGAGAATTGGGTAGTCGGTTGCGAAGTGTGGACGTGGGAAGGCGAACACGACTCTCTGGACCGGGACTTCACGACCTACCAGCCATGAGACGATGCCGTGCGTAAGTTTCAGAATCAACGCATGGCCGAAGCGGTTCACGCTCGCTGTCGCGGTACGGCGAATCAGCTCCACACTCATTGTGTTTTCACCTTGAGCAAGATTCAGCCGGTAATCGTCCAGCAGCAGATTCCAGACCTGTGTGAATCGGTACAACGCTACATTGATTGTGGGCGCATCCATCACTGCCCGCACAATGTATTTCAAAGAGCCGGTCCGTATGGGGCGGCTCCACAAGCCCATCATCTCGTCACCGGTTGCTGCAGCACATTCCTTGTAGAGCCTGACGAGTTGGTCGTGCGTCAAACGAGAGGCAGGATGGTCAATGAACTCCTTGACGATGCCCGCTTGTTTCAGGCAATCGTCCAAAACACGGCTTGAGCACGATGCGCGCAGGCTGGTTAGCAAGTCTTGCACCAATCCTATCGAGACTGTCGCCGCCGAGAAGGTTTGAGCAGGCCCGTTCGTCCCGCCTTCATCAATTGCCAAGGTTGTGTTGTCCTTCGAGCGCATGTCTCAATCGAGCAACTGATGGAGTCCTAGGCGCGTCCGCTGTAGCAAAAGGGAAGTGCGCCTGTAAGGGGCCACGTGTCACGCGAACAAGTGTCCTCCCTCCCACGTGTGTCTCTACTTGCCGAATGAGGCGACATCTACATACGTAAGCCGGAAGTGTACGTTGGGTGACATTCCCGCCAACAGTTTACCCAAAGCTCCTCGGCAGGTCACTTTCATTGTGGCAGTTTTTGCATACTGGAAGTCTCCATTGGCAATTGGGATGGGTGGTGAAGTCACGTATAAAGAAGCCAGACTGAAACGAGACATGAAAGGCAGCGCACCAGTATGGGATGACCAGGCTGGCTCACGGCGTAGGCATTCGAAGAGCTGAAAAACAAGCCGTGCTCCTGCATGGCCCCCCAAGCAAATCTGGTCGGCGCGTGGCGATTTTTGCATCTTTATCGGTCTGCGCGAGCGAGCGCACGCGTCCAAGAGCGCGCGCCCATAGGGCCGTGACTCGTCGCGGTAGGCGATTTCTACCGTCCTAGCTGTCCCTCCGTTCAATTCAAGGGAGTAGACCAAGTGAGTCCGTTTTTATTGACGTCCGAGCAGGGCAACATCGGCATCATCACTCTCAATAGGCCGCACAAGCGTAATGCGCTGGACGAGCGGGCAATAGAGGAAATAGACGCGTACTTTTCAAACGTCCCGGGACACATCCGCGCCGTTCTCATGACTGCGGAAGGGGAGCATTTCTGTGCCGGTTTGGACCTGAAAGAACACCACGAGAAGGAACGGAGCGCAGTTGAATTTCTGCGTGTGTGCCAGGGATGGCATCGCGCTTTCGACAAGATTCAGCACAGTGGCATTCCTGTCATCGCTTGCTTGCAGGGCGCCGTCGTGGGCGGAGGCCTCGAACTGGCGAGCGCTGCGCATGTACGAGTAGCTGACAAGAGTACTTTCTTTGCGTTGCCTGAAGGAACGCGGGGCATCTTCACGGGCGGAGGAGCCACGGTGCGCACCGCCAAAATTATCTCGGCCGCTCGGATGGTGGAAATGATGCTGACGGGACGCGTGTTGAATGCCATAGAGGGAGAGCGACTTGGTTTGGCGCACTACGTTTGCAATACCGATGGCAATCCCAAATCCGCGTACGACCTCAGCATGGAACTTGCGCAGAAAATCGCCAGCAATGCGGCGCTGTCCAACTACGCCATCGTAAGCTCTATCAACCGTATCGCGGAAATGGCGCCTACCGAAGGCTTGTTCGCGGAAGGATTGATGGCTGCTGTGGTGCAGACTGGGCGCGACGTGCAAGAACGCTTGGGCGAATTTGTTAGCAAGAAGGCGTACAAGGTTCGGCCAGGCTGTTGAGCGCTGGCCACTGAACTCCGGGGCCCACACCGCGTAAACCCGGGGTTCTTTCTGCCTTGACGCTAGGATGGTCAGCCAATATAGTTGACTGACTGTCTGGAAAAACGCTTCTGAGGCGCTGCGATTGCGAGCAAGGCAGGGAGGGTCGATGGGCTTGAGCCTGCGGACCCCCTGAAGATAGTTGACTGGCCATCTAGTTAGCCTCGCACCCAGCCGAATACGCTGCGTTATCGGTCTGGACCAAGCCACTTTTCATGAATGTCCGCTCGTTCAGCGGCTCAACCCAAGGATGCCCTATATGTCCATCGAACAGTTCCGTGCCCTGGTTCTCCGGGAAGAAGAGCGAAAGACCAAAGCGTCCATTGAGACACTCGGACGCCAGGACCTTCCGAACGAAGACACGCTGGTGAAGATTGACTATTCGACGCTCAACTTTAAGGACGCGTTGGCCGTCACCGGGCGCGGAAAAATCGTCAAGGCTTGGCCTCTTGTGCCCGGAATCGACTTCGCTGGGACCGTGGTGGAGTCGTCCAATCCGCAGTTCAAGGCAGGGACGAAAGTTGTCCTGACGGGTTGGAGTGTCGGGGAAAAATACTGGGGTGGGTATTCGCAATACCAACGTGTCAACAGCGATTGGCTCGTCCCGCTGCCGGAGGGGCTCAGCACCCGCCAGGCAATGATGGTGGGTACGGCCGGCTTCACAGGGATGTTGTGTGTAAACGCACTTGAGCGCGCTGGCGTGAACCCGAAGAGCGGTCCTGTCCTGGTGACCGGTGCAGCGGGCGGCGTGGGCAGTGTCGCGGTGGCCATCTTGAACAAGCTGGGCTATCGCGTGACTGCGCTGACAGGAGACCCAGCGAAGCACGATTACGTTGCAACCCTGGGTGCCGCTGAGTTCGTCGACGGTCCGCAATGGGCAGACAACCCACGTCCCCTGGAGGGACAGCGGTGGGCCGCGGCTATCGATACGGTGGGGTCCAAGGTCCTGGCTCGCGTTCTGGCAGAAATGAACTACGGCGGTGTGGTTGCAGCGTGCGGCCTGGCAGGCGGTGCAGACCTGCCTACTACCGTCATGCCGTTCATTCTGCGCAACGTCAACCTGATTGGCGTGGACTCGGTGATGTTGCCCACGCCCGAACGCGTGATGACCTGGAAACGAGTTGTTTACGACCTCCCCATTCAGATGCTGGAAGGTATCACAGCGACCACCGTTTCCCTGGAACAGGTAATGGGTGCGGCCGAGCGAATGCTCGACGGCAAGTTGAAAGGCCGAGTCCTGGTCGACGTCAACGCCTAGTACCCGCACATAAGCGAACTCGAACCAAACTACAAAAGGAGACTGACATGAGTGAAGCCGTTGTCAAAGTTGAGCTGCGAGGTCCCATCGCATGGGTGACGATTAATCGGCCGAGCAAGTTGAATGCGCTCTCGTCGGAAGTGGTAAAGACGATGACCAACACCATTCGCGAGCTAGAGGCGAACGATGAAGTTCGCGTCATCGTACTCACGGGTGAAGGGAAGAACTTCTCAGTCGGGTACGACATCGCCGAGGAGGTGGACGCAGGAATCGCTCGACCCGAGGACTGGCACGGGGCACTGACACGAAATGTCGGTCTCTCGATGGCCGTGTGGTCTGTGACGAAGCCGACCATCGCCGCAGTGGACGGCTGGTGCCTCGCCGGTGCATGCGAGCTGGCCATGGCCTGCGACATGATTATCGCGACGGACAGGGCAAACTTCGGGGAGCCGGAAATCCGTTTCGGGTCGGGGCCCGTCACACTGCTGATGCCCTTCCTGATTGGACAGAAGAAGACGAACGAGCTGCTCTTGACCGGCGATGTCATCACGTCGCAAGAGGCAGAGCGCCTCGGCATGGTGAATCGGGTTACAGCACCCGAGGACCTGCGAGCAACGGTGACGCACCTGGCAGAGCGCATCGCTATCACTCCTCCCATCACCCTGAAGCTGACGAAGATTGCGCTGACGCGGGCATACGAAGCGATGGGGCTGCGGAACGCTGTCAACGTGAACCTCGACCTGGCTGCGACCCTCAACGCCGCATACTCGCCCGAAAAGGCGGAGTTTGGCGAGCGAGTGAAGAACGATGGACTTCGCAGCGCGCTGAACTGGCGGGATTCCCGCTACGGGAAACTCGAAGCCGGCTCGAAAGAGTAACGGAACTAGCGCGAGCATCATTCGTGGAACGGAGAAACCAAATGCAATCCACGATGCAAGCGCAGCAGCTTGGCGTCCCCCTGCTGTTGCGCCACATCCAGCGCGTCACCGGCCGCTCGCGAGTCTACACACCGCAGAAGGCTGATGGCGTTCCGTTTACTATCATCGCCGAGCGAGCCGGGCGCCTTGCCAATGCGCTAAGCGGTCTCGGTTGTCCCAGCGATGCTGTTGTAGGCACGCTGTGTGCGGCAACTCAAGAACACCTAGAGGCATATCTGGGGGTTCCTGGGTCCGGGCGTGTACTCCATACGATTAACGTCCGGTTGCATGATGACCAAGTTCAGTACGTGATTAATCACGGTGGCGACGAGGTTATCATTTGCGACGCCGCTCAAGTAGAGCGTCTGCTTCAAATTCTTCCCACGTGCCCAACGGTCAAAGCGGTCATCGTTGTGGGTGCCCAGGCACAGGACCTACCGAAGGCGTCCGGAATCATCGTGCGCGACTACGAGGCATTGCTGGCAACGGCCTCGCCTCGAGTAGAGTGGGATGATGTGAAGGAAGATTGTGCTGCAATCGTCTGCTACACCGGTGGCACGACCGGTATGCCAAAGGGCGTTGCGTACAGCCATCGCTCACTTTGGCTTCAGGCAATGTCGCTGTGCACGGCCAACTCCTTGGCCATCGGAGCAGCCACCCGCATCCTGCCAGCCGTCCCGCTTTACCACGTCAACGGTTGGGGAATTCCTTTCGCTGCACTGATGGGTGGCGCTGAGATGGTTCTGCCAGGTCAATCGCTGCACGCGAAGGACCTGCTCACGCTCATCGAACGCCACGCTCCCACTTTGGCTGCGGGTGTGCCAACAATCTGGGCGGACGTCCTGGAAGCACTTCGGTCGCGGGGCTGGAAGGACTTGGGAAGTATCAAGGCCATCAGCTGCGGTGGCGCCCAAGTACCTACGAGCCTAGCATCCGCCTACGCCGAGTTGGGTGTCGAGATGTACCAGGCATGGGGGATGACGGAGACATCATCGATGTCTGCTATCTGCAAGACACCCCCTTGGGCAAACTGCGACACGGAGCGGGAGCGCTATCGCGCAACGCAAGGCCGCATTGTTTGCGGTCTGGAGGTCCGCGTTGCGGAGCTGGGCGGAGGTGCTCTTCCTAATGACGGGAAGACCGTCGGCGAAATCCAGATTCGTGGCCCGTGGGTAACCGCGAGCTATTTGGGCAGCGACGACCGCGAAAGCTTCGATGGCGAATGGCTACGTACCGGCGACCTCGGCACCTTGGACTCGGATGGCTATGTTTGTCTCTCCGACCGGGCGAAGGATGCCATCAAGTCCGGTGGCGAGTGGATTCCGTCCCTTGCCCTTGAGGAGGCTATCAGGTCGCACCCTTCCATCGATGACGTGGCAGTTGTCGCAGTGGAGGACTCTCGGTGGCAGGAGCGGCCCGCAGCGGTAATTGTTCTCAAGTCCGGCGTCACGGCGAACTCTGAAGAACTGTCCGGCTGGCTGCAAACAGTGGTTGCCCGTTGGTGGGTGCCAAGCCAGTGGGTAGTCACGGAAGCACTGCCGCGTACTTCGGTAGGAAAAATTGACAAGAAGCGCATTCGTCAGATGCTGAGCCAAGGTGAATTTGCAAACTGCTAGTGGGGTGCTGAGTGCGTAACTCCCGAGCTACGCACGGACGAGCGCCTTCCTTTTTCTAATCTTCTGGAGAGTTCCAATGAGCAATCAACCCTATCTGGACCCCAAAGCCCTTTCCGAAACGGTTGCCGCTGTGCGCGAGAACCCTAAGCTAGGGAAAGTTACCTTCTCGCTGGAAAGCACGTCCAACGGTGGCCTGCGCATGCAATCGCAAACCGGTGCATTGAGTCAAGCTGGCGAGGCTGACAAGAGCCGCCAAGGAAAATTCAGTCTTCAGACGGACGAGCCGGTTTCTCTGCTGGGCACCGACCAGGCGGTCAGCCCGGCGGAGTATGTGCTGCAGGGGCTCGCTGGTTGTTACGGCGTCACGCTGGCGGCTTGCGCAGCAACCCGCGGAATCCAACTCAAGCGTATCGACCTCGACCTCGAGTTCGACATCGACCTGGTTGGCTTCCTTGGCATCGACAAATCTGTGCGCCCCGGTGCCCAGGAAATCAAGGTGAAGGTTCGCCTCGATTGCCCCGAAGCATCGCAAGCACAGCAGCAGGAACTCATCGCGGCTCTCGAAGCAGCGTCGCCAATCCGCGACACGCTCGCAAATCCGGTGAAGGTTACGACGCTGCTTGCATAACTGATGCAAGAAGCCAGTGGACTAGGTGGCGCCATTCCTAGTCCACAATGGGCTTATCTTCATCTACCGAGTCCAAGAGACTCACCGCTCGTGTCCAAGGCACGGGTAAGCCATCAAAATAATAAACCAGGAGACAAACATGTACGTAACCGCAAGGGTTCCCCGGCAGCGCAGAGGCGTAGTGATTCGGACAGCTTCCTTCGACTAAACCTGCATTAGGACGACGATAGAAGCTGCCCTCAGTGCGAGGTGACAGATGCATCGGCTGCTCTTACGCTGATGTAAGCCTTTCCATACGGGCAAGGAACTATAGGATTGCCCGATTTCTTGAGTGAAAAATGCCTTTGGTGGTCCTCTGTTTCAGAAAAAATAGATGACTAGTCAACTGGTGACATCGGGTTGCCTGTCAAATTAGCAGGCACTGATGTCTACTGCGCTAAATGGAGACAAGCGATGGCCTTTTCCGATTCGAACTCACACGCCGGAATACCCACAGATTCTGAGGCGATTGTTGGAGGTAGCTTCATTCGGCGTCTAAGCCGACTATGCGTGCGCCTGGTAGAGCAGGTCATGCCCGACCCATATGTCATTGCTGTGCTGCTCACCGCGGTGACTTGCGTGTTGGCTTATGCAATTGCCCCTAAGGGCACTGTCCCAGAAATCCTCACGGGCTGGTACGACGGTGTCTTCAAAATTGCCAGCTTCGCCTTTCTTGTCGCTCTGACTTTGGTTACCGGGCATGCGTTGTCCACTTCAAAGCCGGTGGCAAAATTGCTGTCTGCAACCGCAGATAGGGCTACTACTCCGGCGGGAGCGATGGTCCTGACGTTCTTCGTCTCCTTGGTTAGCACCCTGTTGAACTGGGCGTTTGGGCTGGTGGTCACGGCGCTGTTTGCCCGAGAGGTTGCCAAACGAGTTCGAGTTGATTTCGCCTGGTTGGTGGCAGCGGCATACGCAGGGTGGTCGTTCTACGTGTGTGGTATTTCGAGTTCCATTGCGCTGCTGAGCGCAAGTAGTGGTTCTCCGATGAACATCATTGAGAAGCTCACCGGCAAGGTACTTCCGATGAAGGACTTTCTGTTGTCGCCGCTTAACTACATCCCGCTTCTGGTGCTTGCGGTCCTCATCCCGCTCGTCTTCTGGCTGATGATGCCCAACGCGAAGGAAGCCGTCCCCGCAGACCCGGAGAAGCTGAAGAGGGAAGACACCATCGCAGCGGACCCCCCGGCACCGAAGTCCATCGCTGGCTGGTTGAACCACAGCCGGCTGGTCAACCTCCTGCTTGTGGGCGTTGGTGCATGGTATATCGGCATGAAGGCAGCGAGCGGTTCTTTCAAGCTCGACCTCAACATGCTTGTACTGATTTTCCTGCTGCTGGGACTGCTGATGCACGGCTCGTCACATGCATACCTTAAGGCTGTCAACAATGCTGCTCGGGTTGCCGGCCCGATTCTGCTGCAGTTTCCCCTGTATGGCGGGATTATGGGAATCATGACCGCCACTGGGCTGGCGGACTGGATGTCAGAAATCTTTGTCCAGTACTCCTCGACTAATACGCTGTCGTTCTGGACGTTCATCTCGTCTCTCATCGTCAGCGTATTCGTGCCAAGCGCTGGCGGTCACTGGGTTGTGCAAGCTCCCTTTGCAGTCCCGGCAGCGACCAGCCTGGGAGTGCCGCCGGCGGCTGTAGCTATCGCGGTTGCACTAGGCGAGGGTGCTGCGGATATGATTCAGCCGATGTGGGCAATCCCGCTGCTCGCCATTGCTGGCGTGGGCCTCGGCCGGGTTATGGGCTACACGCTAATCATCTTCTTTGTCATGTGTGCTGTAATGGGCGGCGTGCTACTCGCGCTTCCGCACGGCTAGTCCGCACTCGGACTACGGGCATTGCTCCAGCGTGGGCTTCGGGTTGCATACGGGAAGGAATTCTTGCTACAGGATGTTCCTGCGTACCCGCCTGAGGTCCCAACTGAAACTCATCGAATCGGTGACAATAGTGGACAGAAATCTCGCAACCAGTCTCGAGAAAGCCGCCCTCGCAAACGGAGACCGTATGGCGCTATGCGGTGAGGGATACAAACTCACCTATGCGCAGTTCCTGGCTCAGTCTCGCGAAGTAGCTACACAACTACGCGAAGTCGGAATCGAGGCATATGACCCAGTAATGGTGAAGTGCTCGAACCATCCACTGGATTTCGTAGCATTTTTCGGAGTTTGGATGGCCGGAGGGGTTGTCGCACCGGTACATCGCACCACACCTGAAGCGGTAACGGCCGCCATGCAAGGTAAGGCGAAGTGCCGCTTTGCGTTGGACCTCCTATCCGACAGCGATAGCCTCGTCAACTTGTGGCAACGCGGCGAGGCACCCAATGCAGACGAAAGCCGGGGAAAGACGCTTCGGGATGGTGCGCTGATTATCTTCACGTCGGGCTCGACTGGACTGCCAAAGGCTGCTGTGCTTTCGCACACTGCTTTCTCTGGAAAGCTCGACCAAAACCAGCGGCAGTTCTCTCTGTCACCTGAGACAGTGACCATGCTGGTGCTGAACAATACTTTCAGTTTTGGCATATGGGTGGCGCTGCTGACTCTGTTGGCTGGCGGCCGGTTGGTAACTCAGGCGCGATTCTCGCCGGCTGAGTTCCTCGACGCGCTGGCACGCGAGCGGGTCTCCTTTCTAGGCGTCGTGCCAACCATGGTGCGAGCAACTTTTAGCGCCCTGACGGATGAGCAGCTTGCACACGCGAAAGCCCGCCTACAGGATGTAAGAAGTTTGAGCGCCATGGTCATCGGCGGCGAGCCGCTCGGGAAGGACCTTTCGGTCGCGCTGCGCGCCTTCATTCAGCCCGCATCTCTCTATGATGTCTACGGCCTGACGGAAACATCAACAAGCGACTTTGTTCTCGAGCCTAGGGACTATCAGTCGCACGAGGGAACCATTGGCAAGCCATTCCCGGGAATTTCGTTCCGCGTCGTTAGCAGCGATGGGGAGGGCGCAGAAGATGCGCCGGGCGAACTACAGTTAATGAGCCCCTACCTGATGAACGGCTATCTTGGCGATGAGGAGCTCACGGCCGCAGCTTTCGAGGACGGTTGGTTCCGTACCGGTGACTTGGCAATTCGTCACGACGACGGATTCGTATCCATCGTTGGCCGCTTGAAGGACGTTATCGTCCGCGGCGGAAACAAGGTAACGCCCGTCGAGGTGGAGCGCGCGCTGACCAGTTGCACCGGCATCGCAGCTGCCCTAGTAACGGGCACCACTGACCCAGTGATGGGCCAGCGAATCCAGGCACTGTTGATACCCAAAGCAGGTGTTAACCTTGACGCAAGGGTGATGCGAAGCGAACTCTCATGCGTGCTTGAGAAGTTCAAGCATCCCGACATCTGCTACGTCGGTACGGAATTGCCTACGGGACGTACCGGCAAGGTCGACCGTGGCCAACTCTCAAAATGGCTGGCAACTCAGCCGGTCCAGCAACTTCCCTTCTGGAGCGCCTGAACGGGTTCTCCTACTACGCCACGACATCATGAACTCTATCGGTCAGTTCGAATCAATCCAGGTTGAAGTAAGCGATGGCGGTGTCGCTCACTTGGTGCTCAATCGACCACAACGGCTCAACGCATTGTCCAAAAGCATGCTGCTTGAAATCTGCGACGCGATGACGCAGTTTGAGAGTGACCAGCGCGTGCGAGTGATTGTCCTTAGTGGAGCAGGCAACGGCTTCTCCTCCGGCTTTGACTTGAAGGACCAAATGGAGCGACAGCCGAAGGGGCCTCAGGTCTGGAGAGAAATCTTGGACCTGGATTTCACCGCGACGATGAAGTTCTGGCGTAGTACAAAACCCACCATCGCGGCAGTGCATGGTCCGTGCGTGGCCGGTGCCTTTGAGATGGCGCTAGCTTGCGACATGACCATCGCCGCGGAAGACTCGTTTTTTGGCGAGCCTGAGTTGCGGTTCGGCGCTGGCATCGTCACGATGCTGCTGCCATGGATGACGTCTCCAAAGCATGCCAAGAGAATCATCCTCAGCGGTCAGGACCGGGTCAGCGCAAAGCTGGCGATGGAAATGGGCTTAGTCAGTGAGGTCACTCCTCCTGGTGAGCATCTGAACTGTGCTCTGCGAATCGCGCGAAACATCGCGCGGATGGACCCTGACCTAGTTCAGCAGACGAAGAAGGCTATCCAACGGACCTATGACATCCAGGGATTGGAAGCTGCTCTCGCAACAGCTCTGGATATCGACCACACCATTGAGTCGCACGGCTCGCCCGATAAAGCTAAGTTCATGGATATTGCCCGTAGCGGCGGATTGAAGGCTGCTTTGGAGTGGCGCGCTCAGCGCTTCGAAGAAGAATGAGACGTCTCTCCGAATACCCTATCGCGGTCATTGTCCTTGCTCAGCTCTTGGGGACGTCCCTCTGGTTCAGTCCAAACAGTGCGGCGGAGGACTTGGTGCGAGCCTGGTCGCTGTCGACCTCACAACTAGGTCAGCTGACGAGCGCAGTGCAAGTTGGCTTTATCGTAGGGACGCTTCTTCTGTCCACCTCTGGGCTTGCTGACCGCTTCCCTGCTAGCCGAATTTTCTGCATTTCTTCCCTCCTTGGCGCTGGATTCAACGCATTGTTTGCGCTAGCACCCTTGTCGTTCCACCAAGCACTGTTGGCCCGGTGTGCCGTTGGCGTATGTCTCGCCGGCATTTACCCGCTTGGCATGAAGATGGTCATCTCTTGGTCTAAGGAGAATGCTGGCCATACCCTTGGACTCCTGGTCGCGATGCTTACCATGGGAACGGCACTGCCACACGCCGTCCGGGCAATGGGTGGCGGCTGGTCTTGGCAAGCGGTTGTCCTCACATCTTCCGTTTTGGCTGTATTCGGCGGTGCAGTCATTGCAGCCCTTGGAGAGGGGCCATATCTAGTCCGGGGGCAGGCTGGTCGTAAGGCATGTTGGGGTCAAGCACTATCCGTATTTCGTGACCCGACTTTTCGGTCTTCCGCAATCGGCTACTTTGGTCACATGTGGGAGCTCTACGCGTTCTGGACTGCCGTGCCATTCCTTGTAGCGGGTGTACTCACGGCGGCCTCGCGCGAGATGTCCGCGCTTGTGTCCTTCTGCATCATTGCCTCCGGCGCGCTAGGGTGTATCGCGGCTGGGCGAATGAGTCAGAGCATAGGAAGCGCCCGAGTTGCTACTGTGGCGCTAGGCATTTCTGGAAGCATGTGCCTGATATACCCAGTCGTTGCGGCATTCTTCAGTCCGTCACTGTGCGTTCTTGTCCTTCTCGTCTGGGGTGTCTCTGTCATCGCTGACTCGGCTCAATTCTCTGCCATCTCGGGGCGAGCGTGCCCGCCGCAGCTGGTAGGAAGCGCCTTCGCTATTCAGAACAGCATTGGTTTCCTCATAACCGTGCTGCCCATCAATTTGGTGACCGGAAATATCGAACATCTGGGCGCCAACGTAGCCTGGCTACTTCTGCCGGGACCTGTCGTAGGGTTGATGTTCTTTCGCGGGTTACTTTCACCCCAGATATCGAAACAACCCGGATAGTCCGGGGGAGGCAACTGCAGGTCTCGCCCAACGTAGGGGCGCGCGTGCAATCCAAGTCTCTCGCGTACGTGCTTTATGCAGCACTCATTTGAAGTCGTGTAGGTAGTACTAGTTGACCAGTCAGCCAAGTTTCACTATTATGAAATCGTTACATTGCGACTACTGCGTCTTGTGCGCAGTATTGCCAGATAGGGGAATCCTTTGACTGAGAAACCTAAAGGACCGGAAAAGCCGGCGCGCGGAAAGCGCGATGCGAATAAGCGTGAGGACTTGCTGCGTATTGGTGTGGCGGTCTTCACCGAGAAAGGCTTTCACAACACCCCGATTGATGAGCTAGTCGCCGCCGCGGGTGTGCCAAAGGGCTCGTTTGCTTATTACTTTGGTAGCAAGGACGCTTACACGCTCCTCGTTATCGAGCGTTACGCAGAGTATTTCAACAAGAAGCTGGACCGTAATCTGTCCGACGGTTCGATTGAGCCGATAGACCGTATCAAGGCTTTCATGGACGAAGCGACCGCAGGCATGGAGCGCTTCGAATTTCGACGCGGTTGCCTCGTGGGAAACCTTGGCCAGGAGCTCGCAGCGCTTGATGAGGCATTCCGCAAAGCTTTGCTAACAACAGTACGAGGATGGCAGTGCCGAATTCGGCTATGCCTGGAAGAGGCACAGCACGCTGGTCAGCTATCCGTCGATGCTGATGTCGAAGCCCTCGGCAGGCTATTCTGGTATGCGTGGGAGGGTGCCGTCCTTGGAGCAAAGCTTGAGAAGTCTCGCGAGCCCCTGGATGCCGTGAGCCACGCGTTCATCGGACAGCTTCGAGCTCTCAAGCCGCATACAGGGCAGCCATCCTCGAACGCCGCCAATGTCGAGACGGGAAAGCAAACTTCTCGCAAACGCGCGAGCGCGTCGCGTGCAATGTGAGCCAAGTGGGCGGTAGACGAACAAACCGTTGGTTTCTAGTTCATAGCGCTGTGCGGGCCACCACCTAGGCTGTCCGCAAGGATGGATGGTTGCGCAATAGCTGCCGGTCTCGCAAGCGGCAGCGGAGTGCATTCGGCCCCCGCAAATGCCGAATGGGAGTAGAGAAGAGCAGTAGGAAACCCTGGACGGCAGCGTTTTTGGTTCTCCGGGCCTAGTTTTGTTCTGTCTATTGGAAGGCAGGTCGACTTGAACTGCCATTTAATAGGCAGGGCGCTGCTATCAAGCATCAGAAAAGCACTTCAACAAATATGGAGACAACTGATGGCGTTGACCAATACCCATTCGCGTCGGACGGACCCATCTTGGGCAGGTCCTTCCACGGAGCAAAGGCAGGAGCGCGAGGAACTCTTCCTGGCTGCCGAACGTAGCAATCCGGCGTCACCATATTACCTAGGTTCCGAGCAGCCACACGCGCTTAGTCGTCGGTCCTTCCTGGCGAGCGGAGTGGCCGCATTGGGAGCTGGTATTGCTACAAGTGCGCGTGGTGCCGCCCCCCCGGGAGCTAAGGAGCGCGATGTCCCGAATGACGCCACAAAGGTTCAAGGCGAGGAAACGTGGGCTGACAGCGGGTATGGTACCCGTTCGCAGTTCGAGACCGAAAGTCGGACCCGGTTCAAGACTGCCACGAATCAGTCGTCGTGGACGATGACGCCGCTCCAGAATGGGATGGGGATTATTACGCCATCAGGGCTTCATTTCGAGCGGCATCATGGCGGCATTGCCACTATCGACCCGTCGAAGCACGTCCTGTACGTGCATGGAATGGTGAAGCAGCCGAAGAAGTTCGGGATGCATGATGTGAAGCGCTTTCCGTCGGTGTCGCGCGTGCTGTTCATCGAATGCTCGGGTAACGGTCTGACCGAGTGGATTAAGCCAACGATGAAGACTGTACAGGGCACGCATGGACTCACCTCGACATCGGAGTGGACGGGGGTGCCGCTGGCCACGATTCTTAATGAGGTGGGTGTAAAGCCTGGCGCCAAGTGGCTATTGGCAGAGGGTGGCGATGCCGCAGTGATGACACGCAGCATTCCGCTCGAGAAGGCAATGAAAGATTGCTTTCTAGCGTATGGTCAAAATGGTGAAGCCATCCGCCCTGAGCAGGGCTACCCGTTACGACTCATCGTTCCTGGCTATGAAGGCAACATGCACATCAAGTGGTTGCGGCGCCTGGAAGTGTCCGACCAGCCGTTCATGACGCGGGAGGAAACGTCCAAGTACACGGACCTGCTACCAAGCGGAAAGGCAGTTCAATTCTCCTTAGATATGGACGCCAAGTCGGTCATCACCTATCCGTCTGGGGAGATGTTGCTTCGCGAGCGAGGATTCCATGAGATTACAGGCCTTGCTTGGTCTGGCCGCGGAAGTATCCGTAAGGTTGAAGTCAGCACTAATGGCGGGAAGACGTGGGCAGAGGCAGCCTTACAAGGGCCCATTCTTCCAATCTGCCATACCCGGTTCAGGTTCCCGTGGCACTGGGATGGCAAGGAGTGTGTCCTGCAAAGCCGGTGTATTGATGACACCGGATACGTGCAGCCGACTCTCGGAGAACTCGTGAAGGTCCGCGGTACGAACGGCCCCACCGCATCTGTGTATCACCTGAATTCTATTCAGAGTTGGAAGGTCGCATCCGACGGGAGGGTCTCAAATGTCCATCACGGTTAAGTCTCTGCGGACGGTTGGCTGGCTGGCATCCCTTTGCCTCACGCTCGCTTCGGGCATTGCTTTGGGCGCTGAGAATGGGAAGCCGTTTGGCTTCGGAGCTGCTGCAAGCGCGAAGGACCTGGAGCACTTTGTGTCGCCCACGCCGGATGGGAAAGGATTGCCGCGGGGCACTGGAACTGCACAAGAGGGCAAGCAAATCTTTCAGCAAAAGTGCGCGGCTTGCCATGGGGTCAATCTCGAAGGTGGACTCGCCGACCGCCTCGTTGGTGGCCGCGGCTCGCTTGTCAACAACGACCCGAAGAAGGCGCCCGTCAAGACAGTGGAAAGCTATTGGCCGTATGCGACTACGCTGTTTGACTACATCAAGCGGGCAATGCCCTTCAACGCTCCCGGAAGCTTGACGAACAATGAGGTCTACGCGCTTTCCGCCTACATCCTGTCTGAAGGGAAAATATTGGATTCTTCCGCTACGCTAACCGAGAAGAATTTGGCCAACATAAAGATGCCCAACCGCGACGGGTTCATTCCAGACCCGAGGAATCAACGCCGGTGACAGGTAAGTGGCGGCGATTTTCGTAAGACTAGCATTGAAACTCAGAGGGGGCGAGAATGCGTTTAATCCTGTTGGGCGCGCCGGGCGCGGGGAAGGGCACCCAAGCAAAATTCATCTGTGAGAAGTTTGGCATCCCCCAAATCTCTACCGGCGACATGCTGCGTGCAGCTGTCAAGGCGGGAACAGCCTTGGGAATGCAGGCGAAGAAGGTGATGGATGAGGGAGGGCTGGTATCAGACGACATCATTATTGGCCTAGTCAAGGACCGTCTGCGGCAGGATGATTGCAAGAATGGCTACCTGTTCGATGGTTTCCCGCGGACCATCCCGCAGGCCGCGGCAATGAAGGTCGCGGGTGTGCCAATCGACTATGTCCTGGAACTTGATGTGCCTTTTGACGCTATCGTCGAACGCATGAGCGGGCGCCGCGTTCATGCGGCTTCCGGCCGCACCTACCACATCAAGTACAACCCTCCGAAAGTTGCAAATACCGATGACGAGACGGGGGAGTTGCTCATCCTGCGAGATGATGACAAGGAAGAAACGGTCAAAAAGCGCCTAGACGTTTATGACCGGCAGACGCGTCCGCTCGTTGATTACTATTGGGAGTGGGCCTCATCTCGCAGGACGTTGGACTCGTTGTCGCCGCCCGTGTATCGGAAAGTGTCTGGACAAGGGAGTGTCAGCGACATTACCTCGCGAGTTTTCGAAGCACTGAAATAGCCCACCCCTCTTCCGAAGAGACTGGAAGGCATCGGAGGGTGTGCAGGGGTTTTGATGCCGACGTTGAAGTGAAGGAGTAGCTGGTGACTCCTCAACGCGCCGGACGGCCAGAATGGCTGTCCGGCGCTTATGTCTTTGTGCCCTCGATTGGCGGAGTGGCACAAGCCAGTAGGTCCACGCAGAAGGCATCAGATTGCCCGTCGCGCCTCTTCTGACGTAGCGTACTTTCAGGCTCGGTCAGTCCTTGAGCAGGCACCTCCCAATCGCTCACTTGTCCGCCCCCATCACGTGGGGTGATTAGCGATTGCCAGCGCCACCGATAGGTAGGACACGGTCATCTTTGACCGCTTTGAGAGAGAAGCTGGAGTACAGCTCCTTTACCCCTGGGAGTGCCTGAAGTTCATTACGGCAGAATTCGCCGAAAGATTTCAGGTCCACGGCGACTACCTCCAGCAGGAAATCATACCGGCCTGAGACGTTGTGGCACGCAATGATTTCTGGGATTCCTGCAACGCACTTCTCGAACTGCCGGCCGACGTCTTTCGTATGGTCGCCCATCATCACATTCACAAACGCCGTCACACCATACCCTAGCTTTTCGGAGGAAAGGACGGCCCGATATGCCTGCACCAACCCTAGTTCCTCTAGGCGCCGAATGCGGCGCCAGCACGGCGATGACGTCAGTGCGACTCGCTCAGCTAGCTCCGCGACTGTCAGCCTAGCATTCCCTTGTAGTAGCCCCAATAGCGCACAATCCGTGCGGTCCAAAGTGACTTCGGCACTCATGGGCAAATCCTTCTATTTCGTTTTGGTTTGATAGGGAAATCATGCTCTCTGGTCGTGTAATGGTCAAGATTTGGACAGCAATTTCCGCAGCCAAATGCATAGACTTGCGTCATCGAAAAGACGCAGATATCCGACCCCGATGGTCAATCAACATGCTAGTCACGGCCACAGGCCTATCGACAATCAAGCTGCGCTCGTCCCATCGATTTACGTTTCGGTTCGTCGCATATGTTTCCTGCGCTGTCTAAGGAAAGCGTCATCGAGGAAGCCATGGCTATCCGTGGGGTGTCTGCTGCGCGGGCGAGCAAAGAAACTCTTGATTTCTGTCCGGCAACTTTGTTCTGGGCTCGGGGGCAAGGACCGAGTTGCCGGACGTTTCTTCTTATTTCATGACAGAGGAGCAGTTACGCAAACCTAGTTTGACTCTTCGCTGCGCAGTGCCGCCGAAGCATATGGAGACACGGCATGTCCAGCACTCAGGAGAGCTGCCTTTTCGGCCAGAGAGAGCGGTTCTCCAACTCCAGCAAGGCAAACCTATCCAAGGTCGCGTGAACGGAAAGCCCTATCCCGCATTGGGACAGCTTTTTGGTCTCGCACTCAACAGCACAAGAAGAATATGAGCTTATTGAACGATAAGTCTTTTAGCCGACGTGACCTGCTCAGCATGGTCGGAAAAGCGGCTGGCGGCGCAGCGATGTACCATGCCATGACCTCCCTAGGTTTGGCGGCTGAGTCGACCTACAAGGGTGCTCCGCAGCTGCGGGGCGCCAAGCGAGGAACGTCCATTCTGATTTTGGGGGCTGGACTGGCTGGCATGGTGGCTGCGCTTGAACTCCGCCGCGCGGGCTACAAGGTGCAGGTGCTGGAGTACAGCGGACGCGCTGGGGGCCGCTGCTGGACCATACGAGGCGGTGACAGCTTCCATGAGTTGGGCGGAGAGGTTCAACATTGCGAGTTCGCGAAAGGCGAATACCTGAACCCCGGTCCGTGGCGCATTCCGTACCACCACCACGCCGTGCTCGACTACTGCAAGAAGCTAGGAGTCGCCTTGGAACCGTTCATTCAGGTCAACTACAACGCGCTACTGCATTCGTCCAAGGCATATGGTGGCAAGCCGCAAAAATATCGTCACGTCCAGGGAGATTTCCAGGGCTACGTTGCGGAGTTGCTATCAAAGGCCGCTGCACATGGCAATCTGGACACCGCAGTTTCCAAGGAAGACCGCGAAAAGTTGATGGAGGGGTTACGCCATTGGGGCGCGCTCGATACGCAGTTCCGGTACCGCACATCATCGCTGACTAGTGACAGGCGTGGATATGAAATCGACGCGGGTGGTGGGCTGATGCCCCTTGCAAAACCGTCCGAGCCCCTTAGCTCGCGCGACCTTCTCGATTCCGGCCTCTGGCGTCACATCGTTACCGGACAAGAATATGAGTTCCATAGCACCATCTTTCAGCCGGTAGGTGGCATGGACATGATTGCTAAGGCCTTCTCGCGAGAGGTCGGCAGCCTTATCCAATACCAGGCGCAGGTCACCAAGATTGAACAAAACGATAAGGGGGTCACTGTCACCTATAAGGATGGTGCGCGTGGCGGAAGCATTCGCCAAGCCAAGGCTGATTGGTGCCTGTGCACCATTCCGCTGTCGGTCCTGAGCCAACTTGACGTGCAAGTCAGCGATTCGATGCAACAGGCAATCAACGGCGTTCCTTATGACGCAGCGCTTAAGATTGGCCTGCAGTTTAAGCGACGCTTTTGGGAAGAAGACGAATCGATTTATGGCGGTATCAGCTATACCGACCTGCCCATCAACCGTATCGCCTATCCAAACACGCGATATGGCGCAAAAGGTCCTTCGGTGCTGCTAGGGGCGTACACGTTTGGCCCTAACGCCTTTGAGTTTACCGCCATGTCCCCGAAGGAGCGAGTTAGCCGGGCGGTGGAGCAAGGCAATCAGTTGCACCCGCAGTATGCCAAGGAGTTCCAGAACGGCATTGCCGTCGGATGGCATCGCGTGCCAACAACCTTGGGATGCTATGGGATGTGGACCGAAGACACTCGGCAAAAACATTACAAAAACCTCTGCCAGATTGACGGACGAATTGCGCTGGCCGGCGAGCATGCTTCGTACGTTCCCGCCTGGATGGAGGGCGCGCTCCTTTCGAGCTTGGACGCAATTGAGCGGCTCCACGCCCGCGCGTCGATGTAACCGTACAAGGGAGATTATCAATGAAGGTTTCCTCTGCTGTGCGCACCTTCGCTGGCCCCATTGCCATGTTGGCATTCACGCTAGCAGGTACGGGTCAAGCTCACTCTGAGCCTGTATTTTCTGCGGGTCAGAAGTTCCAGCAAACCAGTGGTGAAGGAATTTTCCGCGCTATTTGCCAGGGTTGTCATATGCCGCAAGCTCAAGGCGCGACCGGTGCCGGAACATATCCGGCTCTCGCGTCAAATCCGCGCTTGGCGAGCCCCGAGTATCCCCTGTACGTAGTGCTTCACGGACAGAAAGGTATGCCGGCGTTCGGTACTATGCTGGATGACAAACAAGTCGCCGCGGTGGTTACTTATGTGCGCTCGCACTTCGGCAACAAATTCCCAGATGCGATTTCGGCCGAGCAGGCTACAAAGCTACGTCAGTAACGCATGTCGTGGTTGATGCAGGCGGACTGCCATGGCATCAACCGCCGTTTACACGAAGCGCGCTTTCGCTTCCATTCGGAGCACTTAAACATGTCCTGTTTCCTGAAGTCACTCGTACTGGCTTTCTCGGGTGCTATCGCATGTAGTCACGCCATTGCGGCCGATGAGGTTGTGCGTCACCCCATCCCGAACTCGACCTTTCCGATTTCGGCGGTTGTAGAAATTCCCACGTCATTCTCAACCGTATATCTGTCCGGGCAGGTGCCCCCTGTTCAAGACTCTACGCTTGCCACTGACAATCCCCTGGCTTATGGGGGAAATACTAAGGCTCAGACCGTGGGTGTTCTCCAGTCAATTGGTAAGACGCTTGCGGGGCTCGGACTCGGTTTTGGCGACGTCGTCAAAATGCAAGTCTTCCTAGTGGGAGACCCACAAAAAGGGGGAAAGATGGACTTTTCCGGTTTTATGGATGGGTATACGCAGTACTTCGGCACGAAGGAACAGCCAAAGCTGCCTACTCGCTCTGTTTTTCAGGTTACTGCGCTGGCGAACCCTGCGTGGCGGGTCGAAATTGAGGTGATTGCGGTGCGTCGCAAGTAACGGTTGAGAACTTAGCACCGTCGGAGGGCGAACCGGCTGCCGTTGCGGGCCGGCTCTGTCATTCCGGAGCCGTAGCCAGTCGCTTGTATCGCTTAAGACGACGTCCCACTCTCGACGACGTCCGAGGCATTTCTTGTAAACTGCAAGCCGCGGCGGCCCAGATAATGGTTCGGGCGGGGCGGTCCAGCGTGTCCGGTAACTCCATTTTCCGGTCGAGTGTATCCAGTCCTGCCCGTCCTTGACCTTTTAGGCAACCATCTTCGCTGGATGGCCTTCGGCTTCTTCTCAACTGGGCCGTGGACATGAAATAGTCCGGCCGCGGGATACTCATCTTCTTGACGATATCGCTCAGAGTCAGTGGATTGTGGTAGCTGCTCAAGTACGCGCGTGAGAGGTTATCGGCCGGGACGGCACTTGTGGTTCACACCTCGCTCTCGCCCGTTACTCCACAGTCTCAGAATCATGTCTTGTCGTTGCTACGGGCGCGGGAATACCTCTCGGCTTCGAGCGCATTCAGAAGCCGTCGTTCGAGTCGTGCCCCTGTAGGATGGCGCTGTGACGGGAATGTCGGCGCTTTACGCCCTAGACAGCGTCCAGTAAGGAGGTGCAAACAATGGACCGTCCCATCGTACGCCATGCGACATTGCATATTCCGGCCTTTCTATACACGACCCCAGATGTCTGCACGATGAGAAAATGCGGGTGTGAATTTCCCTTGTTTCCGACGAAACGTGGCCTACTTCGCTATACGCTTGCCCCGTATCACCATTGCTACCCCCGCGTTTCACCCCGGTGACGCGGGCTTTTTTTTGTGGCAGACGCCGCGTGGAGTGTCGCGAGGAGGGATGTACAAGGAGTTGCTGTTCCCGAAGCTTTCGGCCCGGCCATGATTTCAGTGCTCAATCGGTCGTTTTCGCACATTCGCCTCAGGTTCTTTGGATGGGGATTCGGCGACTCCATACAAGCCTCGGCCTCACTCATATGTGGACAATGTGAAAGTTATTTTGCGCCGCAGAGCAGAATGGGCTTACACTGGCACAGTAATCGCAGCCCTACACTGAGAAAGGAAAGCAATGGCAACTTACAAAGAGCTCATGGCTCAGAAGGCGGCACTCGAGGCTCACCTTGAAGAAGTACGTGCTAATGAAGTCGCTGGGGTTATCGAACAGATTCAAAATCTGATGTCTGAATACGGCCTGACCGTCGACGACATCACTAAGCGCCGACGTGGGCGTCCCGCGGGCGGCGGTGCAAGCAAGCCCAAGTCGGAACTGCCCCCGAAGTATCTTGACCCAAAGACCGGCAAGACTTGGTCAGGTCGAGGTCGCAAGCCAGCTTGGCTTGGCAAGAATCCCAACAAATTTTTGATTGCGGAAGAGGCTTGAGCCTTGGCCTCGGCACGCTGAGACCGAACGGATTCCAACCCCTGCCAAGCAGGGGGTTTTCTTTTTGGGAGCAGCGCCATGTCCTTAGAAGCGATTTACGCCAAAATTATGCTCGCTCGGCCATAGCAAGCGCAACTCACATATCCCGGCCACATTAACAGCTACAAAGGGAGACCGTGGCTCATGATGCATCAAGGCAACTGCTCCAAGTTGGCTGATTTCACGGAGTGGACGGTCTGTTGCACGAGCCGTACGGCTGCCTCGGGGGCGCCGCCCAACGCTTGGGAAACCACTGCCAGTCGACCGTCCCAAGCGCAGAAACGGGTACGCCCCACCCCGGGTTCGGTTGCTGACGATGTGTGGGCGCCAACTTCCCGGCCAGGTTGGGCAGAAACATGTCAGTCAAGCCTTCAAATTCGGCAATGCGCCGCGGGTCGTCGGAACGAATTGCATCGAGCATAGCTAGGCATCCCAGTCATTCGCCATAGCGGAGAAAAGCAGTGGGGTTCCGGTGACGAATGTGCTTCTGCCAGTGGGACTCAACCTTGCCGAGCAGTTTTCGAGCCGGAGTACGCACAGCTGAGCGAATCAAATGAATCGTGAGTTCCAGCCTTGCGTTTACCGAAGATTGGTCTAGGCTGTAGGTATGACATTTGCCATACCGAGGATTGGGGAGTACCACTACCGAGTTGCAGGCTTCCCACCTGTGTTGGGAAGCCTATTTCATCGGCAAGGCTGCTTCTCTTGCTGCTTTTGCTATGTCAGAGGCGTCAACGAACCTGTCCAGGCCGGCTATCGGTGCTATGAGGGATAGCTGCAATAGGAGGGTAAAAGGGAAGGCACCAGTTGAGAATTGCTGTTCGATATGCTCACGCGAGAGGGCGATACCGTGCTTCGAGAACCGCCTCTCTAGTTGATTAACCGTCAACGAGTGCACGGCAAGGGTATGCGCGGCGATTTGCGTGCATGCGTCTTCCCAGCTCTCCCGGTGGTCAACGATGCGCTGAAGGTGAGGTGGGAGGTCTGCCTCGAGGGCGCAGAGGAGCTGCAGGAAGAAACTACATCTGAACCCACCTCGCTGAACTTTGCCAACGACACCTTTGAGACTCTCGTCAACGCCAAGGGATTGCAGGCACGTGAGCAGCTCTTCGTAGGTGACGCCTTTGCGCGATAGCAGCCCCCGAGCTGTGCGCGAGGCCAGGCGCGTCCATGGCGTTTCAACGTGGCTCACGGTTGAGTTCCTGGTGCGAGCTGCATCATTCGCTTCGCTCATCTGAAAGCGAAGACCCGGTCGACTCTAAAAAGCAGAACTATAGCAAGCCACATCCGGCAGAGTCGGTCCCCTCCCTGAACGGGCATCGCGCCTCATTTTAGCCTGAGATTCCCTGCGGGAGCGAGACGGCGGTCGGCATGCCCCATTTTCAGCGAGGCCTAAAATGGTGGCGACTGTCTATCTAAACCCGGATGGGGTGCTCCATCCTAAACCCCTAACTTTCGAAGGACGCTGCCCACCGCGCCTAAGCGTGCCCGGCCACAAGCTTTTCGAAAATGCGGAAGTGCTCGAGGCCCTCTTAGCGGCATTTCCTCCGTGCCCTGTCATCCTGCATTCCTGGTGGATATTCTTTCTCGGCTACCGCAAAACATTACAACTCTTCCCCCTCCCTTTGCGCTGCCGAATTGTTGGAGCGACCCTGCACGGAAACAGGCAAGCGCCCTTTCGACAGTCTTTTGTTCGGCCGCGCCGGGATTGGCTGCGCTCCGACCTGAGGCGCCGAAATCCTGCTCACCCGGTTCTACTGGACTGCGATTGGAGGCAGGTATTACCGGAGCTATCCGACGCTAGTCTGATAGTGGAAGACGCCGCCGGAATCGCGCCCGTGCATGTGCAAGTCGCACTCTATGAACTCCTTCATTGTGCGTGCTTCGAAGCGGAAGTTGGCTCTCCAACCAGAGAATCCCACATTATCAATTGGGCCATAGGTCGATAAAACAATTGCTGCTGTTTGAGTAAATAACCATTATCGTCGCTATTTTTATGGTGCGAAAAATTATTTGTATTAATCAAATGTCATTAGTGAAACTGAGGTGTTATGAATGAGAGGTATTCGTATTCATAGGGGGTGAGGAGTAAATTTTTGCCCCTTTTAAGATAACGTTATGCATAACGTTAAGTTACGTTAAGTTGTGCGCGCAACCATTCTGAAATATTCTAATTGTCAAGATAAAAATGGATGCGAAAACATATTGAAATTGCTTTCTTGACTTACTAAATTTCCCATGTGTCTTCTCGTGCTAGAGCTCATGTGATTCCATGCCCGTCGCTGGCATGGAGAGAGCGTCTTTTTCTGTCAGTATCGAAAAGGAGGGAGTGATGGATACCGCGACGCCGGTGACAAATAAGTCTGCATTAATTGAGCTGCTCGACCACACCTTACCGAGCAACTACTTTCTGGAAGGGTTGGCTCTTCCAGATACGTTGTCTGGAGTAAGAAAGCTACTGGTTCGAGATAGCCAGCAGACTGCCGCGCATGTTCGTGAGGCTTGCACTACCGAATACGAGCGCACTTGCAAGCGAATCGAACTATTTTTTTACCCGTGCACGGCAGAGGTTGAATTAACAGTGAAAATCTTTCGCCTTCTTTCGTATTTCTATCGCTGTCTCGCCGTAGGTCGGAATTGGGTGAGGGCAATTAACTCGCAGGTTGCAGCGTTCACGAATCAGAAACTTGAAGTTCTGCCGAGGCCAGCGAATGCGCCCCCATGTCTTCACTTAGTTGATTACTCCGCAGGAATGGATGGTGCATCCTTCGTGCGTCGGTTGGATGAACTACTTGGAAAAGGAATTACGCGAGAACCGATTCCTGGAATGCCATTGCTTTCTCAGATATCACTTTTGGTGGTTATGTATTCGTCCCGAGCGAATATTAAGGCATTTGCTGACCGCTTGTACTATGCGTTGGACGAAAAAATCCATTCGCATCATCTGATGCCTAATCCGCGGACTGCCTTTGCCAAAAGGCATCCAGAAATCTATATTCAGTTCCTATTGCAAGTTTATAACGTGGGTGCCCTTCTGGTGTACGTGCCGGAGGGTGAAAATTTCAATGTTGATGTTGGACGTCGATTTCTGTTGTTTCTAAAGGAAACCACAGAGACAACCGGAGTTCCTGTCTTTCTGCTCGGCCCTCCCATTGTTTCGAAAACTGCCGCGGCTCTACCAAGTCTTGTCCAGGGCTTGCTTGGAAATATTTCGCGAGTTCATAGATACTCAAATTCGGACGGCTGTAAGCTAGCGGAGGGATACGTTGGTGAGTTAGGTGCTGATATTGCGGAGCTGCTTGATAGAAACGCCATTACGCTACTTCCAGAAAGTGGAGCGTATCAACGAGATATTATCCATGGCGCGATGAGCTACGCAATAGGCGAGGCATGTGCAAGATTGGAGAACATGGGAAAATTGGCGGAGTACATTAGTGCTTACATTGCCGCGCAATACGATTTGATTTGTGCTGTCGATTTCGTTAGAAAACATAAGAGTACCAATGAATCCGACTTGAAAAATTATTCTCAATATCTACCTTGGGATGTGAAAATTAGTGCGAAAACCGGAAAGCCACGGCTCGAGAAATAGGGGTAGATATGGATTCATTCGGAACTGTAGCGGTACCAGGCGAGACGCTATTCAGTTTAGGGCGCCATGTGCTTGTCGCCGAGCCCAGTCTGTTTGGGCGTCTGTCGCAGTCGGTGATAGGTGGTCCTCTGTTACATAGCGTGACCATACCGATTGCTCAATTCTGCAAGTGCACCAACGACCGATATGGCAATCCTACCGAGCTAGTGCGGATGCGAACCGACATCAACTACCTCTCGGCAAGTTGCAGTCAGTGCCTCATTGGTCGTCTCGAGCGGAGACTGGTGAACGGAGGGAGTGTGCGCTATTCGGTGCCACGGCTCGGTTCGCCAGTATTTCTTCAGCGCGCGCAGGATATGCACTGTCCCGAATGCGCGGCGTTGGTCGAGTCCTTGTTTGGCCGCGATGCAACGTTACTTGCCCACGTTCTCCCTCTTGTGGAGGTCTGTTCCCTACACGGACTGCCGCTACGACCAGGAAACAGCCAAACGAGAGCCGACCTGCTCAGTCGGTGTGCCGGCCATCGGGCTAATGCCATGGCCTTTGCTTTCCTATCCGCATCTCTACTTACTCCAGCAGAAGACGCGAGGCTGGATGGCAACGCTTTTCGAGACAACATCGTGCGCATGCTGAGAGAAGCTTCATACATGGATGCGGAAGGAATTCATGCGCACCAGCTCGACGTCGACTATACGAAGTACTTCCTGTCAGCTCCAGTCGACCGGCGCCTCAAAACTCTCGCCGGGCAAGAACACCGCGCCAGGAAGACTCTGTACACATGCCTATCTCCCAATTCATCCCAACATCCCGTTCTGCAAATACTGTTGGCGCTGTTTCTGCAGGAGACCTCCCGCGACTCATATGCTGCTTTCCACGGTCCGGCCCGCGAGAGAATTGAAGAACGAAGCCAAGTTGTCAAGCCTTGTAGGCGCGAAAGGTTAAGTGCTGCAGCGGTGGCGAAAGCACCTGGCTGCGGTGAGTCACCGTCTGCCCGACGCGAGCGAACGCGAGGAGGAAGCCGAATCTACGAGCTTTTGGGACGGAATCTAACCCCGAAAGTTGTCGCCAGAATACTGGGCACGCCTGTTGACGCAATCTATTACTACATCCGCCATCACGACTTATGGAACGAAATCAAGGCTAGGCGCCTGGCCGCACTTCAAGAGCGCTACCGCCGCCACTGGACGGAGCTAGCGGCGCACTATCCGGAGATGGGGATGACGGCACTGCGCAAACGCTCGCCCCGGACTTATAGGTGGCTCTTTCAGAATGATAGGGATTGGATGCATGCAAATCGCAAGCCAACCCCACGCTACTCCTCAACCCCCAAGCACCATGCTAGGCCGTATGGGCAGGACTATGTCGTTGCCCGGCGGGTGCACGACGTCGGTGTGGCCATACGGCGCGCGACGCCTCCCGTTCGTTGCACGGGAGCAAGAATTAGAAGAGCCATCGGTATAACCGAATACGCCTTCAATGAAGCGCTGCGCTGGAAGCGGGTATCGGCGGAATTTCTGGCGGCTCTCGAGAGCCGTAGCGAGTATGCCGAAAGGAAGCGGAAAATGGGTTATTGAGGTCATCGAACCGAATGGAGACACTTTATGACCCGCCCCGCGTTTGCTCCCGGTGAATCCGTATTCGGGTATTTGCAGCGTACTAGCGTCCCGACGGAGAGGTCGAATCTAACGTACGAGAACGGGGGAAAACTATCAACTCTATTTCCCAGTTCACTAACAGTAAACTTTCCATGGCTATCTACTGTTATTCCTTTCAAAACGATTTTGGCGAAGCATTTGCCATATAACGTATTTTCACCCTACTTATCTGAGGATTGCAGGATATTACTGAGGCGCCATTATCTGACTGAAGGAGTTCCGGGAGTCGCTCAGATGACAGGAATCTCAACGAACGGCCCATCGAGGGCGGGCCGCCTGAAGTTTTGTCTCGAATGCCTTCGAAGCGATATTCAATGCGGCGAAGGGGTCGGAATTTGGCGAACAGTTCATCTTCTGCCGGGGCTCATCCATTGCCCAATTCACTCAATTCGACTAGTCGAATATTGTGGATGCTTCAACGGCTTCAATAATTCAAATGCCGTGAGATTGCTGAAGCCATCCTGTAGGTGCGGAGCACAATTGGTAAAAATCGGGCCAAGACTAGATGAGCTTCCAGAAGCCGCCATGCTGGCTTTATCCGAAGATGCATTAAGGTTGCTTAATAATATGTTGGACGGAGTTACGACAGCGGCAATGTTGGATGCTAGGTCAAGGCGAACGAAGGAATTGGGATTGATTTCGTTGAATGGAAAGATTAATTCTGAAAAGCTAAAAAATGAAATTGAATGGGCGGGCCTGAGTCCAGTGGCAGCAGTCTTGGGATTCAGTGTGGGTCGAGGATGCCGCTTGGAAGCAGCCATATGTGGGAAACGAGTCCCAAGCAACTACCTCGTCAATTTGTTTGCCGACCTCTTGCTGTTTAGGGGTGTCGACGGGCTCAAGGAATATCTTGCGTGCACAAGGGAAGAGATACGTACAGAACGGGAGAGAGAGATGGTAGAGCAAGGAAAGATGCAAATTTTGCGGGCAATTAGTAAATATCCGAACATTACGAGAAAATATATAGGTCACCGTGTATCGACTCGCAAATTGAAGTTGGTCATTGCCTATGCCTCGTCATGGCTTGACAAAGTCCTTCCGAAGAAAGCTCGGCCTCCCTCTGCAAGCAAGACGATTAAAAATAAAAAGAAGAGATTTACAGACCATGAGATGGATATCAGGCTAGTTGAATCCATTAAGGGGAAATATCGAGAAGCTATCTCTGTCAACGGTCTTCCTCCGGTGACTATGAGCAGGCTCTTAAGAGGGTACCCATGCGCCTCCATATTTCGCTCGCGGAGAGGCCGTCTGCCTTTGGCCGCGTTATTGCTGAAGCGACTGTGTGAGAGCACGGGCAGAGATAGTTTGAGTCGAAGGCGAATCAAGGTCTGGATGCCAGAAGTGCGAGAGGCATACAAGCTGAGTCGTAGTGCACGAAAAAAGCTACTTTGCAAATATAGGAGGCGCTGCCGTGAAGATGACGCTTGAAGAATTGAGGGCTCATTGCATCCCAAATCCAGAGGTAAGATTGCCGCAGAGGGATGCGTTCGGTATTCCTCATGCGCCGGAATACAAGCCTGACGTAGCGGATTTTGCGTCTCTCGGGAGCTATACGAGGTTTCATAAGCCCCTTGGTTCGTCGACTGCAACAGTGTCCCGCTCACGGCTTGAAACAGTAATGGACTACAAGCTTATGTTTTGTCCGTTCGCTGTTGAAGTTCGTCGCCTATATCCGATACCTGGGGGTTATATCGATAGAGTGGTGACTGTGATGAGACTCGACAGCGGTCTCGTTCATCTTCACGGGCTGAATTTAGGCTCGCGCCGCGGTGGAGACGAGAGGGCCCGTGACAAGTGGCGAAGCGAGGAGCGCCAGTTCCTGGAGTCTAGAGGGTACTCTTGGGAGTACCGAACCCTTGGCCAGGAAGCGGAATTCACGGGCACGAACTTTAGACGTTTGAAAACATGGTGTCGGCGTTCAGACGATGCTGGAGGAAACAACTGGCACCTCTGCTATGCCGAGGAGGCGTTGGAGTTCGCAGGGCGCCTGCTCCGTAGCACTGCAAAGGGAGTCATGAACCGCAAAATGTCAATCTGTGCCAACCGACAGAATTGTGACCTTGACTACGCATACAAGCTCTTCGCGGTAGCCGTCGGCCGAGGTTACCTGGAGCTCGACAACCGATACGAGCTCAGTCCGCTGAAGGCTTTGCATCTGTTGAGATAGCGCAAAGCCGAGAAAGGAGGTAGCGATGGAAGCAATTAGGGAGGTTGTTTTCGCTGCCAATGACCTCGTGTATGGGTATTCGCATAGACAGAAATTGGAATATTTGCGATTTCTACGATTCGACCTTAGCTCGGCTAAGTATGAATTCTTTCCTTTGGGCGATGGGAAATCCATTCCTCGAGACGAATTTATTGTTGAGCGTTGGACACAAAGCGAAGTCATTGAGGCGCGGGAAAGTGGAGCGCTTCAACTTGTAAAGGATTGCCTTCGCGAGAACTTCGTGGACAAGAGCGAGATAGAGCGGTTGCCGGGTGTCAAGCGAGAGATGGAATTCCGTGAGCAGGAAATGAAAGAAATGCTCGCTACGGGTGACGAGGCTGGCCCGCGTCATAAAGAAGATATATATGCAGACCCATCGCTGCTAAGCCGTATGTCTGAGCGAATGGAAGCAAGAGGAAATAGAAAAAAAGATTGGTATAAAACCGTGTTTATACGATGGGTGGCCCTTGGGGGAGACAAGTATGCGCTCGCACCTACTACTCGAGGGCCCAAGCTAGGTTCTTCCAGAATTGGTAGGAAGGGGAAAAAGACCGGGCCAAAGACGTATGAACTCAGAAGAAATGGACGGCTGGAGGAAGTGTCGACGCCCAGGATAGGTCATTATTGGCTCAGATTGTTGCGGATGGCCGTCGAGCGTTTCTATGAAGATAGAATTAAAACTCCATTTCCGCGGGTGTATGAAAGAATGGTTGAGGAATTGTGTTTCCAGAAGACCATCATTAACGGCGAGGAAATTTCTGCCCCCATTGCAAAGAAAAAAATTCCGCCGTATGAAATGTGTTATAGATATTTAATTAGATTTGCGAAATCTATTGGGAAAGATATTGAAAAACCGTTAAAAATGAAACCTGTCGGGGAGCGGGGCGGGAAATCTACCGATATAGCACTCGGCGTTCAGGTAGGAGATGTGGATGCCTCTTATTTTGAAGACTTCGAAATTGTATACACTAACAAAGATAAAACCGTCGTAATTCCGAGCCCGGTGGTTCTTTACCTCGTGGCGCGCGGAAGTGGAGCTATACCCAGCTGGCAAGTCTCTTTAGGGAGGGAAAATTCTAATCTGTATCGCTTCCTTCTCATGTATGCATCCGACGACAAAGTCGCGAAAATGAACAGGGTCGGGTTTGACGGAGACCGTTCTGGTATTGTTAGTGGCGAATTTGATGCAATCTGCGGCGACCACGGGCCACTGAAACAGTCGGAATTAATGAAGGTGCTAACAGATGCCGGCCTCGAAGTCGCTTTCCCTCTTCCCGGTACGCCGAAAGGAAAAGGCGACGGGGAGGGTAATTTCAGTGTCGTCAAGCGTATATTTAAGAAGATAAAGAAAGAATCGAAGAACTTGGGCAGGGGTATCGTCAGCTTAGAAGACAGAACCGGTGGACGTAGACGGAGGCGGCCACGGCAGAGGATTAGAATCACACTTGACGCGTTTGAGAGAATTATCATCGAACAAGTGAGTGCGTCAAATAGGCTTTCAGTTCGAAGAGCCAAGGTGCCTCGCGATATGATAGGTCCTGACTTTCGTTCTGCATCTCCGGCAAGTATTTTTGAGTGGCAGCAGTCGATACGCCATGGCGACTCTGCTCGTCCTAGGGACCAGCGTTCAAATACGTCTCGGTTTCTCAAGCGGAAATCTGGAACATCAAATAACGGTCTCGTCAAGGCAGAAGGGGGGGAGTACTGGTCGGAAATGCTCGAAAATTTCGAACGAAAGGTTAGAATTGCGGAAGCGTGGCCTGCAAACAGAGGTCTGAAGATTACGTACGTTGTGCCACCAGAAGGCGGAGTGATTTTATGGGAAAAGTCAAAGGAAGAGTTCATTGAACTCAAGCCAACCGGCCAAACGATTGAAAAATTTGGAAGGAAAGAGCCTTATGTGCTCATTTCGTTTAGAAATAAGTTCGATGCAAGTGTGACTCGGAATAAAGAGGACGAAACGAAGGGAGAAGTTGTTGGTAAGCGGGTGAGGAGGGAAGTTAAGGCAAGCCGTGAATCTTTAGGGAGCGCGTACAGGACGGCTCCTGCTGCCACTAGGAGCGATGTGAGGGCAGCGCGACAGGGAGTGGAGGCGGAAGCGTTAAAAGAAATGGCGGAGAAGGCTGGCCTCAAGCGCGATATCAATCAGAACAGGGCTCCGATGTCGGCGCCGCTAGTGGAGACAAATGGCGTCGATGAAGAGGATGAAGCGCCAGGAGGCTGGATGGATAAGCTTCCGACTAAGACGTCGCGGGATGAGGCCGGCCAATAATGCGTCTTGGAGGGGGTGCGGAGGCACCTATTTCAGGCTGCAACCTGCGCACTGATTGACTTCGCAGCACTAGAGGCTTGCTTTTAACAAAGAATCGAAACGAATGCTTTTTTTGCTCGCTAGAGAAGGGGTGTGCGCGCGGCACGCTTGGGGGGTGTCCTGGGGGCGAGTTTGCCTGGAGGGGGACCCCATCAAGGATTTCCGGTCTGTGAGGATGAATCATGTGCAGCTTCACGGGGTATCTAATGCAGAGCTACATGTGTTCTTGTCTAGCCGGAACAAAGTCCCGCAAAACCCCGAAAGAAGTTTTGCATCCGCGGGTAGCAGCTCCATTTAGCGACGTGCACGAAGGCGGACACGCAGGAGCCATCAGGAGATGGCACCGTCCTCGGCCTGCACTTCCGCCTGGCCCCACGTAACCCGGGGGACCTTTCTATTTTTCCGAAGCGCAAGATCGCCGGCTCTTGCCAAGCGCCTTGCCCGCTCCGGTGCCAGCGTGAACGGCTTACGCGAGCACGTGAAACGGGCGCTGGAAGGCTACGGACCCGGCGTCTTGCCCGAGCGGGGCTTCCGCAGAAGGCGGAAGGTCCAGCAGCGCGCGCACGTCCCGTTCTACCGTCGCGAGCGAAGCGGACCTGGACAGGGAGCGGGCAAAGCGGCTGTCGAGGCCTGGTGGCAGACGCAGCCACATATTGTCCGAGACCAGCAGCAGGCGCCTTGGCTTCAGCGCCAGGCTGGCCAGGCGCAGCAGGTGCCAGCCGTCGGCAAGATCCGGCGGCATGCCGAACACAAGCAATGCCGGAGCCGGCAGGCGCGCATTGCGTGCCGCCAGGGCGTCCGTTTCCACGAGTTCGACCCGGCCAATGCCCGGCATTTCTCCGAGCAGGCGCATGACTCCGTGCCGGTACACCGGCATGTCGTCGATCACCACGGCATGTGCCTCGCGGTTGCGCCCCAGGACTTGTTCCCAGGCGGCCGCTCCACGGTTCGTCCAGCTCATCCTTGTTTCCTCCGGTTTGTGCCGGCGTTGGCTTCGTGGCCAGCGCCCTGCACCAGTACCAGCAAGGGCAATGCCAACTCTGGCAAGGCCGCCTCGGGCCATTGCGCACAGGCGCGGGAGCCAGGCCCGCTGCGGGTTTCCGGGAGGTTGACGCGGACCTGCCGGCCTTTGCGGACGACTGGCAGCCGCGGCGGGGTGTTACGTGTAACGTAACGTGTTACGCGACCAGCCTCGGCCGGACGCCGGAGGCTGTCGAAACCAGCGTCCCGCGCAGAGCAGGACGCCAACGACCGAAAGCTGGTGCTCAATTGCGATCGGTCTCAATTCGCCTTAACCTGTCACATAGCCCCACCCTGGAACCGCGCGATGCAAGCACATCCCTTACGCCTCTCTCCCGGCGACGATCTGCGTGCCGCACTCGAAGACGTGCTGAGTCGGCTCAAGTTGCATGCGGCTTTCGTCATCCAGGGAATCGGGAGCCTCAGCGTTGCCCAATTGCGATTTGCCGGGGCGGAAGACGCTACCGAACTGCGTGGCGATCTGGAGATCCTGACGCTCGCCGGATCCCTGTCACCGGATGGAGCGCACCTGCACATGTCGGTTGCGGACTCGCGAGGTCGGGTGCTCGGTGGTCATGTGGCGCGCGGTTGCACGGTCCGTACGACTGCCGAGATATTGCTGGCGCTGCTTCCCGAACATCGTTTCGCCCGTGAATACGACCAGAGTTCAGGGTTCATGGAACTGGTGGTACGGAACGAGCCGCCGCTGGATTAGATTCGAAGCAACCCGGGCAGCGTGGATGAATGAGGTCGTTCGGCCCGTTTCAGCCACTCGGTGCGAGTGTTCGGGCGACCGCCTTACGCATGAAGCCTATGCCTTGGCACACTTGACGACGGTATCGAGCGTGCGAGTGGTGATGCCCTTCCCGAACGAGCGTTCGAGCAGGCGCATGAACACCGGGCCTTTCTTCGGATCGGGCACGTAGGCGCTGAAGACCTCCGTGGCATTGGCCTTGACGATGCTTGCGCCGTCGCGCTCGATGGGCAGCTCCACGTCTGGTGGCACCGGGTTGCGGAGAAAGGTGACAACCCGCTTGGCCGAAGGTGCAAGGCTGAGCTCGGCGAAAGGGTCCGAGTCGATGAGGTCCTGGAGATAGCGGGACGGCCGGACGAAGGTGTCGAAGCTGTGGCCCAGTTCAGACTGCATCGCCTTCTCGGCGCGTTGCTCCAGGCTGGCCAGTGACGACGATCGCGCGTTGAACACGATGTTGCCGCTGGAGAGCAGGGTTTTCACTTCGGAGAAGCCCGCCGCCTCGAAGCAGCGCTTGAGTTCGGGCATCCGGGCGTTCATCGGGCTGACGCCGCGAAGAAAGGCAACGTATCGGGACATGGCTATCTCGTGATTGCTGGCAAACCGCCACACAGCTCGCTCGCGGTCAACGGTAAACAGGCTGGTCAATGATAGACGAGTGCCAGCCAGCGGTTCAGCCCACCCACGTGTGAGCGCATGGCCGCCCTATGAAAAGGGGAGAATTAACAATCTCACAGGAGATGGCGAAACGACCTGCTAGCGCGCAGTTACGGACTCTCGAGCCGGGTACTTCATGGTTCAGTGCGCGAAGTACCCGCACGAGCGGCAGTCCGATGGCGCGAGTTGCGCCTGCAACGAAAATCTTCATGGCTTTTCTCCATTGAGCTGCGCAGGCCGGCAGCGCAGCGCAAAGTCGACGACACAGCGGAGCGGAGTGACGCCCCGTTCCGATTCGGTGTGAACCGCCCCGGTTTTCGTGGAGGCCCCTTGGCTTGAGTCAGGCCGACATGGCCTGCTGCTCAAGTTGGCAATAGT
>NZ_JBYSZW010000024.1:0-84804 GCF_058787575.1 Cupriavidus sp. FW305-3-2-15-C-LB2
CACCCACCCGCCACGCCGGGCTGCCACCCGACAAAATCCTTGACGCGTCGCGGCACGCACCGGTATTTTCAAATTCGAATCAGAATTCGAATACGGAGTGCCAATGTCAGCGACCCAATCCGGCTTCACCGCCAACGCCTCCTTTCCCCGTATCGATACCCCCTCGATCCTGCAGCCGCCGCGCCAGCGCCGTGCGCGCGAGACCGAACAGGCCTTGCTGGGCGCGGGCCGCGAACTGCTTGCCTCGCGTGACTTTGCCGCCGTTTCCGTGGCCCAGATCGCCGCGGCATGCCAGGTATCGGTGGGTGCCTTCTATGGGCGCTTCCGCGACAAGATGGCCTATTTCGAGGCCTTGCGTGCGCTGGTCATGGAAGAAACCGCCGCGTCGACTGAGCGCTACCTGGCGCAGGAGCGCTGGGAGGACGTGCCGACACCGGTGCTGCTGGAAAAGGCCACGCGCTTCATGGTGCTCGGCACGCTGGCCAACCGCGGCGTGATCCGGGCATCGCTGCGGCATGCGTCCACGCGGCCCGAGGAATGGGTGCCCCACCGCCAGAGCGGCGAAGCCATCGTGGAGCGCATGGTGCAGTTGCTGGTGCCGCGGCTGGCGATGCCTGCCGACACCGCCGAGGTGCGCGTGCGCTTTGCCATGCAGGCGGTGTTCAGCGTGCTGGTCAATGCCGTGCTCAATGATTCCGGCCCACTGCACCTCGACGACGAACAGATGATCCCGGAACTCAACCGCCTGATGGCCGGCTATCTCGGCGTCCCCTGCGCAGAGCCGGCCTGAGCACACCACCGGCCCGCGCCACCCGCGGTAATGCAGCCAGGCCATGGCTGCCATGAATTGCGCAGCGCTTGCTTGGCTGGCGCGCCGGACCTCCCTAGAATGTGCCCACGCCGGGCGCCGTGCCCGGCGCCCCCGGCCTGCCGCAAAACGACGCGCCGGGCGCAGCCCTATCCGCCTCACGTTTACCGGGACCGCTCATGGCCACGCTTTTCCTCGTCCGGCACGGACAAGCCTCGTTTGGCGCCGCCAACTACGATTGCCTGTCGCCGACCGGCCGCCAGCAGGCGCGCTGGCTGGGCGAGTATTTCCAGGAGCGCGGCGTCAGCTTCAGCCGCGTGGTGTCCGGCACGCTGGTGCGCCAGCAGGACACCGCCAGCGAGATCCTGGCCGGCATGGGTCAGCCGCAGACAGCGATCGTCTCGCACGCGGGCCTGAACGAATACGACGGCGAGGCGCTGTACCGTTGCCACACCGGCGGCGCCGACCACCGCGCGCACCAGAACGGCGACTACAACGACTACTGGCGCACCTTCCGCGCGGCCTACGCCGCATGGACCCAGGACGGGCTGGCCGAGATGCCCGAGAGCTGGGCCGATTTCGGCGCCCGCATTACCGGCGCCCTGGCGCACGCAAGCGAAGGCATGACGCGCGAGGATGCCATCCTGGTGGTGAGCTCCGGTGGCGCCATCGGCCGCGCCACGGCCGACCTGCTTGGCGCACCTGCACAGGCCGCCATCGAGATGAACCTGCAATTCCGCAATACGGCGTTCTGCGAGATCATCGTCGGCCGCGGCGTGCAGCGGCTGCTGAGCTTCAACAACGTGCCGCACCTGGAACGCGCCGACCGGCGCAGCGCAGTGACGTTCGCCTGACGCGCGCGACACACCGCAAACAAGAAAAGCCGCGAAAATCGCGGCCCCCTTTTCCGGCTGCTGGCGCGGGCACTCTGACATGCCCGCGCCGCCGGTCCTTCTCCCTTTACTACTCCTTGCTGCGGCGATCCATGCGCTGCGTGCCTGTGCGGCACGCAGCGACTCTCACAGCTTTACAGGCGCTCGACGATGGTCACGTTGGCCAGCCCGCCGCCTTCGCACATCGTCTGCAGGCCGTAGCGCTTGCCGTGCGTATGCAGCGCATGTACCAGCGTGGTCATCAGCTTGGCGCCCGAGCCGCCCAGCGGATGGCCCAGCGCGATCGCGCCGCCATGCACGTTCAGGCGCGCCGGATCGGCGCCGGTGGCCTTCAGCCAGGCCAGCGGCACCGGGGCGAAGGCTTCGTTGACTTCGAACAGGTCGATATCGCCGATGCGCAGGCCCGCCTTCTTCAGCGCGACTTCCGTGGCCGGCAGCGGCGCTTCCAGCATCACGACCGGATCATGGCCGATCACCGTCATGGCGTGCACGCGCGCCAGCGGCTTGACGCCAAGCTTCTTCAGTCCGGCCTCGTTGACCACCATCAGGCCGGCGGCGCCGTCGCAGATCTGGCTGGCAGAAGCGGCAGTCACGCGGCCGCCTTCGGCGATCAGCTTGACGCTGCCGATGCTTTCCAGCGTGGCGTCATAGCGGATGCCTTCGTCAGTGGTGTGCATTTCACCGTTGGCACCGTCGGCCGTGCGCACTTCCACCGGCAGGATTTCGGCGGTGAAGCGGCCCGACTTGGTGGCGGCGATGGCGCGCTGGTGGCTCTGCAGGGCGTAGGCATCCAGCTGCTCGCGCGACAGGTCGTACTTGCGCGCAATCATTTCGGCGCCGGTGAACTGGCTGAACTGCACGCCGGGATAGCGCGCCTCGATGCCGGGGCTCTTGGGCACACCGAAACCGTTCTTGGCCGGCAGCTGCGACGACAGGCCCATCGGCACGCGCGTCATGCTTTCCACGCCGGCGGCGATGACGATGTCCATCGCGCCCGACATCACTGCCTGCGCGGCAAAGTGCAGTGCCTGCTGCGACGAACCGCACTGGCGGTCCACCGAGGTGCCGGGCACGCTTTCAGGCAGGCGCGAGGCCAGGATGGCATTGCGCGCCACGTTGCCGGCCTGCTCGCCGACCTGGCTCACGCAGCCCATGATGACGTCTTCGACCAGCGCCGGGTCGGCGCCGGTGCGTTCCACCAGTGCGTCCAGCACCTGTGCGGCCAGGTCGGCCGGATGCCAGCCCGACAGCTTGCCGCCCTTGCGGCCGCCGGCGGTACGGACCGCCGCGACGATATATGCCTCTGCCATGTGATCTCCTTGGTTCGGTGCAGGCTGCCGGGGCAGCCATGGTGTTGTCCGGAGTGCCGGCATCTGGCGCCGGCAGTGTCGCTTTGCATTGTTGCGCCGCGGGTGGTGGCAAGCGTCGTCGGAAGCGACGAAGTTTGCCGCAGGCCTCAGGTGCGCGGCGCCAGCACTGCAAAGATTGCGGTCGCGCGCAGCAGGCAGCGCTCGCCACTGACCAGCCGGCAGGTGCCATAGCGCAGGCGCGAGCCGAGCTTGTCGAACTCCACGCGGGCCTCGACCCAGTCGCCCAGGCGCGCGGAATCCAGGTAGTCCAGGCTCAGGTTGACGGTCACCGCGCTTTTGGAGCGCCCGGTTTCCAGCGACATCATCATGCCGATGGCGGTATCGGCCAGCGTCGCCAGCATGCCGCCGTGCGGGATGCCCAGGTTATTCAGGTGACTCTCGTCGATGCGCACCGCCAGCGTGCGGCGCTCCGCATGCAGGTAGAGCTGGCCGAAACCTGCCATGTAGCCGCTCATGCTGCGCAGCGGGACGAAGCCCTCCGGCACGTCCCCGCCGGCAGCTTCGCCCGGCGCGGCGATGGCCTGGGTCATCGCCCGCTCGATTTCAGCCTCGGCCATGGCGTCAGGCAAAGAAGCGCGAGGCCACGCTGAGGTGCTCTCGGCAATCGGCCACCATGCGCGTGATCAGTTCTTCGCAGCTGGGCACGTCGTCGATCAGGCCCACGCACTGGCCGGCGCTGATGATGCCACTGTCGGTCTCGCCCGCCTTGAGCGCCGCCTTGCCGCGCACGCCGGCGACCAGGTGCTTGACGTCCTCGAACTGCGCGCCGCCCGGGCGGCGTTCAATGCTCACCACCTCGTCCGACACGGCGTTCTTGAGCACGCGCGCGGTGTTGTGCAGCGTGCGGAAGATCAGGTTGGTATCGCGCTCGCTGGCCTGCACCAGCGCCTTCTTGACGTTGTCGTGGATCGGCGCCTCGCGCGTGGCGCAGAAGCGCGTGCCCATGTTGACGCCCTCGGCGCCCAGCACCAGTGCCGCTGCCATGCCGCGTCCGTCGGCGATGCCGCCGGAGGCGATCACCGGGATCGACAGCTTGCGCACCGCCTGCGGGATCAGCACCATGCCGGGCACGTCGTCCTCGCCGGGGTGGCCGGCGCACTCGAAGCCGTCGATCGACACCGCGTCCACGCCCAGGCGCTCGGCCGACAGCGCATGGCGCACCGCCACGCACTTGTGGATCACCTTGATGCCGGCGGCCTTGGCGCGCGCGATATGTTCCTTGGGGTTGTTGCCGGCGGTTTCCAGCACCTTGATGCCGCTTTCGATGATGACGTCGAGGTAGCGCGCGTACGGCGGCGGGTTGATCGACGGCAGCAGGGTCAGGTTCACGCCGAACGGCTTGTCGGTCATCTCGCGGCAGCGGCGGATCTCTTCGGCCAGCGCCTCGGGCGTGGGTTGCGTCAGCGCCGTGAGGATGCCCAGCCCGCCGGCGTTGGAAACGGCGGAGGCCATCTCGGCGTAGCCAACCCATTGCATGCCACCCTGGATAATCGGGTAGCGGATGCCAAGCAGTTCGGTGATTCGTGTCTTCATGGTTGTCCCTTTGCTGTCTGCGCCGGCAGGCGCGCGGTAGTGCCGGCCCTGCCGCTTGATCGGGGTCAGTCTACGGCCAGGTGCCGATTCCGAGCCTCGTCGGAAGCGACGATTGCGGGCGGCGCATTCTGCACTAGTGTTGACCGAGCCCCGTGCCGGCGCCCCGCCCCGGCACACTTCCTCCCATATTCGCAGCAATCCCGGCAGGAGCCCCCCATGACGCAAGCCACGCCTTCGTTCGAAACCCTGCGCTACGCCGTTGCAGACGGTGTCGCCACCATCACCCTGCACCGCCCGGACCAGCTCAATGCGTTCACCGCGCAGATGATGCATGAACTGATCGCCGCGTTCGACGCCACCGATGCCGACGACAACGTGCGTGCCGTGATCGTCACGGGCTCGGGCCGCGCCTTCTGCGCCGGCGCCGACCTGTCCGGCGGCAGTTCCACCTTCGACTTCGAGAAGCGTTATGGCGCCAGCCCCGACAGCGCGCACCGCGACGGTGGCGGGCGCGTGTCGCTGCGCATCTTCCGCAGCCTCAAGCCGGTGATCGCCGCGGTCAACGGCGCCGCGGTCGGCGTGGGCGTGACCATGCAGCTGCCGATGGATATCCGGCTGGCGTCGACCGACGCCAAGTTCGGCTTTGTCTTTGCGCGCCGGGGCATCACGCCCGAAGCGGCGTCGTCGTGGTTCCTGTCGCGCGTGGTCGGCATCTCGACCGCGCTGGAATGGTGCTATACCGGCCGCGTGTTCTCGGCCCAGGAAGCGCATGAGCGCGGCCTGGTGCGCTCGCTGCACGCGCCCGAAGACCTGCTGCCTGCCGCCCAGGCCATTGCCCGCGAGATCGCCGCCAATGCCGCGCCGGTTTCGGTAGCGATCTCGCGCCAGCTGATCTGGCGCATGGCCGGCGCCAGCCACCCGATGGAAGCGCACAAGCTCGACAGCCGCGCGATCCAGTCGCGCGGGCGCTCCGCCGACGTCAAGGAAGGCGTCAGCGCCTTCCTGGAGAAGCGTCCCGCCGCCTTCCCGGAAACCGTGTCGCACGACATGCCGGACTTCTTCGACTGGACCAGCGAGCCGCCCTTCATCTGAAGCGCGCCCGTCGATCAACTTTTCCGGAATTCGCATGAAAGTCAGCCAAGCCGTCGCCAGCCGCAAGTCCGTCCGCGGCTTCCTGCCCCGGGCCGTTGCGCCCGACACCATCCGCCGCGTGCTCGACGCCGCCGCGCGCGCCCCCTCGGGGGGCAACCTGCAGCCCTGGCATATCCATGTCATCGGCGGCGAGGCCCTGGAGGGGCTGCGCGCCATCATGCGCGAGCGCATCGCCCAGGCGCCCGCGGGTGAAGAGCGCGAGTACGACATCTACCCGCGCGAGCTGGTCTCGCCCTACCGCGACCGCCGCTTCCAGGTGGGCGAGGCGCTCTACCACTACCTCGGCATCCCGCGCGAGGACAAGGCGCGGCGGCTGGCGCAGTTTGCCAACAACTTCACCTTCTTCGGCGCGCCGCTGGCGCTGTTCTGCACCGTCGACCGCCGCATGGGCCCGCCGCAATGGTCGGACCTGGGCATGTACCTGCAGACGGTGATGCTGCTGCTGCGTGAAGAAGGGCTGGACAGCTGCGCGCAGGAATGCTGGGCGATGTACCCGCAGACCCTCGGCAAGTTCCTGTCGCTGCCGGCCGAACGGATGCTGTTCACCGGCATGGCGATCGGCTACGAAGACCCCGAGGCGCCCGCCAACCAGCTGCGTTCCGTGCGCGCACCGCTGGAGGAATTCACGGAGTTCATCGGCATCTGAGCCGCAAGCGCGCGCGGGCTGACCTGCGCGCGCGGCCTCAGAGCAGCCCGAGCTGGCGTGCAATGGCCACCGCCTGGGTGCGGTTGCTGGCATGCAGCTTGGCGCTGATATTGCGCAGGTGCGTGCGCACCGTGGTTTCGGACACGAACAGGCGCTCGGCCATGGCCACATTGGAATAGCCCTCGGCCAGCAGTTGCAGCACCTTCTGCTCCTTGGGCGTCAGCGGCTCCACCAGCGCCGCCCGCGCCCGGCGGCCTGCTCGCTCCCGGCCTGGCCGCAGGCCTGCAGCAGCCTTTCCACATAGGGGGCAGGCAGGCTGGCCGACTGGCGCGAGCAGGCATCGGCCACCAGCCTGCGCACATCGTCGCCCTCGTCGGCAAAGATGCGGACAAAGCCTTCGGCAGCGCCGAAACGCAGCGCCTCGCCCATCACCACCAGCGCGTGCGCGCCGTCGCCAGCGCGCTGGCACGCCTGCGCCAGCAGGATGCGCAGCTTGAGCGCGCGGCGCATCAGCTGGTTGCCGGCGGCAGCCGCCAGCTCGCGCTCGATGACCTCGCGCACCGGCGTGCCCGGGCGCGCATACAAGTCCAGCCGCAGCCGGCCAAGGGTGATGTCCTCGACATCGCTGGCAAAGGAGCTGACCCCGGGCCGCGTGCGCCACAGCGCCGGATCGGCGGCGCGTTCGATCGCCTCCTGCGCCGCGTGAACATTGCCCTGGCGCAGTGCCAGCCGTGCGCGCTCCAGCATTGCCGCCATCACCAGCCGCGTCAGCCCGCGGTGGTGCCCCAGCGCTTCCAGTTGCGCCAGCCATTCATGCGCCTGGTCGGCTTCGCCGCGCTCGAACGCAATGCGGGCCAGCACCGTGTGCCCGGTGATGATCTGGTCAGGCAGCCCGAGGTCGCGCGACAGCGGCAGGTAGACGTTGAGCAATCGGCTGGCGCGCTCGGAATCACCGCTCTCGTACAGGCCTTCGGCCAGCAGGATGCCGGCCATGGCATTGCCGTTGGTGGGCCCGAAGCGGTTCGGCAGCATCGTGCTGGCGGCGATGCGAAACCGCGCCAGCGCCTGCTGCAGCCGCCCCTGGCGCAGGTCGATCAGCCCTTCGACCGATTCCGAGAAAATCTTGTTGAAATTGCTGTCCGAGCCTCGCACCGCGTGCCGTGCCACCTGCAGCAGCCGGCGCGCCTCCGGGTAGTCGCCGGCGACCGCAGCCAGGCGTGCCATCGACGTGCCCAGGATCGCATCGGGGAAGGCATAGCCCATCGGCAACGGCGGCAGCTCATTGCGGGCGAAGGCGCGCGCATCGTCGAAGCGGTCCATCATGTTCAGCAGCATGTGGCGCAGCGCGCGGATATGCGCCAGCAGGTCGCCGGCCGCGCCCTCGGTGGGGATCTGCTGCAGCAGGGCGATGGCTTCGGCCGGGCCGCGCGTGAACGACACCGCCCACACGCGCGCGATCTGCAGCTTGGGCCAGCGCGCCAGTTCTTCCGCCGGCACCGCCTCCAGCCAGCGCGTCAGCAGGCGCATGCGGCCCTGCGCCAGCAGGTCGTCCGCGGCGCCGTCCAGCAACGGCAGCGCGCGCGCCAGCGCACCGGCCGCGAAGGCATGCTCGATGGCGGGCACCGGGCGCCCCTGCGACTCATACCAGCGCGATGCCGACAGGTGCAGCTGCGGCACGGCGTCAGGCATGGCCTGCGCCAGCTGGCCGCGCAGGAAGCCGGAAAAGAGGCTGTGATAGCGGTACCACTGCTCCGATGCCGCACCGGAGCCACGCTCGCCATAGCGTTCGCTCTCCAGCGGCAGCAGGAACAGGTTGGCGCGCTCCAGCCAGGCCAGGATCTCGTCGCTGCTGCCAGCTGTCGCGGGCTCGCACACGGCGTCGCACAGCGGTCCGCACAACTGGTCCAGGATCGAGGTGCGCAGCAGGAAGTCGCGCACCGCCTCGGGCAGGTGCAGGAATACGTCTTCGACCAGGTAGTCGGCAATCGCCGCGTTGGAGCCGGAGAAGCCGGCGATAAAACCCTCTGGCTGGCTGCGCCGCTCCAGCGCGACTGACGCCAGCCACAATGCCGTGGCCCAGCCCTCGGTACGCCGGTGCAGCACACTGATGGCCGCCTGCTCCAGCTTCAGCCCGCGCGCATGGCGCAGGAAGGATGCAGTTTCGCTGGCGGAAAAACGCAGCTGCGCGGGTTCGATCTCAAGCAGCTCGCCGCGCGCGCGCAGGCGGCCCAGGCCGGATTCCGGCACCCAGCGCGTGCCGATCACCACGCGGCAGCCGGGCGGCAGGCTTTCCACCAGTTGCCAGACCAGCCCGGTCACGGCGGCGTTCTGGATCGCTTCGAAATCATCGAGGAACAGCGTGAAGGCGCCGTTATGGCTGGCCAGGCGGTCGATCAGCGCGAGCGCCTGCTCGCCGGGATCCTGTGCCAGCGTCGCGTGCGCGGACCGGCCGGGGCCGCCGCCGCCCAGGCCCTGCGCGATGGCAGCTTCGACCGACCCCAGAAAGCGCGAGGCATCATTGTCCGACCGATCCAGCGTCAGCCAGGCGGTGCGCCCGCCCGCGGCCTCCAGGCGCGCGCGACACTGGAGCATGGCCGTGGTCTTGCCGAAGCCCGCCGGTGCACGCACCAGCACAAGCTTGACGAAACCGGCCGCGCACACGGTCTCGCAGATCGCCGCGCGCTCGACCTGGAACGGGGTCAGCAGCGGCGGACGCAGTTTGGCCGCCAGCGATGCGGCGCCGGCGGGCGGCGGCGCGCGCCGTCCGGTCTCCTCGATACTTGCCATTGGCTGTTGTCGTCTCCCGCACATCGCTGCCGTTGCAGGCCGCGCGATGCGCCCGCCCGCGCTGCGGATGCAGGCAGGCGGGCCGTGGCTGTGATGTAACGGAGGATTATGACGTAAACCGCCGCACTCGCGAAAATGCGGGCAGCGGCAGGCGGCCCTACACCAGCTTGTTGGCGTGGCCGCCCCAGTAGCGGTCGCGCAGCAGCCGCTTGAGCAGCTTACCGGTCGGCAGGCGCGGCAGCTCGGACGCGAAGTCGACCGAGCGCGGGCACTTGATGGCCGACAGGTTGGCGCGGCAGAACGCGATCAGTTCCGCGGCCAGCTCGGGACCGGCCTGGCTCATGTCGACGGGCTGCACCACGGCCTTGACCTCTTCGCCGAAGTCCTCGTTGGGCACGCCGATCACGGCCACGTCCATCACCTTGGGATGCGTCATCAGCAGGTTCTCGGCCTCCTGCGGGTAGATGTTGACGCCGCCGGAGATGATCATGTTGGCCTTGCGGTCGGTCAGGTACAGGTAGCCGTCCGCATCCACGTAGCCGACATCGCCGATGGTGCTCCAGTCCGGCTGCTGCGGGTGGCGCGACTCCGCGGTCTTGGCCTCGTCGTTGTGGTACGAAAAGTCGCGGCCTTCGGCAAAGTAGATCGTGCCCGATTCGCCCGGCGGCAGCAGCGCGCCGTCCGGCCCGCAGATGCGCAGCTTGCCGACCATGGCCCGGCCCACCGTGCCCTTGCGCTCCAGCCACTCCGGCGTGCTGACCACGGTCACGCCGTTGCCCTCCGTCCCGGCGTAGTACTCCCAGATCACCGGCCCCCACCACGCGATCATGGCTTCCTTGACCTGCACCGGGCACGGCGCGGCCGCGTGGATCGCCACGCGCAGCGACGACACATCATAGGCCTGGCGCTGCGCCTCGGGCAGCTTGAGCATGCGCGAGAACATCGTCGGCACCAGCTGCGTATGCGTGATGCGGTGCTGCTGCACCAGCTGCAGATAGTGCTCGGCATCGAAATGCTCCATCACCACCGCGGTCCCGCCCAGCGCCTGCACGGTCATGTTGTAGCGCAGCGGCGCCGCGTGGTACAGCGGCGCGGGCGACAGGTAGCGCGTCTCGGCATCGAAGCCATAGAGCCGCTGGCACAGGCTGGTCAGGGTCGTGGGATCGTCGATATTCGGGCTCGACGGCGGCGCATACACTCCCTTGGGCCGGCCCGTGGTGCCGGACGAATACAGCATGTCGCCGCCGGTCACTTCGTCATCGATGCGCGTTGCCGGGCAGCGCGCCAGCGCGGTCTCGTACGCGTCATAGCCCGGCATTGTGCCGTCCAGCATCAGCCTGCCGCGCAAGGCCGGCGTCTGCCCGGCCAGGGCTGCCGCGACCTCGGCCTGCGCGTGCGTGGTGACCAGCAGCCTGGCGCCGCTGTCATTGATGATGTGGGCGGCATCGGCCACGTTCAGCCGCGTGCTCAGGCAGACATAGACAATGCCGCTGCGCTGCGCGCCCCAGCACAGTTCGAACAGGCGCGGATGATTCTCGACCATGAACGCCACGCGGTCACCGGGCTGCAGTCCCTGGCTGCGGAACAGGTGGGCGACCTGGTTCGAGCGTTCGTCCAGTTCGCGGTAGGTGACGACTGCGCCGCTGCCACCCATGATGACGGCTGGTTTTTCGGGTGTGCGCTGCGCGTGGATGTGCGGATGCATGGCGTTGGACTCCTCGAGGGTGTCGGTGTGTTGGCGGATGCCGGTACCGCATTCTCGGAACCCCAGCCGGTTCAACCATCGTCGGAAGCGACGAAGCGGCACCGCCACCGTTTTGCCGCAGTGCCACAAAAAAGGGCTGCGTTCGCGCCGGAACAGCTTCGTCCGATGCGACGATGCGCCACCGGGCAGCCTGGCAGGATGATGCCCGCCAGGCTACTGCAATCACGCCTCCCCCCCATTCCGAAGGAGCCAAGGTGGATTTCCAGTTCAGCGAAGAACAGTCGATGCTGCGCGACACGCTCGCGCGTTACCTGGCCGACCACTATGATTTCGAAGCCCGCCGCGCTGCCGTGCAGTCCGCCGCGGGCTGGCGCCCGGACTGCTGGCGCGCATTCGCCCGCGAGCTCGGCATTCTCGGCGCGGCCTACCCCGAGACGCTCGGTGGCCTGGGCGGCGGCGCGGCCGAGCACATGATCGTGATGGAACAACTGGGCCGCCACCTGGCGCTGGAGCCCTACCTGGGCACCGTGGTGCTGGGCGGGGGCGCGCTGATGCACGGCAGCCCCGAGCTGGCCGCGCAGTGGGTGCCGGCCATCATCGGCGGCGAAGCCACCGCCGCCTGGGCCCACGCCGAACCCGCCAGCCGCTACTGCCGCCACGACGTGCAGGCCGGCGCCACGCGCCAGGGCAACGGCTACAAGCTGAGCGGGCACAAGCACGCCGTGGTCGGCGCGCCGTTCGCCACCCACCTGGTGGTCAGCGCCCGCACCTCCGGCGCGCGCCGCGACCGGGACGGCATCAGCCTGTTCTGGATTGCGCGCGACACGCCGGGCGTGACGCTGCGCGAGTACCCGACCTTCGACGGCCTGCGTGCTGCCGAGGTGCTGCTCGACAACGTGCAGGTGCCGGCGAGCCAGCGCATCGACGCGGAAGGCGAAGCCTTTGCCCTGATCGAACAGCTGTGCGACGAAGCCATGGTCGCGCTCTGTGCCGAAGCCAATGGCGCGATGGCGCGCATGCTGGCCGACACCATCGACTATGCGCGCCAGCGCAAGCAGTTCGGCGTGCCGATCGGCACCTTCCAGGTGCTGCAGCACCGCATGGCCGACATGTACGTGCAGCTGGAGCAATCCGTGGCGCTGACCCAGGTGGCGGCGATGCAGGCTGCCAGCGCGCCGCAGGCACGCGCCCAGGCGGCGTGCGCGGCCAAGATCCAGGCCGGCCAGGCCGGTGCCTTTGTCGGCCAGGCGGCGGTGCAGATCCACGGCGGCATGGGCGTCACCGAAGAGCTGGCCGTGGGCCACTACTTCAAGCGCGTCACCGCGATCGACCTGCAGCTGGGCTCGGCCGAGCACCACCTGCGCCGCTACGCCGACCTGCTCTACCCCGCCCTGGCCGCGGCCTGAAGCCGGCATCCCCGAACCCAGACGATTACCCAGCGAGGCCCGTCGATGAATCTCGATTTCTCCCCGCAAGATCAGCAGTTCCGTGAAGACGTGCGCGCCTGGATCGCCCAGGCCTATGACGCCGACCTGCGCGCGATGATGGCGCAGTCCAAGAACGGCTACCTCGACAAGGCCGCGCAGCTGCGCTGGCAGAAGGCGCTGCACGCGCGCGGCTGGGCCGCGCCGAACTGGCCCAAGGAATACGGCGGGCCGGGCTGGACCCCGACCGAGCGCTTTATCTTCCAGTCGGAACTGGCCGCCGCCGGCTGCCCGCCAGTGTCGCCAATGGGCCTGAAGATGGTGGCGCCGGTGATCATGAAGTACGGCACGCCCGAGCAGAAGCAGCGCTTCCTGCCGCCGATCCTGAGCTCGGACGTGTGGTGGTGCCAGGGCTATTCCGAACCCAACTCCGGCTCCGACCTGGCCTCGCTGCAGATGCGCGCCGACCACGGCACCGACAGCGACGGCGAGCACTACATCCTGAACGGCTCCAAGATCTGGACCACGCATGCGCAGTGGGCCGACTGGATGTTCTGCCTGGTGCGCACCAGCCGCGAATCGAAGCGCCAGGAAGGGATTTCGTTCCTGCTGCTCGACATGCATACGCCCGGCATCACGGTGTCGGCGCTGCCGACGCTGGACGGTCCCATGACCGGGCAGCAGGAAGTGAACCAGGTCTTCTTCGAGAACGTGCGCGTGCCGGTGGCAAACCGCATCGGGGAGGAAGGCAAGGGCTGGACCTACGCCAAGTACCTGCTGGAGTTCGAGCGCGGCGGTACATATAGCCCGATGCTGCGCAAGCAACTGTCGAAGATCGCGGAGATTGCCGCGGAGCAGCCTGCCGACGACGGTGGCCGCCTGCTGGACGATCCCGCCTTCCGCCGCAAGCTGGCGGCGCTGCACCTGCGTGCTGCCGCGCTGGAAGCGGTTGAGTTGCGGGTGTTCTCAGGCGTGGAATCCGGGACCTCGATCGGGGCCGCGTCGAGCATGCTGAAGCTCACGGGCACTGAGACTCTGCAGGCCGCCAGCGAACTTGCGGTGGAAGCTGCAGGCCCGGCGGCGTTGCCGTTCGTGCAGGACACCTGGGCTCAATTGCAGGGACGCGAGGCCGCGCCGCGTGTCGGGCCTGAATATGCGGCTGTGCTGGCGCCGCGTTATTTCAACTATCGCAAAGCGTCGATTTACGGGGGATCTAACGAGATCCAGCGCAATATCATTGCCAAGCTCGTGTTGGGGCTTTGAGCGTTTGTGTACCGGCGATGGTTTCAAGAGCAGCCGCCGTGTGCGGCTGTTTTTTTTGGGGCTTGGCGATATCGCATCAACGCCTTCGGCTGCGCTCCGCGCAAGCGCCCAATGACCGTCAACGCATCTTGAGCCTGCGCAGCAGCCGTAGGCGTCCCCGCAATGCCGTTTGCAGCAGGCGGCCTACGCCCTGCATGGGGATCGTTCAATAGTGGGTTATCGCAGGCACTGTCCCACACTCACATGGCGTAGCAGGGTCGAACGGGCACCCACGCCCAAACGGCAAGCACCACCGTGCGAACCACCAACGCCGTGGAATTGATTGCCAGCCGCATAGGCGACGCGCTTTTTGGTTACTTTTTGTCGCTCGGACAAAAAGTGACTCGCCGGCTACGCCGGCGAAACAGCCACGCTGCCAGAAGCCACTAACCGACCGCATTGCCCCAGCCCCCTCACCAAACCACCTTCCTAGGGTTCACCCTTAATTGACTGTTCACCCTCACGCTCATATATTTTTATGAACATATAGTTCATTTTTGAACATACACCAACAACCAGCAGGCAGACAAAATGCCCCTCAAGATCGGAATCAACGGCGCCGGCATCGGCGGCCTCGCCGCAGCCATCGCACTGCGCAAGCTCGGCATGGACGCAATCGTCTACGAACAAGCCCCCCGCTTCGCCCGCGTAGGCGCCGACATCAACCTGACCCCCAACGCCGTATGCGCGCTCGACGGGCTAGGCATCGGCGACGCCCTGCGCGAAACCGCCGCACGCCCCAGCCACCGCATCAGCCGCACGTGGGACACCGGCGAAGAAACTTCCCGCCTGCCGATGCAGAAAGACGCCGAGCGCCGCTACGGCGCCCCGCAACTGACCATGCACCGCGCCGACCTGATGACCGCACTGGAAGCCGCCGTGCCGGCCGAATGCGTGCGCCTTGGCCACAAGGCCGTGGCGATCGAGCCGCATGCCGATAGCGCCACGCTGCGCTTCGCCAGTGGCGCAGAGGAGCGCGTCGATGTGCTGGTCGGCGCCGACGGCATCCACTCGACCGTGCGCACCGCCCTGTTCGGCCAGGAAAGCCCGATCTTCACCGGCGTGGTGGCCTACCGCGCGGTCGTTCCCGCCGAGCGCCTCGCCGGCGTGCCCAACCTGGGCGCCTTCACCAAATGGTGGGGCCCCGACGCCGCCACACAGATCGTCACCTTCCCGCTCAACCGCGGCCGCGACATCTTTATCTTCGCCACCGTCGCACAGGAAGCCTGGCGCCATGAGTCCTGGACCACGCCGGGCCGCGTGCAAGACCTGCGCAGCGCCTATGCCGGCTTCCACCCCGAGGCGCGCGCACTGCTCGATGCCTGCGACGAGGTGCTGATCTCCGCGCTGTACGTGCGCGACCCGCTGCCGGCATGGTGCGCCGGCCCGGTCACGCTGATGGGCGACGCCTGCCACCCGATGATGCCGTTCATGGCACAAGGCGCCGGCATGGCGATTGAAGACGGCGTGGTGCTGGCGCGCTGCCTTGCCGATGCCGCACCCGGCGGTGCCGCAGGCGTGCCCGCCGCGCTGGCACGCTACCAGGCCGCGCGCCACGAACGCACCAGCCGCATCCAGATCGGCTCGCGCGGCAATGCCTGGCTGAAGGAAGGCGGCAATGCCGACTGGGTGTACGATTACGACGCTTGGAACGTCGCCCTCGGCTGAAGCCGCGCCGATCGTTTCCGCCAGCACGGCCGCCTGCGCGGCCGTTTTCCGTTGACAGCAGACACCACCATGCCCAAATCCCGCCCACAGCCTGACCTTGCCGACGATGGCGATACCGAAGACGCCCGCGAAGCCCAGCTGGTCTCGCCGGTGATCCGCGGCCTGCGCCTGCTGCGCTTCATCGCCGAGGGCGGCGCCACCGCCAACCTGAGCGAAGTGGGCCGGCGCATCGACGTGAACCGCGTCACCGTGATGCGGCTGCTGGATACACTGGAGCATGAGGGCATGGTGGAACGCCTGCCGCAAGGCGGGCACCAGGTCGGCTTCAACTTCCTGAAGCTGGCCTCGCGCGTGCTGGCCAGCAATGACCTGACCAGCTTTGCCACACGCGTGCTGGCCCGGCTGAGCGCATCGCTGCAGCTGTCGGCCTACCTGGCCGTGCGCGATGGCGGCGATGCACTCTACCTGCTGCGGCAGATGCCCGCGGCCTCGCTGGTCAGCAATATCCAGGTCGGCAGCCGCGTGGCCGCGCACCTGACCACGCCGGGGCGGATGCTGATTGCCGAGCTGCCGCCGGAGACGCTGCGCGAGCTGCTGGGATCCGATCCCCTGCCGACGGTCACCGGCCAGAGCCCGGCCACGCACGCGCGGCTGGCTGATATCCTTGCCGCCGATCGCGAACGCGGCTGCGCCTGGAGCTTTTCCGCCTATGAACCGGGCATCGATTCCTGCGCGGCACCGGTGCGCGGCGCCGACGGCGACGTGATCGCCGCGATCAGCGTGGCGGGACCGCAGCAGCGCTTTGAAGCCGATGGCGCGCTGCGCGAGCGCGTGGAGAAGGAAGTCAGGCAGGCCGCGCGCGACCTGTCGGGCCTGATGGGATACCGCAGCGCCGCTACTCCGCGGTAATCCCGTACGCCTTGATCAGCTTCGCCCACGCCGCGGTTTCCTCGCGGATGCGGGCCTCGAGCGCCTGCGGCGTGCTGCCCACCGGCTCCATGCCCTGGCGCTGCAGCTCGGCCCGCACCGCGGGCGTGGCCAGCAGCGCGCGCACGTCGGCGCTGAGCGCATCGGCCGCCAGCTGCGGCGTGGCCCTGGGCACCAGCAGCGCATACCAGGAACTGACGTCGATGCCGGGCACGCCCTGCTCGGCCAGCGACGGCACGTTCGGCGCGGCCGGCGAGCGCCTGGACTGCGTCACCGCCAGCGCGCGCAGCGCGCCGGACTGGATAAACGGCGCCAGCGTCGGCCACGTGCCGAACAGCATCGGCACCTGTCCGCCCACCACGTCGTTGAGCGCCTGCGTGGTGCCTTTGTAGGGCACGTGCAGCAGCGTGATGCCGGCCTTGTTGCGGAACAGCTCGCCGGCCAGGTGCAGGCCGCTGCCGACGCCCGGGCTGGCGTAGCCCAGCGGCTTGCCGGACTTCTCTGCCTGCTGTGCCAGCCTGACCAGGTCCTGCACGGAATTCGCCTTTACTGACGGATGCACCGCCAGCACGTTGGGCGAGCCCGCCAGCAGCGACACCGGCCGGAAATCACGCTCGACGTTGTAGCTCAGCGCCGGCATCAGCGTGGGGTTGATGGTCAGGTTGCCGGCCGGGGCCACCAGCAGCGTGCAGCCGTCGCCCGGCGCGCGCCGCACCGTGTCGATGCCGATATTGCCGTTGGCGCCAGGCTTGTTGTCTACCACGAACGGCGTGCCGCGCCGCTGCTGCAGCCCGTGCGCCAGCGTGCGCGCGAGCTGGTCTGCCGGGCCGCCGGCCGGGAACGGCACCACGATGCGCACATTGGCGCAGCCGGCGGCTTGCGCCGCCTGCCACGGCACGCACGCCGCCAGCGCAGCGGCCAGCGCCGTGCCGGCCAGCCATTGCCGCCGGCGCGGCGGCCTGTTGTATGTCTTGCGTTGCTGCATATTGCTTCCCAATGGATGGCTGGCGGCGCGCGCTGCCGTCACGCGAACGGTTTCGGCACCTCCGGCCGGTAGTCGAGCAGGCTCGACAGCTCGGCCGCCGCCCGCCTGACCTGTTCCACCACATTGTCGAGCTGGTCCGGATCGATGCGCGAGGCCGGGATGGTCGCGCCCAGCGCCGCCACAACCTTGCCGCTGCGGTCGCGCACCGGCGCCGCGATGGTGGAGATGCTGGCCTCGAAGAACCCTTCATGCAGCACATAGCCGCGCTGGCGGTCGCGCTGGACCATGTCGTACAGCTCTTCGACAGTGCGCGGCGTGCTTTCGGAATACACCTCCAGGCGTTCTTCCGGATACAGCGTGCGCAGTTCCGCCAGCGACAGGTCTTCCAGCAGCACGCGGCCCAGCACGGTCGCATGCGCCGGCAGCCGGGTGCCAACGTTGACGGTGCTGGCAAACGGGCGCGAGGCCACCGACTTGGCCACATAGACGATGGAGCGCCCGTCGCGCACCACCAGGTTGCACGGATAGTGGATCTCGTCGCGCAGCCGGTCCAGCAGCGGGCGGCCCAGCTCGGTCAGCTCCAGCGAGGCCAGGTAGTCAAAGCCCAGCCGCAGCACCGCCATGCCCAGGCGAAACTCGCGCCCGCCGTCGGTGCGCTCGACAAAGCCCATCATTTCCAGCGTGGCCAGCAGCCGGAACACGGTCGAACGCGGCACCTTGAGCCGGCGCGCCAGCTCGGCCGCCGACAAGGTGCGCTCACGGCTGCTGAATTCGGCCAGCAGCCGCAGGCCGCGCTCCAGCCCCGGCACGATGTACTTCTCCTGGGCGCTCTCCGGGGCGCCCTCCTGGCCGCTTTCCTGCGTGTCTTCCTGCGGCGAATCGGTCGTCATGGTCTGTCTCTGCAATATTCGGTCTTGGCGTAACGCTCTCATATATCACGCCTGCACCCCGTAGGGTACCCGTATTGCCGGCAGACCCCGCCCTGGCTCCGCCTATGCCCCTGGGCGCAGGTAGTCGCGCAGCCAGGCCGCGCATTGCTCGCCCTGGGCGGCGGGCCACCGCACCACGATGGTCTCGTCGCTGCGGCGCAGCTCAACGCAGATGTCCGACAGCGGCCCGCGCGCGGCCTCGCCGCGCCCGAACAGCCGCGAGAACAGCCCGCCGGCGGCGGGTGCGGGCGCGGACCGTGTCGGCAGCACCGCATGGCCGTTGGCAGCCGCGGCCGATGCAACCGGTGCCGCAGGTGCGGACTTCGCCGCCGGCTCGGGCGCTGCCTGCGCCCCCTGCGGCGACAGCCGCGCCAGCAGGTTGGCGCCAAACTCGTCCCACATGCGATCGGCCTTGGTCTTCATCACGCTCAGGCCGAAAGTGCCCAGCCGGCCCAGCACGTCCACCTCCACCCTGATGCGCAGCTGCGTGCCGCCATCGTCCAGGGCGGTCAGGAAGAGCTCGCTCGACTGGCGCAGCGAGCTGGCCACCGAGTCGTCCTCGCCGGTGCCCTCGGTGCGCAGGTAATGCGGCGCGCGCGTCTCGACGATCTTCGTATGCAGCCGGAAGCGCGCGTTGATGAAGGCGATCTTGACCGCCATATGGGCGATGTACTCGACATCGCTCAGCACTTCGATCGATTCCATGCCGGGCACGCACGCGCCCATCACGTTGGGGTCGAGCAGCAGCTCCCACACGCGCGCCGGCGGCGCCGCGGTGACCAGGGTCTTTTCAATTTCCACGCATTTTCTCCGCGGCGGACAGGACCGATTCAACGATGCCGACATAGCCGGTGCAGCGGCACAGGTTGCCGTTCAGGCCGTGGCGGACTTCGTCTTCGGTCGGGTTGGGGTTATTGGCAAGCAGCGCGCACGAGGCCATCAGGAAGCCCGGCGTGCAATAGCCGCACTGCAGCCCGCCGTTGTCCATGAAGCACTGCTGCAGCGGATGCAGCTGGCCGTCGGCGGCCAGCCCCTCCACCGTCATCACATGGCGCCCGCGCGCCTGCACGGCGAGCATCAGGCAGGACTTGACCACCTCGCCGTCGACCAGCACGGAGCAGGCGCCGCAGATGCCGGTCTCGCAGCCGCGCTTGGTGCCGGTCAGGTTCAGGTCGTCGCGCAGCAGGTCGGACAGCAGGCGCCGCGCCGGCACCTCCACCTGGTGTTCCTCGCCGTTGACGGTGAGTTCGATGCTGACTTGGTTCATGGGGATTCCTTACTCCGATGCCACGCCGAACAGCTCGGCAATGGTGCGGCGCGCGACTACCCGCACCATCTCGCGCCGGTAGCTTTCGGACCCGCGCATGTCCGAGACCGCGTTGATGTCCGCGGCGACAATGGCGGCCGTCTCCTCGGCTAGTTCCGCGGTGACGGCCTTGCCGGCCAGCAGCGCTTCGGCGCGGCGCAGCCGGGCCGGGATCGGCGTGGACGCGCCCACCGCCAGCCGCGCCTCGACGCAGAACGCGCCCTCGCGCCGCACCGCCAGTGCCACGCTGGCGAGCGGCCGGTGCTCGGCGGCGGTGCGCAGGAAGCGCGCATAGCGGCCATCGGCGCCGGCACCCGGCGCCGGCACGCGGATCTGCGTGACGATCTCGTCCGGCGCCAGTGCCGTGACGTAGTAGTCGACCAGGAAGTCCTCGATATCGATCTCGCGCTCGCCGCCTCGGCCGCTGACCACGATCCGCGCGCCCAGCGCCATCAGGCAGCCGGGCGGATCGGTGGCGGGGTCGGCATAGCAGAGGTTGCCGCCGATGGTGCCCTGGTTGCGCACCTGCGGATTGGCCACGCGCGAGGCCATGCTGGCCAGCATCGGGTAGTGCGCCTGCACCAGCGGCGAGCGCGCTACCTCGGCATGCAGCGTCAGCGCGCCGATACGCAGGCCCTCGCGCGCATCGAAGGTGATGCCGCGCAGCGCCTTGAGCCGGCCCAGCGAGACCAGGTGGCCAGGCGTCAGCATGCGCTGGCGCATGCCGAGCATCAGCGCGGTGCCGCCGGCAAGGATGCGGCAACTGTCGCCCAGCTCGGCCAGCATCTGGCTGGCCTCGGCCACGGTGGCCGGCTCAAGGAAGGCAAAGTCACGCATGGACGGCGTCCTTCTGCTTCAGTTCGCGCAGGCCCGCCAGCACCTTCTCCGGCGTGATCGGCAGCGACTGGATGCGCACGCCCACGGCGTCGAAGACGGCATTGGCGATCGCCGCCGCGCCCGGCAGGATCGCGGTTTCGCTGGCGCCCTTGGCGCCATAGGGGCCGTTGGGGTCGTTCGATTCCACCACGTCGGTGCGCAGCATCGGCACCGCGTCGGCGGTCGGCATGGTGTAGTCGGCAAAGTTGCCGTTCATCAGGCGGCCATCCTCGTATTGCAGGTTCTCGTACAGGGTCCAGCCGATCGCCTGCACGGTCGCGCCGTGGGTCTGGCCGTGCACGGCGAGCGGGTTGATGGCCTTGCCGCAGTCGTCGGCGACAAAGCTGTCGATCACGGTGACCTGGCCGGTGCCAGTGTCGACTTCCACTTCCACCGCCTGTGCCGCGAAGGAGTGCGCGGGCGCGACGTTGCCGTAGTAGTCGGCGTCGTGCATCACCGTGGGCGCGTCATAGGTGGCGCGCACGTGGATGCCCTCGCCGCCGTGGCGGAAGATATGCAGCCGCGCGATCTCCGCCAGCGTGGCGGACTTATCGGGCCGGCCCGGCGCGGCGATGCGGCCATCGGCAATCGCCAGTTGTTCCGCGTCCACGCCAAGCTTCTCCGCCGCGAGTGCCAGCAGTTTCTGGCGCGCCTCGCGCGCGGCACGCAGCACCGCATTGCCGGCGATGATGGTCACGCGCGACGCCAGCGAGCCCAGGCAGAACGGCGCGGTATCGGTATCCGGCGCCATCACGGTCACGTGCGACAGCGGGATGCCGAGCTCCTGCGCGCAGATCTGGCTGAGCATGGTGTTGGCGCCCTGCCCCATGTCGCACTCGCTGGTCTGAAGCATCGCGCGCCCGTCCTCGTTGATCTTGAGCAGGATGGTCGAGCCGTCCCAGTTGCCCAGCGTGCGGTTGCCGCTGACGTGCATGGCCGCGGCAATGCCCACGCCGCGCCGGCGCGTGCCGGTGCCGCGCGGCGCGGCGCGCTTCTCGTCCCAGCCGATGGCCTTGCGGGTCATGTCCAGGCACTCGGCCATGCCGGTGCTGCTGATCTTCCAGCCATGCACGCTGGTCTCGCCCGCGCCGATCGCATTGCGCTTGTGCACCTCCACCGGGTCCATGCCGAGCATGCCGGCCAGCACGGTCAGGTGGCAGTTCAGCGGAAACTGCATCTGCTGCCCGCCAAAGCCGCGGAAGGCGCCGCGCGGCGGATTGTTGGTATAGGCCATGACCGCATGCGAGCGCACGTTCTGCACGCGGTGCATGTTGTCGCTGCGCATGGCGGTGACGTGCATCACATCACCGGCAAGCCCGGAGTAGGCGCCGCATTCGGCCGTGATGCGCACATCCTTGGCCAGGATCACGCCGTCTGCGGACAGCCCCATGCGCAGCCACACTTTCATCGGCACGCTGGCGCGCGCGCCCTGGAAGTCTTCCAGCCGGTTGTTGACCAGCCGCACCGGGCGCTCCAGCCGGCTGGCCAGGAAGGCGCAGATCAGGCTGTTGTTCTCCTCGACGATCTTGGCGCCGAAGCCGCCGCCGGTGGTCGCCTGCACCACGCGGATGGTCGAGACCGGCCGGTTCAGCGCCTCGGCCAGCCGCGCGCGCGCCAGGAACACGGACTGGGTCGAGGCCCACAGCGTGAGCCGCCCGTTGCCGTCCTGCGCTGCCACCGAGGCCATCGGCTCAAGGTAGCCCGGGTACTGCGAGTGCATGTCGTAGGTGGCCTCATGCACCGCGGCGCAGGCTTCGAACGCGGCATCCACGTCGCCCCGCACGATGTGCATCTCATGGCCGATATTGCGCGTGCCGGCATGGATCTCGGGCGCGCCATCGGCCAGCGCCGCTTCCGGCGTCAGCAGCGCGGGCAGCGCCTGGTACTCGATGCGGACCAGGTCCAGCGCATCACGCGCGATCTCCTCGCTGACCGCCACCACCGCGGCCACTTCCTCGCCGACGTGGCGCACCACGCCGCAGGCCAGGATGCGCTGCTCCTTGCGGTGCGGGCCCCAGTTGCGGGCGGGCACATCGTGCCCGGTCACCACCAGCTTGACGCCGGGCAGCGCCTTCGCCGCGGAGGTGTCGATGCGCACGATGCGCGCATGCGGGTGCGGGCTGCGCAGCACCTTGGCGTGCAGCATGCCGGGCAACTTGATGTCGCCGGCATACTGCGCGCGCCCCATGACCTTTTCCCGCGCGGTCACCTGCGGCGTGGAGCTTCCCACGATGGCCTTGCTCATGCCGGCCTCCTGCTTGTCTGGTTGCATGAATGCGATGCGCTGCCCTGCGTCATTCCGCCGTGATCGCGAGGTCGCGGATCACCTTGCCCAGCCGCTCGTAGTCGGCCGCGTTGACCTTTTCCAGCGCGGCCGGGGCGCCGCCCACCGGGCTGGCGCCGAAGGTGGCCATCTTCTCGGTCACGTCGGGCAGGCGCAGCACGTCGTTGAGCTGCTGGTTCAGCACCTTGACCACCTCGGGCGGCGTGCCCTTGGGCGCCATCACGCCATGCCAGGCGCCGACCACCACGTCCTTGTAGCCGAGCTCGGCCAGCGTCGGCACGTTGGGCAGCAGCGGCGAGCGCTTTGCGTCCGTGATCGCCAGCGGGATCAGCCGGCCGGTGTTGATGTACTGCGCCACCGGACCCAGCGTGACGTAGGCAAAGTTCACGTGCCCCGCCACCACGTCGTTGACCGCCGGCGCCACGCCCTTGTACGGCACGTGCTGGATCTTCACGCCCGCGGCGCGGTTGAGCATCTCGCCGGCGATGTGCATCGGCGAACCCGCGCCCGGGCTGCCATAGGTCAGCGTCTTGCCGCCCCTGGCCACGGCAATCATCTCGCCGACGGTCTTGATGCCGGCCTGCGGGTTGGCCACCAGCAGCACCGCCTGCACCGCGGTCTGGATCACGGGGGTGAAGCCGTGCAGCGGGTCATAGCTGGCCGACGGCGCCAGCTTGAGCACCATCGGCGCCAGCGTGAAAGGGTTGGGCGTGTACAGCAGCGTGTAGCCGTCCGCCGGCGCGCGGCTGACGAAGCTGGCGCCGACCACGCCGCCGGCACCGGGGCGGTTCTCGACGATGACCGGCTGCTTCAGGCGCGCCGACAGCTTGTCGGCATAGAGCCGGGCCATGGCGTCGGTGTCGCCGCCGGGCGGATAGGCCACGACCATGGTCACGGTCTTGGCCGGATACGCGGCGGTGGCCAGCGCGCTGCCCGCGGCAAGCGCAAGCGCGGCCATGGCAGTGGCTGCAAGGAAAAGGCGGCGGGGGCGTTCGTGTCTCATCAACAGCTCCTGTGGGGGCGCATTCGCGGTTGGAGTGGGCTGTTGTGCGCACCGCGAAAACAGGGTTGGCTCGGGTTACAACACTTTCGGTTGTTTTATTAGTAAAACGTACGTTCATACCAGGAACATTGGTAATCCTAGGTCGCAAATATTGACAACTCAACTTACGTTAAACACCTATTGACATTATTTAGTTTGTTTAATTCTCTTGCATGACACGAAAGCGACACCCGGTGGCGGAATTGGCGAGCGCCTGTGAGACAATCGGGCCCGCCAACCGGCCCGAACTCCGCGGCCGGCAGACCCTGACCAAGAGGAACGCATGCCCCGTGACGCCGCGCCCGCCAACGGCCAGCCCGCGCCAGACACCGACAACACCAGCCCGTGGACCGACCTCGACGAGGCCGGCAGCGGCCTGACCGTCGACAATTTCCTGACCACGATGCTGAGCCAGCTGGTCACCGCGCTGCGCAGCACGGTGACCAAGCCCTATGCGGAACAGTTCGGCCTGACCGTGCCGGAGTGGCGCATCCTGGCGCTGCTGGCGCACGCGCGCGAACTGCCGTTTGCCGAGCTGGTGACCCAGTCGACCTCGGACAAGGCGCTGGTGAGCCGCACGCTGCGGCTGCTGGAGGATCGGGGATTGGTGCGGCTGACCTCAGCCGGCAACACGCCGCGCAAGAAGCTGATCTGCGCGATCAGTGAAGCCGGTGCCGCGCTGCACGACCAGGTGATGCCGCTGGCGCGGCGGGGGCAGGCGCAGGTGATCCGGCAGTTGTCGCCGGAGGAGCGGGAAGCGGTTTACCAGGGGCTGCGCAAGCTGTTGCGCACGCAGGAATAAAGAAAAAGGGCCGCACCCGGATTGCGGGGCGGCCCGAAGGGAACGGGACCAGCACGCCCGTTCAGACCTCCAGTTCTTCCAGCACCCGCCCCTTGGTCTCGATGCCAAGGAAATGCACGGTGACAGCCGCCAGCGCCGGCACCACGGACAGCGCGAAGAAGGCGACGCTGAGGTTGCCGCTGCCAATGGTGCTGGCGATCAGGCCAGGCGCGAAGATCGCCGCCAGCTTCAGCCAGGCGCCGCCCAGGCCGCAGCCCATCGCGCGGACGCTGGTCGGGTACAACTCGGGCGTGTAAACATAGGCGGTGATAAAGCCGCTGGCCAGGAAGCCCATCGCCAGCGCGCAGAAGGTCGCTACCACATACACGTTCGAAGCGTGGAACACCCCCGCCAGCACCAGCGACAGCGCGCACAGCAGGAACGACACGTTGATCACCGGCTTGCGGCCCACCTTGTCGACAATCATCGCGCACACCAGCGAGCCGACCACGCCCAGCACCGAGGCGCCGGCGGCAAGGTTCAGCGCCAGCTGCAGCGGCGCGTGGTAGACGGTCTTGTAGACCGTGGGCAGCCACGTCGACAGCCCGTACTGGATAAAGCCGCAGGTTGCCCACAGCATCCATACCGCCAGCGTGCGGCCGAGGTAGGCCTTGCTGACCAGGTCACGCACGCGCCGGCGCGGGTGCTGGGTCATGCGGTCGTAGCTGCCGGCATTGACCGGCGGCGGCAGCGGATCCTTGGCGCGCGCCTCGAACGCACGCAGTGCGGCATCGGCTTCTTCAAGACGGCCTTTCTCCGCCAGCCAGCGTGGCGATTCCGGGATCACGCGGCGCAGGATGAAGAACAGCACCAGCGGCACGCCGCCGATGAAGTACATCACCTCCCAGCCGTAGTGCGGCACCAGCCAGGCGCCAACGCCGTTGGACACCATCAGGCCGATCGGGAACACCACCTCGTACAGCAGCACGAAGCGCCCACGGCCATGCGCGCGCGTGACTTCGTTGATATAGGTGGCGGCCACCGGCAGCTCACCGCCAAGGCCGAGGCCCTGCACGATGCGCAGCAGCAAGAAGATCTCGAACGACGGCGCGAAGCCGCAGGCAATGCTCATCAGGCCGATGATGCCCGCGCTCCAGCCGATCGAGCGCAGCCGGCCGAAGCGCTCGGCCAGCCCCGGGAACAGCAGCGCGCCGACCAGCTGGCCGACCGAAGGCGCAGCGATCAGCACGCCGATCTGGCCCGGCGTCAGCGACCACTGCGCGATCAGCAGCGGCAGCGTGGCTGCGATGGCGATGACGTCGAAGCCATCGAAGAAGGTGGCCAGGCCGATCAGCAGCCGGGCGCGGATATGCATGGCGTTGCCCGGCATGCGTTCGATGCGGGCAACGATATTGCCGCGCGTGAGCGGGCCGCTGCGGGCCGCCGCCGCGCTCTGGCCGGCGCTGTCGGCCGTGGTCACGATACCTGCGGTGGCGGTCACCGGTGCGCCGGGGGACGCTGCGTCTTGTCTCTGGGTTAACACGGGGCTTCTCGGTTTGATTCTTCGGGGGTTGCTCCCCTCTCCCGCTTGCGGGAGAGGGGCCGGGGGAGAGGGCAGGCACTTGATAACGGCAGATGCCGCGGCTTGCCCGGCGGCCTGGGAAGAGGCAGTCGGGATTCGACAGCGCATCGGCTACGGCGTGCGCTGGCCCTCTCTCCCGCCCCTCTCCCGCGCGCGGGAGAGGGGAGAACACAATCGCGAAATTACAAGTCCAGCACCAGCTTGCTGCCCTTGCACCCCGACACGCACACCATCATGGTCTTGTTGCTGGCGCGCTCGCTGTTGCTGAGCACGCTGTCGCGATGGTCGGGGCAACCTTCCAGCACCGCGGTCTCGCACGAGCCGCACACGCCTTCGCGGCAGCTGTAGTCGATCTGCACGCCGGCATCGAGCAGTGCGTCCAGCAGCGACTTGCCGGACGGCACCTTGACGGTGGTGCCGGTGCGCGACAGCGACACGGTGTACTCGCCCTCCTGCACCGCCTCGGTCGAGGGGTCGGCGGCAAAGCGCTCGATATGCACGTTCGGGTAGCCATGCGCTTCGCAGGCAGCCTCGAACGCCTTCAGCATCGGACCGGGGCCGCAGCAGTAGAAGTGCGTCTGCACCTCCTGGCCGGCCAGCATCGCGTTCAGGTCCGGCGGCACGCCGGCCTCGTCGTCGAAGTGAAAGTGCACGGCATCGCCATGGGCCGACAGCTGTTCGACGAATGCGGCCTCGGCACGCGAACGGGCGCAGTAGATCAGCGTGAACGACCTGCCCAGCTCGGCCAGGCGGCGCGCCATGCAGACGATCGGCGTGACGCCGATGCCGCCGGCGACCAGCACGGTGTGCGCGGCGCTTTCGTCCAGCTCGAAGTTGTTGCGCGGCGCCCCCACGGTCAGCGTGGCGCCCACGCGCAGCTGCTCATGCACGTAGCGCGAACCGCCGCGGCTGCCGCGGTCCAGCAGCACGCCCACGGTATAGCGCCGGCGCGCTTCGGGCGCGCCGCACAGCGAGTAGCTGCGCACCAGGCCGTTGCCCAGGTGCAGGTCGATATGGGCGCCCGGGCTGTACTCGGGCAGGGTCTTCCCTTCGGGATCTTGCAGTTCGATGCTGACCACGCCGCGCGCTTCATAGCGCATGGCGTGGACGCGCAGGGTCAGGGACTGGTGGGCACTCATTGCTGCTTCCTTCGATTGCTGCTGACTTACCGCTTCTCGGTCAGGAACTTGCCTGCCGGTCCGCCCGCGTTCTTCTGGCGGCGGGTGTTGCCGTCGATGCCGCCTTCGATCGCCCATTCGGCGAACATGGTCGGGCCCGGCTCGAAAGCGCGCGGCTCCCAGTGTTCGTCGAGCTGGTCTTCGTCGGCGTAGTACTCGATCAGGCCGCCGGCCGGGTTCTTGAAGTACCAGAAGTAGGCCGACGAGATCGGGTGCCGGCCCGGGCCGAGCTGCGTATCCCAGCCCTTGCGCGAGACATGCATGCCGCCGCCGAAGACTTCGTGGATGTCGCGCACGGTGAAGGCGACGTGATTCAGGCCGCTCTTCGGTTCCGGCAGCTGCAGCAGGAACAGGTCGTGGTGGCCGCCTTCGGGCGTGCAGCGCAGGAAGGCGCCGCGGTCCGGGTAGCGGTCCGACGGCACGAAGCCGAACTTCTCGACATAGAAGCGCTCAGTGGCCTTGACGTCCTTGACGAAGAACACCACGTGGCCCACTTCGATCGGGGTGGCATGGTCGTAGATCGGGCTGCGCTGGTTCAGGCGCGGCTTGTCGTTCCACGTGTTCATCAGCGCGCATTCGACCTGCACGTCATGCTTGCGGGTGACCTGGAAACGCACGGCCAGGCCGTTCGGATCGGTGCAGCCCACGCGCAGCGTATCGCCCTCGCCTTGCTTCACGAAGCCCGGTGCATCAGCGATTGCCTTGGCGAGCTGGTCCAGCGAGGCCTGTGACTCGACGCCCCACACCACTTCGCGCAGCGTCGGGCCGGCCTCGATCGCGGGCGGCAGCGTGGCATCGTCGATGCGGCGCACCAGCACGCGGCAGCCGTTCAGCGTTTCAAAATCCAGGCCCTGCGCATCGTCGCGCTTGATGGCCAGGCCCCAGTCGGTGAAAAAGCCACGGCAGGCGTCAAAGTCATCCGCGCCGTAGACGATCTCGTCGATCCCCAATACCTTGATCATTGCTTCTCTCCAGCCTGCCGGGTTCAGTGGTTGGCCCACGGCAGCGGTTGTTCGTTCAGGCCCCAGTACACGCTCTTCTGCTCCATGTACTGCAGGATGCCAAGCCGCCCCTTCTCGCGGCCCAGGCCGCTGTCGCGCCAGCCGCCGAACGGCGTCGCGATCGAGAATTGCTTGTAGGTGTTGATCCACACATTGCCCGCCTGCACGGCGCGTGCCACGCGCCAGGCGCGCTTGTAGTCGCGCGTCCAGATGCCCGCGGCAAGCGCATAGACGCTGTCGTTGGCCTGCGCGATCAGGTCATCCTCGTCGTCGAACGGGATTGCGACCAGCACCGGCCCGAAGATCTCTTCCTGGCAGATGCGGGCGTTGTTATCCAGCCCTTCGATGATGGTCGGCGTGTAGAAATAGCCGTTGGGCAGGCCGGCCACGTCTGGGCGCAGGCCGCCGGTGCGCAGCTGGCCGCCCTCTTCCACGCCGGCGGCCACGTACGACTCGATGCTGTCGCGGTGGCGGTCGGTAATCAGCGGGCCCATCTGGGTACGCTCGTCGGCGGGGTCGCCCACGCGCAGGTGCGCGGCGCCCGCGGCCAGGCGGTCGATAAAGGCCTCGTACTGCGAGCGCGCCACGAACAGGCGCGAGCCGGCGATGCACGACTCGCCCGACGAGCTGAAGATGCCGTACAGCACGCCGTTGACCGCGTGGTCCAGGTCGGCATCGTCGAACACCATGGTCGGCGACTTGCCGCCCAGTTCCAGCGACACCGGCATCATCTTGTCGGCGGCGATATGGGCGATGTGCTTGCCGGTGGTGGTGCCGCCGGTGAACGACACGCGGCGCACCAGCGGATGCTTGGTGATGGCGTCGCCGATGACCGAACCCTTGCCGGGCAGCACGCTGAGCAGGCCCTTGGGCACGCCGGCCTCTTCGCAGATGCGCGCCAGCTCCAGCGCCATCAGCGGCGTGACCTCGGCGGGCTTGACCACCACGGCGTTGCCGGCGGCGAGCGCGGGCGCCATCTTCTGCGCCTCGCTGGCGATCGGCGAGTTCCACGGCGTGATCGCCGCAACCACGCCCATCGGCTCGTACACGCTCATGGTCAGGCAGTCGCCGCGCTGCGGCGTGATGGTTTCTTCCAGCGTCTCGCAGGCGGCGGCAAAGAACTGGAAGGTGCCGGCGGCGCTGGCCACCAGGGCGCGCGTCTCGCTGATCGGCTTGCCGTTGTCCAGGCGCTGGCGCTGGGCCAGCTGCTCGCCCTGGGCGCGGATCAGCCCGGCCACGCGGTACAGCACGGCGGCGCGCTCATGCGGCTTGCGTTGGGCCCAGCCGCTGGTGAGGAAGGCCTGATGGGCGCCCCGCACCGCTTCTTCCACGTCCGCCAGGCTGGCGGCGTTCAGTTCTGCCACCACTTCGCCGGTAGCCGGATAGCGGGTGCCATAGCGGTCGCCGGTCCCCAGGCGCCATTCGCCCGCGATGCAGATGGGGAGTACTTCTTGCGTCTTCATTGTCGTTGCCTGCTAAGTCTGTGGGGCGTTGGCTGCCGGGACTAGATCGATACCGCGTGCGCCCGGTTTCCCAGTGCGCGCACCACGCTGAACACGGTCAGCGCGGAAGTCTTGGGATTGGCCGCCAGCGGCTTGCCGCGCATCGTCAGCTCGAAGCCGCCGAAGGCGCCGCGCGCTTCCACGTGGTGCACGTTCTCCACCGCATGCGGGTCGGCCAGCAGTTTGACCGAGGTGCGGTCCAGCCCCAAGCCTGCCAGCGACACCGTGGCGGCCACGTTGGCGTTCTTGGGATACAGACGCGCCGCGTCGCGGGCCGTGCCTTCGAAGATCACGGTCGCCTCGGTCAGCGCATCCAGGTCGAAGAGCTGCTCGGCCGGCGTGCCGGCCCAGGCGCGAGCCGGCTTGCGGCCGGTGTAGATGACTTCGTCCAGCCCGCCGACACGCGCCGCGGCCAGCGCATCGATCGCGCCGATCGCACCTGACAACAGCTGCACCTGGGTGCCGCCGCGGCGCGCGGCCGCTTCCAGCCGCTCGGCCATGCCGGGCTCGGACAGCGCGCCCACCGACACCACCATGCACGGAATGCCGCGTTCCAGCGCCGGCACGATGTGCTCTTCCAGCGCATGGTGGCCGGCGCACTCGACCAGCAGGTCGGGACGCTGGTCGTCCAGGTGCGTCGCCACGCGGGCGCCCGGCGCCAGCGCGGTGACCGCGTCGCGGGCCTCGTCCATCGTGTGCTCCGGCACGATCACCACGTCGAACACCACCTCGGGATCGCTCTTGAGCAATTCCATCACGCCGCGGCCGATCGCGCCGCAGCCAACCATGGACACATGCAGCATCTCCGGTCTCCCTCAGGCGGTGACAGTGGTTTGTTCGCGCGCCGGCTCTTCGTTGTCCTTGTTCACCGGAGGGCCGGCGAAGATGGTCTTGAAGGAACCGATCGACAGCATGTCGATCTCCAGCAGGAACGGGCCCGACTCGACCGTGGCCGCTTCCAGCGCGGCGCCGACCTCGGCCAGGTTGCTCACGCGCGCATGGCGCAGCGACAGCGACTTGGCCAGCGTGGCGTAGTCCGGGGTATGCAGGTCCACGTAGTGGCGGCGGCCGCCGTACTGGGCGTCCTGGATGTTCTTGATCACGCCGTAGCCCTTGTCGTTCATCAGCACGATCACCATGTCGGCGCGTTCCTGCACCGCGGTGGCCAGTTCGCCCAGGTTCAGGATAAAACCGCCGTCGCCGGCCAGTGTGAAGGTCTTCTTGCCCGAAGCGGTCGCCGCAGCACCGATCGCGGCGCCGATGCCCATCGCCAGGCCCTGGCCGATGCCGCCGCCCAGCGCATGCACGCCGGCACGCGAATCGAAGATGCGCAGATGGCGGTTGCCCCAGGTGCTGTTCGACACGGTCACGTCGCGCACCCAGTTGAAGCTGCGGCCGACCGCGCCCTGCAGCGCCTGCACCAGCGCCGAGTACGGGCCCAGGCCGTCGACCAGGCTGTTGACGGCGGTGTCATGGGCGCGGCGCAGGTCGGCGGCGAAGGCCGGGTCGATCTGCATGCGCTTTTCAAGCCGATCCGCCAGGGCGTCCAGCGCCAGCGCGGCGTCGCCGCTGACAAAGTAGTCGCTCAGGTAGCAGCGGCCTTCGGCGGCCGGGTCGGCGTCGATGCGCAGCAGCGGGCGCGGCAGCTTCAGTTCGTACTTCAGGGTTTCATTGCCGCGCAGGCGCGAGCCCACCACCAGCATCGCGTCGCAGGTCTGGTAGAAGGCCTCGACCGGCTTATGCAGGTTGTAGGCGCCCAGCGAACGGGGATCGTCTTCCGGCACGATGCCGCGGCCTTGCGTGCTGGTGACCACGCCGAAGCCCAGGTCCAGCAGGCGCTGCACCTGCTTGCTGGCGTGGCGCGCACCGCCGCCCAGCCACAGCAGCGGGCGCTTGGCCTTGGCCAGGCGCTCGGCCAGCGCGTCCAGCGCATGTGCCGACGGCACGTGCTGCGGCACCGGCAGCGGCTGCAGGTCGGCCGGCATCTCGATCAGCGCGGCCTGGATGTCGATGGGGATCTCCACGCTGACCGGGCCGGTCGGCGCCGTCAGCGCGGTCTGCACGGCCAGCTTGATGGTGCTGATGGCGGTGTCGGCGCTGCGGATGCGGAAGGCGGCCTTGGACACGGCCTTGAGCATGGTGAGCTGGTCCGGCGCTTCGTGGATGTAGGCGAGGCTCTGGTCCAGGTAAGGCGTTTCGATCTGGCCGGTGATATGCAGCATCGGCGTGCCGGCGGTCAGCGCTTCGACCATGGCGCCGGCGGCGTTGCCCGCGGCGGTGCCGGTGCTGGTCAGGCACACGCCCAGGCCACCGGTGGTGCGGGCATAGGCATCGGCCATATTGGTGCCGCCCGCTTCGCCGCGCGCCGGCACGAAGCGGATCTTGCCGCGCTCGCCCATGGCGTCGAGGATCGGCATATTGTGGATCGAGATCACGCCGAAGGCGGCCTTGACGCCGCACTGCTCGAGAAACGCCGTGATGGCGCAACCGACGGTGACCTGCTGTTGCTCGTACTGTTGTTGATTAGGCATGACGGGAGTGTCCTCCGGAGATATCGATATGGCTGCCCGTGGTGTACGAAGACAACGGCGAGGCAAGGAACAGGATGGCGCGGGCTGCCTCGACCGGCAGGCCCAGGCGGCCAAGGGGAATATGTTTCTGCTGGGCCAGGCGCGCGGTCCATGCGGCCCAGTCCAGGTGGCGGTCTGCTTCAGGGCGCGCCTCGAAGCGGCGGCGCCACTGGCCCGATTCGACCAGGCCGATCAGGATGCCGTTGACGCGGACGCCCTTGGGCGCAAACTCGGTGGCCATCGAGCGCACCAGGTTAAGCACGCCGGCACGCGCGGCGGAAGTCGCCACCATGTGCGGCTCCGGCTGCTGCGCCAGCAGCGAGTTGACGCAGACGATGGCGCCCTGGCCTGACTTCTCAAGCTGCGGCAGGAACGCGCGCGTCGGGTGGATCACGGAGAAGAACTTGAGCTGCAGTTCTTCCATCCAGGCCGCGTCCTCGGTGTTGGCGAAGGTGGAGACACGGCCCTGGCCGGCGTTGTTGACCAGCATGTCGACGTTGCCCAGCGTGGCCTGCACGGCAGCGGCAAAGGCGGCGACCTGTTCAGGCTTGAGCACGTCGCAGGTGGCGGCATGGAGCCGGCACCCGGGGAATTTCTCGCGCAGCTGCGCTTCGGCGCTGCGCAGTCGGTTCTCGTCGCGGCCGCACATGGCCACGGCGGCGCCCGCTTCGAGCAGCAGCTCGACGGTCGCCAGCCCGATGCCGGAGGACCCGCCGGTGACGACGGCAACCTTGCCGCCGAGTTCAATCATGGACATTGTCCTCACTCCCGATACAGATTCACCACCTTGGCGCCGCTGCTGCGCAGCGACGGGCGGTAGTCGAGCAGGCGCGACAACTCGCCCGCGGTATCCCTGACCTTCTCCACCATCGCATCCAGTTGCGCCGGATCGATATGCGCGGCGGGGATGGTGGCGCCCAACGCCGCCACCACCTTGCCGGTGCGGTCGCGCACGGGCGCGGCGATGGTGGAAATGCTGGCTTCGAAAAAGCCTTCCTGCAGCACGTAGCCGCGCTCGCGGTCGCGCTGCACGATCTCGTGCAGCTCGTCGACGGTGCGCGGCGTGCTCTCGGAAAACACCGCAAGCTGCGTCTCCGGGTACAGCGTGCGCAGCTCCGCCAGCGACAGGTCTTCCAGCAGCACGCGCCCCAGCACCGTGGCATGCGCGGGCAGGCGCGTGCCGACGTTGACCGAGCTGGCAAACGGCCGCGGCGACACCGCCTTGGCCACGTAGACGATCGAACGCCCGTCGCGCACCACCAGGTTGCTGGGATAGCCGATCTCGTCGCGCAGCCGCTCCAGCAGCGGGCGGCCCAGCTCGGTCAGCTCCAGCGACGCCAGGTATTCAAACCCCAGGCGCAGCACGGCCATGCCCAGCCGGAAATCCCGGCCGCCATCGGCGCGCTCGACAAAGCCCAGCATTTCCAGCGTGGCCAGCAGGCGGAACACGGTCGAGCGCGGCACCTTCAGGCGGCGCGCCAGTTCCGCTGCCGACATGGTGCGGTCCTTGCTGCTGAACTCGCTCAGCAGGCGCAGGCCGCGCTCCAGGCCCGGGACGATGTACTTGTCCGGGGTTTCGCTGGCGGCGGACGTGGCCGGGATGGGGTTGCTACTCATGGCTTCGGTGGATGCGTGCTGACGGACGTTCGCCGGCATCAGCGCTTGATCTTCGTCAGCGGATGCTCGGGCGGGTAGGTCGGCGTGATCGGCTTCTTCGCGCCCAGCATCACGCACATCAGCGCGTCTTCCTCGCCGATGTTGATTTCCTCGCGGTAGACGCCCGGCGGCACCGAGACCAGGTCGCGGTCGGTCAGGATGGTCTCGTAGCGCTCGCCGTCCTTTTCCAGGATCAGCTTGACCTTGCCGCGCAGGATGAAGAACACCTCTTCCACGTCGGTGTGGATATGCGACGGGCCTTCATGGCCGGCCGGGATGATCATGGTGGAGAAGGTGAAATGCTCGCTCGGCACGGTGTTGGTGTCGGCGGCCACGCCGGTGCCGCCGGTGCCCAGGTAGCGCATCTGCGCGCGGCGGTACTTGGGGTCGTAGTCGGCCTGGAACTTCAGCGCGTCCCAGTCGTACTTGCGCGTGGAGAAGCGCGCCACGCGGCTTTCCATCCATTGGTCGAACGAAGCGTTCTCCGGCTGGTCCCAGGAACGCTTGATGTTTTGCGGTTGAGAAAGATCGCTCATTTGGATTCCTTCTGTTTTCAGTGGATCGGTTGGATCAATGCATGACAAAGCCGCCGTTGACCGCCAGCGTCTGGCCGGTCACGAAACGGGCGAGGTCGGACAGTGCAAACAGCACCGCGCCGCAAACATCGTCGGGCAGTTGCTCGCGCGTGATCGCGCGCTGCTCGCGGTACAGGTCGTGCCGGTGCTGCGGCACGTATTCGGTGGCTTCCACCAGCGTCAGGCCCGGGGCCACGGCGTTCACCGTGATCTGGTCCTTGCCCAGTTCACGCGCCAGCGAACGGGTCATGCCGATGATGGCGCTCTTGCTCGCCACGTAGGCAAGCAGGTTGGGCGCGCCCCACAGCGGCGTGTCCGAAGCCAGGTTGACGATGGCGCCGCGGCCGCTGGCGCGCAGCGCCGGCAGGCAGGCGGTGGTCATCAGCCAGGTGCCGCGCACGTTGACGTTCATCACGCGGTCCCAGGTGGCGATGTCGATGGCGGCGGCGTCACGGCCGCCGGAATCCGTCACGGCGGCGTTGTTGACCAGGCCGTCGAGCCCGCCCAGCGCCTTGACCGCGGCCTCGGCGCAAGCCTGCACCGAGGCCGGATCGGACAGGTCCAGCGTGACCGGCACCACCTTCAGGCCGCGGGCGCGCAGGGCGTCGGCTTCCTGCTGCAGGCGCTCGGCCAGGATGTCGGCCATGGCCACGGTGGCGCCGGCTTCGGCCAGCGCCTTGGCGAAGGCCAGGCCCAGTCCGCGCGCGGCGCCGGTGACCAGCACCTTGCGCCCGGCCAGCAGCGTGTTGTTGGTGTTTGCCTCAGGCATGGCTGGCGGCTCCGGCGGGTTGCAGCATGGCGACGGGCTCGTCGGCCACTTCCTGCTCGGCGCGGCGCTTGAGCAGGCGGCGCACGCGGGTAATGCCGGCGTCGTGCTGGTACAGCATCTCGTGGTCGCGCGCGTTCGGGGCCATCATTTCCAGCACCACGCGGTCCTGCTCCAGCACGTCCCAGTGCAGCTGCTCCAGGCGGTTGCGGTACAGGAAGCGCCACACGTCGCGCTCCCAGCCCTGCACATGGCGGGTACGCCAGAAGAACACCATGCAGTGGTCTTCATCCACCGGCGTGGCCATGCCGACGATGCCGAACGGGCCGCCGGGGCCGACGCTGGCGCGGTACGGAATCGCCAGGCGCAGCCACAGCGTGCCGGTCTCGCCAAATTCCACCCAGTCGAAATTGACGCCGCGCTGGCCGGTCTTCTCGAACACCAGGCCGTGCTCGGTCTCGCGCACCTGCATCACGGCGGACTTCTCGCCGCTGGCCATCGAGTGCGACACCGCATGCAGGTAGGCGCCGTGCATCGGGTCCATCACGTTGTCGATGGCGTAGCGGTAGTTGCAGTCCCAGTGCGCCACGCACAGGAAGTTGCTGTGTTCCTCGCTGACCAGTTCTTCCGGCAGGCGCAGTTCGTCGGGGCTGCCCTCGCCTTGCGGGGCCTGGTCCCCGAACCACAGGAAGATGGCGCCGGCCTTCTCCTGCACCGGGTAGCTGCGCACGCAGGTGCGGCCTTCCAGCGGGCAGCTTTCCACCGCCGGCACGCTCTTGACCTGGCCATCGCCGCCGACCTCGACGCCGTGGTACCAGCAGGCAACGCGGTCGCCCAGGTTCCAGCCCATCGACAGGCGCGCGCCGCGGTGCGGGCAGCGGTCTTCCAGGGCGTGGACCTGGCCTTCGCCGTCGCGCCACAGCACGATGTTCTGGCTCAGGCGGGTAATGCCGATCGGGGCATGGGACACCGCCCACGAGGCGGCGACCGGGTACCAGTAGTTGCGCAGGCCGGTGTTCAGGCGGGCTTCGGTGCGGGCTTGCTTGTTCGATTCCATGGTTTTCTCGCTTCGAGGCTGGACTTGGACTGGGGCGGGCTCAGGCACCCAGCCGGCGCATTTCGGACAGGAAGCGCTCTTCGGTCCAGGGCTGGCCGTCCACGCCCAGGAAGCCGGCGTCATTGAAGGCGCGCACGATGTCCTGCGGGTTCTGCGCGCCGCCTTCGAACGCGGCTTCGAGGGCATCGCCCAGCGCGTTCTCATAGGCGGTCGGCGCGGCGGCGCGGGTCTGCCAGACGATGTTGGCGACCTTGCCGGGCTGCTCGATATGGCCCTTGCCTGCCACGTTGTTCGGCGCCGGACGCTCCCAGGGCACCAGGTTCGGGTTGTACGAGAGGCTTTCCATTGCGCTTTGCTCCATGTCTTGCAGCGGGGGGACCGTGTTCCGCGTGCCTCGCCGACCGGTCTTGCGATCGCCTGGCTACGTTTTACTAATGAAACACTGGTTTAGATATTGAACACAGGTACGACTATAGACAACGCGGCCGCAAAAATTGACTGGGGTTAACCCGCGATCGGCATACGAAATCTGGAACGGGTGGCGCAAGCTGCGCGACACCGCTCGGGATGCGGCGGCAGGCGCCGCCGCGGTGGCTTCAGGTGGCGTCGTCCAGCACCGAGCGGATCAGCCGCGCGGTGGCGGCGGCCTGGTCGATATAGCAGGCGTGGCCGGCATCGGGGATCAGCGAGAACGGCAGGCCGAAGCGTTCGGCCAGCGTGCCGCAGGCTGGCGGCGTGGTGACGACATCGCGGCTGCCGCAGGCGATCTGCGTGGGCAAGGCATCGGGGCGCCGCGCCAGGTAGGCGTGGATGTCGTCGCCGCACAGCATCGCCACCGCCTGGCGGTAGCCGTCCGGGTTCAGCCGCTGCATGTTCCAGCGCACCCATGCCTGGGCGCCGGGGTCGGCTTCCTCGCTCAGCAGCCGGGCCGGGCCGCGTTGCGCCAGGCCATCGACGCCCAGGGATTCCAGCGCCTCCAGCCGCTGCCGCGCCACTTCCCTTGCCTGCGCCTCCCTGCCCGCGCCGCCGTAGCCTTGCGCCACGCTGAGCAACAGCAGGCGCGCGGGCAGCTGGCGCGCGTTGGCAACATAGGCCGCCGCCATCAGCGCGCCCAGCGAATGCCCGACGATCAACGCCGGCTGCACGCCCAGTGCCTGCAGCAGCCGGTCCAGCCGCTGCGCGTAGTCCGACGCCAGCGGCCGCGCCTGCGGCAGCGGCGACGAATCGCCATAGCCCGGCGCATCCCAGGCGATCACCCGCGCGTGCGCGGCCAGCAGGCTCGCGCACGGCAGCCACGACGCCGCCCCGGAACTGATGCCGTGCAGCAGCACGACCGCAGGGCCCGTGCTCCCGCCGCTGCGGTAAGCCACGCGCTCGCCGTCCGCGCCCACCTGCACCACGCGCTGGGCAAACCCGCTGTCGAGGGCTTCCAGCAACTGCCGGTCTGGCTCGGCCAGGATGTGGGGCTGATTTTGTTCCATATATAAAACTTAGGTTTGAGAATAAAACTTTTAAAGCATAGGCGTGTCGGAGCCCAGCCGGGATGAGGGTTAACGATAGAAAGATCGGAAACCTCCGCGCAGAGCCGGCGTTAGCCGTCGCGGCGTCGCCTCACTAGGGATAACCCTCCTCACATCTTGTGGAAACTCGCAGCTATATTTTGCTTGACGTTTCTTATGTTGTTTGATGTTTCATATATAAAACACAAAAGAGACCGAAACAGCATCCGCAGCCGCCATCCGCAGTGGCAGCGGACTACAAGACGACAAAACGGAAAACGGAAAACGGAAGGAAACTGGTAGATGAAACTTGCACGAATCGCCGCAGGCCTGGCCGCGGCTTTCCCCCTGCTGGCCTCGGCACAATCCTCGGTCACCCTGTACGGGGTCATCGACACGGGCGTCGAGTATGTGAGCAATGTCGGCGCCAACGGCGACGGCCTGGTGCGCATGCCCAACCTGACCGCGACCGTGCCCTCGCGCTGGGGCATCCGCGGCACTGAAGACCTTGGCGGCGGCCTGAAGAGCATCTTCGTGCTGGAGTCGGGCTTCTCGCCGGATTCGGGCACCTCCAACCAGGGCGGCCGCCTGTTCGGGCGCCAGGCGCTGGTCGGGCTGAGCAACCAGTACGGGCAGCTGTCGTTCGGCCGCCAGTACACCATGCTGTTCTGGGCCACGCTCGACAGCGATGTCCTGGGGCCCAACGTGTACGGCTCGGGCTCGCTCGACAGCTACCTGCCCAATACGCGCGCCGACAACGCGGTGTCGTACAAGGCCAACTTCAGCGGTTTCGTGGTGGGCGCCACCTACAGCTTCGGGCGCGATGCGGTCAACGCCGGCCCCAGCCCCTCGGGCACCAACTGCGCCGGCGAGAACGCCACCGACAAGAAGGCGTGCCGCCAGTGGTCGGCCATGCTCGGCTACGACAACAAGACCTGGGGCGTCACCGCCGCGTATGACTCGCAGCGCGGCGGCCCGGGCGCCTTCGGCGGCCTGACCAACAGCAACCTGACCGACGACCGCCTGTCTCTCGGCGGCTACATGCTGTTCCAGCGCACCAAGATCGGCGCCGGCTGGATCCGCCGCGACAACGAGGGCAGCCCCACCCCGATCAGCGACCTGTACTACGCCGGCGCGTCCTACGACATCACCCCCGCGGTCAACCTGGCCGGCCAGGTCTACTTCCTGAACTACCACGGCAGCGACAACCAGGCCATGCTGTATACGCTGCGCGCGATGTACAGCTTCAGCAAGCGCACCTCGGTGTACGCCACCGCCGGCTTCATCAACAACGGCGGCCAGCTGGCCATGTCGGTCAGCGGCGGCTCGCCTGGCTCGAACCCGCGCCCGGGCGAGAACCAGTGGGGCTCGATGATCGGCATCAAGCACGTTTTCTGATTTCCTCCGCGCCCCCCGGCGGTACCGTCCGGCGCATGCAAGGCGCCGCACGCCAACACAGCCATTGGCCCCGGCCCGTCCGGGCGCCACGTCTTACAGAGGTCTGAACATCATGAAGTCCGTACGCCGCAAAGTACTCGCCACGCTGGCCGCCGCGACCGCCCTGGTCGCTGCCACCGGCGGCACCGCCCTGGCCCAGGGTGCGTACCCGAACAAGCCCATCACCATCGTTGTAGCCTATCCGGCCGGCGGCGACGTCGACGTGCTGGCGCGCCTGTTCGCGGAAAAGCTCGCCCCGCGCCTGAAGCAGTCGGTGGTGGTGGAAAACCGCACCGGCGCCGCCGGCACCATCGGCAGCGCCTACGTGGCGCGCGCCAACCCGGACGGCTACACCCTGCTGCTGGCCCCCAACACCGTCGCCCTCGCGCCGCTGGTGCTCAAGGCCGGCACCGGCGCCAGCTATGACGTGCAGCACGACCTCACTCCCATCAGCCAGATCGGCACGCAGTCGCTGTTCGTGGTCGTCAACAAGGGCAGCGGCATCACCAAGGTCAGCGAGCTGGTCGCGCGCGCCAAGGCCGGCAAGGTGGAAACCTATGCCACGCCCGGCAATGGCTCGCCGATGCACATCATGGGCGAAATGTTCAACAAGTCCGCCGGCATCAAGATCAGCCAGGTGCCCTACCGCGGCTTGGCGCCGGCCATCGTCGACGTGATCGGCGGGCAGGTGCCGGTGACCTACGTCACCTATGGCGCAATCTCGCAGTATGTCGGCAACGGCAGCCTGGTGCCGCTGGCGGTTGCGGACCAGAAGCGCTCGCCGTTCGCGCCCAACGTGCCGACGCTGGCCGAGCTGGGCTACAAGGACGTGGAAATCGGCGCCTGGCAGGCCCTGCTCGGACCCAAGGGCATGCCGGCCGACCTGGTGCGCACGCTCAACACGCACGTCAACGAGATCCTGAAGATGCCCGACGTGGTGGCGCGCATGGCCACCATCGCGGTCACGCCTGCGGGCGGCGAGCCGGCGGTGCTGTCGAAGCTGATCGCCGCCGACACCGCCCGCTACACCAAGGTGGTCAAGGAGTTCGGCATCCAGGCGGACTAGCCTGAGGCCGGACCGCCAGGCGTCCCCGCCGCGTGCGGGACGCCTGGCTTTCAGCGCAGCAAACCGTACGCACCAGGTGTAAGAATTACCCGCGGCGCGGCGACTCCCGCGCCACAGCCGCCATCGTTGCAAAGTGGCCCGGAAGTTGCTGGGTAGCGCGCATGGACCTGTCGTTCGACTGGCGCGAAACCCTCCTCCTGACCCTGTCCCCGCTCGAGATCATCGTGCGCGGCACGTTGATGTACTGGGTGCTGTTCCTGCTGTTCCGCTTCGTGGTCCGGCGCGACATCGGCTCGCTGGGCATCGCCGACCTGCTGTTGGTGGTGATCGTCGCCGACGCCGCGCAGAACGGCATGGCAGGCAACGGCGAGAGCGTCGCCGATGCCGTGCTGCTGGTGGTCACGCTGATCGCCTGGAACCGGCTGATCGACCTGCTGGCCTACCACTCCCCCGCTTTCCAGCGCTTTGCCGAACCCAGGAAGGTGCTGCTGGTGCGCAATGGCACCAAGCTGCGCGAGAACATGCGGCGCGAATCCATCACCGACGAAGAGCTCGAAGCCAAGTACCGGCAGGAGGGCCTGGAATCGATCGACGAGGTCAAGGCGCTGTACCTGGAGGCCGACGGCAAGGTCAGCGTGGTCAAGAAGAAGTAAGCGCCTGGCCGGCGCATGGCACCGGCCGGCCGAGGCAGCCCTTGCTGCCTTAGAGATCGGCGAACCTGCGCCCCTGCGCCGCCAGTTCCTCCAGCAGTGGCGCCGGCGCGAAGTCCGCGCCATACAGCGCCTCATAGCGCCGCATCGCCGCCAGCACCTTGTCCAGCCCGATGGTGTCGGCATAGAACATCGGGCCGCCGCGATACACCGGCCAGCCGTAGCCGTTCACCCAGATCACGTCGATGTCCGAGGCGCGGATCGCCTTGCCTTCCTGCAGGATCTTCGCGCCTTCGTTGATCATCGGATAGATGCAGCGCTCCAGGATCTCCTGCTCCGACACCACGCGGCTGTTCCTGCCCTGTTTCGCGGCGAAGTCGCGAATGACCTGCTCGACCACCGGCGACGGCTTCGCGTTGCGCTGTTCGTCGTAGTCGTAGTAGCCGGCGCCGGCCTTCTGCCCGCGGCGGTCCATCTCGCACAGCACCTCGCGCAGCGTCGAGCCGCTGGACTTCTCGCGCACCCAGCCAAGGTCAAGCCCGGCGAGATCGCTCATGGCGAAGGGGCCCATCGGAAAGCCGAAGTCGTACAGCACGCGGTCCACGTCCCACGGCAGCGCCCCGTCCAGCACCAGCTTCTGGGCCTCGCGCTGGCGCTGGGCCAGCATGCGGTTGCCGACAAAACCCGGGCATACCCCGACCAGCGCCGCGACCTTGCCGATCTTGCGCGCGAGTTCCATCGCGGTGCGGATCACCGGCTTTGCGGTCTTGTCGCCGCGCACCACTTCCAGCAGCTTCATCACGTTGGCGGGCGAGAAGAAATGCAGGCCGATGACCGCCTCCGGGCGCGAGCTCGCGGCCGCGATCACGTTCACGTCCAGCGCCGAGGTATTGGTGGCAAGGATGGCGCCCGCTTTGGCGATCCGGTCCAGCTTGCCGAACAGCTCCTGCTTGACCTCCATGTTCTCGAACACCGCTTCGATGATCAGGTCGGCATCGGCCAGCAGCTGCAGGTCCAGCGTGGGCGTGAGCAGCGCCATGCGGGCCTCGACATCGGCCGCGCTCAGGCGCCCCTTGCGCGCGGTGTTGTCGTAGTTGGCCCGGATCGTCTTCAGGCCGCGGTCCAGCGCCTGCTGCGAGGACTCGACGATGGTCACCGGATAGCCGGCGTTGAGGAAGTTCATGGCGATGCCGCCGCCCATGGTGCCCGCGCCGACGATGCCGATGCGCCTGACCGCAAGGGCGGGCGTGTCGGCTCCCACATCCGGCACGTTCCATACCTGGCGCGAGGCAAAGAAGTAGTAGCGCTGGGCCGCCGACTGCGTGCCGTTGAGCAGTTCGGTGAACAGCTCGCGCTCGCGCTTCAGGCCGGCTTCGAATGGCAGCTCCACCGCCGCCTCGATGCAGCGGATATTGAACTCGGGCGCATCGAGGCCGCGAAAGCGCCGCGCATTGGCCTTGCGGAAGACTGCGAACAGTTCCGGCTTGCCGCGCGCGGCCGCCACCTTGTCATCGGATTCGCGCACCTTGCGCAGGGGCCGCTTCTCGGCCACCACCTTGCGTGCGAACGCCACCGCGTCGGCACGCAACGAGGCGCCATCGGTCAGCAGGTCGACCAGACCCATCTCCGCCGCTGCGCTGGCCGCCACGTGCGTGCCCGAGGTGACCATCTCCAGCGCCTGTTCCGGGCCCACGATACGCGGCAGCCGCTGGGTGCCGCCCGCCCCCGGCAGCAGGCCGAGATTGACTTCCGGCAGCCCGCACTTTGCCGAGCGCGTGGCAATGCGGTAGTGGCACACCAGCGCCAGCTCCAGCCCGCCGCCGAGCGCGGTGCCGTGGATGGCAGCCACCACCGGCTTGGGCGCGTCCTCGATCATGGCCTGCACCTCCGCCAGCGACGGGCCCGCCGGCGGCTTGCCAAACTCGGTGATGTCCGCGCCCGCGACAAAGGTCTTGCCGGCGCAGATCAGCACCACGGCCTTGACGGCATCGTCGGCGAGCGCGCGCGCCATGCCGTCGCGGATGCCGCTGCGCACGGCGGCGGACAGTGCATTGACGGGGGGCGAGTCGAGGCTCAGGACGGCGATATCGGCGTCCACCGTGAGGTCGGTCACGGCGTTGATGGCGGTCATGGATCGGTTCTCCTGGATTGAATCGGTGTGGGGTGCCGGTGCAGGCCCGGCGGATGCTCAAGCGCCGCCCTGCGCCGGCGCGGGTCGACAATGCGCAGGGCCAGCACGAAGGCGGCGCACTTGACCACGATGGCGAGCGCGAACACCACCCAGAAGCGCACGCCCTGGGCCAGCAGGCCGCCGCAGACCGGGCCGATGGCCATCATCGCGTAGGTGGCGGTATCGGACACCGCCAGCAGCATGGGCCGGTCCTTGCGGCTGCCGAACTCCATCACGAGGTTGTCAGCCGAGATGAAGAAGCCGCCAAAGGCGGCCCCCAGCCCACAGAAGGCAAGCAGGAAGCCGGGCAGCGTGGTGCCGCACAACAGCAGCAGCGTTGCCGCCACCCACAGCGCGATGCTGGCCAGGAACACCAGCCGGTAGCCGTGGCGGTCGGCGATGCGGCCCCAGGCCAGGCTGCTGGTGGTCTGCGCCAGCAGGTAGGCCAGGCTCATGTAGCCCAGCACCGCACCGGACAGGTCGATATGGGTGCCGGCATAGATCGCATAGAACGGCATCGCCATCATGCCGGACGCCACCAGCGCGCGCGCCACGAAAAAGCGCACGAAATCGCGGTCCGCACGCAGCAGCGCCGGCACCTCGGCCAGGCGGCGCAGGAAGCCCGCCGGCAGGCGCACGTCGTGCAGGGTCGGCTCGCGCATCTGCGTGAGCGCTGAAATGCCGATGCTGGTCAGCACAAAGGCCGCCAGGAAGGTGGCGGCATAGCCGTTGCCCAGCACCTGGTTGCCCACCAGGTAGCGCCCGCCCAGCCACGCCACCGCGGCCGCGGTGAGCCCGCCGCAGAAATTGCGCAGCGCGGTCAGCCGGCCGCGGCGCGCCAGTGGGATGATCTTGGAGGTCAGGTAGTTGAAGCTGACGTTCTGCACGCCGTTGAGCAGCCCGAACAGCAGCAGGAAGATGCCCGCCGCGACCAGCGCCGCCTCGCCCGACAGCCACAGCGCCGACAGCGCCAGCCCCAGGATCTGCGCGCGCACCAGCCAGCCCACCAGATAGATCAGCGGCAAGACGCGCGGGCGGTGCTCGATCAGCGTGGCGCCCCAGATCGACGACGCGGCCATGCCCGCATATTGCGCGGACAGCACGATGCCGACAGTCAGCTTGGAGCCGGACAGCAGGTACAGGTAGGCCGGCACGAAGGTGGGCGCGGTCACCAGCCGGAACCCGGTCATGCCCAGCATGCCGTGCGCCAGGTACGCGCGGGCGTTGCGCGGCAGGTGCTGGTCGACATGCTGGAGATAGCACCGCTCAGCCTGTTCATGCGCGCTCAGGTCAGGCCCCTCGTCGGGGCCGGCTACCCGCTCGGGGGTCCGCTCGCCTGTCATGCGCCGAGACCTGTGCCGCCTGAATCCACCCAGCGCACGCGGTCCGGCGCCCGGGCACCGGGATACGAAACGGTTCGCTGGTCGAGCGAAGGCATGACGACGGGCACGGCTTGGTCTCCCTATGGCACCGGTCTGCGTTGGCAAGCTGCCTGTCCGGCATCGCACGCAACCGGCGCATCCCGTTTTTTAGTGATAACAGTATGTTTTGAATGGATGCTACCACAGGAAACATCTTCAACGACCGGCCTTCCTTTCACTGGGTGACTACGTCGATTTACCGCTTATTTCCCCGGATTTTTCGTGCTGCAGCGCAACCTCAGACATGACCCATGGCCTGCAATGCACGCACATCGGAGATCCGGCCGCTGCTCCCGCCACATCCATTTTAGGTAATTGAGTATTGACGCTGCCAGATGCGACTTGTATAACGGGATACGCCGCCTGGCCGACCAGCCAGGTGCGGGCGACCTCACCGGCAGCGCGCCAGAGAAAGAGGCGTCCAGCGAAAGGCACCTGAGCACAAGGAGACACGCGTGGACGAGTTGGAGACCTTCCGGCAGCAAGCGCGCGCCTGGCTGGAGCAGAACTGTCCGGCCGAGATGCGGCAGCCGGTGCGCAACGAAGACGACATCTGCTGGGGCGGGCGCAGGTTCCGCTTCCAGTCCGAGGCCCAGCGACAGTGGCTTGGCCGCATGGCCGACAAGGGCTGGACCGTGCCCGAATGGCCCACGGAATACGGCGGCGCCGGCCTGGCGCGCGAGCAGGCCAAGGTGCTGCGCGAGGAAATGGCCCGGCTCGGCTGCCGCGTGCCGCTGCAGAGTTTCGGCATCTCCATGCTTGGCCCCGCCCTGCTCAGGTACGGCACCGAAGCCCAGAAGCGCGAGCACCTGCCCCGCATCGCCCGCGGCGAAATCCGCTGGTGCCAGGGCTACTCCGAGCCCAACGCCGGTTCCGACCTGGCCGCGCTGCAGACCCGCGCCGAGGACCGCGGCGATCATTTCCTGGTCAACGGCCAGAAGGTGTGGACGTCCTATGCCGACCAGGCCGACTGGATCTTCTGCCTGGTGCGCACCGATGCTGCGGCGCAAAAGCACACCGGCATCAGCTTCCTGCTGTTCGACATGGAAACGCCGGGTGTGACGACCCGGCCCATCCTGCTGATCTCCGGCAAATCCCCCTTCTGCGAGACCTTCTTCGACGACGTCGCGGTGCCGCGCGCACAGCTGGTCGGCGAGCTCAACGGCGGCTGGGAGATTGCCAAGTACCTGCTCACCCACGAGCGCGAGATGATCAGCGCCATCGGCAGCCGCGGCATGCGGCAGCCGCTTGGCGCGCATGCGGCAAAGGCCATCGGGCTGGACGCCGCCGGCCGGCTCGACGAGCCGATGCTGCGCGCACACGTCGCACAGCTCGAGATCGACGAAGCCGCCTTTGCCGCGGCCGGCGAGCGGGTGCGCGACCTGGCCCGCCAGGGCGAGGGCATCGCGGCGTTCTCGTCGGTGCTCAAGTACTACGGCGCGGAACTGAACAAGCGCCGCTACGAGCTGCTGATGTCGATCGGCGGCAGCGACGCGCTGGAATGGGAAAGCGAGCGCAGCCAGCAGGGCGCGCTGGCACGCGCGTGGCTGCGCAGCAAGGCGAACTCGATCGAGGGCGGCACCAGCGAGGTCCAGCTCAACATCGTCGCCAAGCGCCTGCTCGGCCTGCCGGGCGCCTGAGCCCGGCCCCGTGCGCTTCCCCCGCTGCCCCGTACCCAGACACGAGTCCGCCCATGCCCATCGTACTGAACCAGACGCAGGAAATGCTGCGCGACAGCGCCCTGACCTTCCTGCGCGAATCCGCCCCGATCTCCGCGCTGCGCACGCTGCGCGATACCCGCGACGAGACCGGCTTCTCCCGCGCCTTGTGGCAGCAGCTCGCTGAACTCGGCTTCGCCGGCGTGCTGGTGCCCGAGCAATATGGCGGCAGCGGCCTGGGCGTAGTGGAGGCCGGCGTCATCATGGAAGCGATCGGGCGCACGCTGGCGCCCTCGCCATTCCTGTCCACCGCCGTGCTGGGCGCGGCGCTGCTCAGCCACTACGGCAGCGATGCGCAGCGCACGGCGATGCTGCCCGCCATCGCCGCCGGCCAGCACCTGACCGCGCTGGCACTGGAAGAGAGCGCCAGGCACCGGCCCACGCGCCATGCCCTGCGCGCAAGCGCCGACGGCGACGGCTTCCGCCTCGATGGCGACAAGGTCTTTGTCGTCGATGGCCACGTCGCCGACACCCTGATCGTGGCGGCGCGCACCGCCGGCGCGCGCGACGACCGCGACGGCATCACGCTCTTCCTGGTGCCCGCCGGCAGCGCCGGCCTCTCGATCGAGCGCACGGTCATGGCCGACGCCACCAATGCGGCGCGCGTGACCCTGCGCGAGGTCCGGCTGCCGGCCGCCGCTGTGCTGGGCACCCCCGGCAATGGCGCCGCCATGCTGGAGCGCGTGCTGGACGTGGGCCGCGCCGTGCTGGCATCCGAACTGCTCGGCATCGCCGACGAAACCTTCGACCGCACGCTTGCCTACCTGAAGGAGCGCCGCCAGTTCGGCCGCATCATCGGGGAGTACCAGGCGCTGCAGCACCGCGCCGCGCACCTGTTCACCGAGATCGAGATCACCCGCGCCGCCGTGCTGCAGTGCCAGCAGCGGCTCGATGCCGGCACGGACGACACCGCCGGCCTGGTCTGCGTGGCCAAGGCGCGCTGGCACCACCGCGACTCTGGCCGTGCAGGAGGGCGTGCAGATGCATGGCGGCATCGGCATGACCGACGCGCTGGAGATCGGCTTCTTCATGAAGCGGGCACGCACCGCCCAGGAACTGCTCGGCGATACCAACGTCCAGTTGCAGCGCTGGGCGACGCTGCGCGGCTACTAGCCGGCGCGTCCCGCACACCGCCGCGGGACCATGGAAAACCACTAGCTTTTCCGCGCGGCAATCGGGTTGTTTTCGTTTCGAACGATCAGTATGCTGGGATCACGGCCTCGCAAGACCACCCGCAACGGTATTTCGCCACTGGCGCAATATCAAGAAATCACCCCCCCTCAGCAGCATGATCCGGTGCTGGCGGATGCAAGGGGATCGGGAGACAGGAGACGACATGTACCAAGCATCATGCAGATTCGTGTTGCCGGTATCTTCCGTTTCGGCTAGCCGCGCCAAGGCAGGGCTGCGATGAGCGCCTACGTGCTGCGCCGGCTGCTGGCGCTGATTCCCACGCTCTTGTTTGCCAGCCTGATCGTCTTCACCATCGTGCGCATGGTGCCGGGCGATGTGGTCGACCTGATGCTGAGCCAGAACGACATCAGCGCCGATACCCGTACCCGTGAAGACCTGGTCCGCGCCCTCGGCATGGACCGCCCGATGTGGCAGCAGTATGTGCACTGGGTCGGCGGCATCGTGCTGCGCGGCGACCTGGGCCAGTCGCTGTGGCAGGGCGAGCCGGTGCTGTCGATGGTGACCGCGCGCATTCCCGCCACCTTCTCGCTGGGCGTGATCGCGCTGGTGGTGGCGCTGTCGGTGGCGCTGCCGATCGGCGTGCTGTCGGCCATCCGCCAGGACAGCGCCGCCGACTATATCGCGCGCTCGTTCTCCATCCTGATGCTGGCCATCCCCAGCTTCTGGCTAGGCACCATGGTGATGGTGTTCCCGTCGGTCTGGTGGGGCTGGTCGCCCGAGGCCCGCTACGTGCCCTTCCATGAAGACCCGGTGCAGCATGTGCGCAACATGCTGATCCCCGCCATCGTGCTGGGCATGGCGCTGTCCGCCATCACCATGCGCATGACGCGCACCATGATGCTGGAGGTGCTGCGCCAGGACTATATCCGCACGGCCTGGGCCAAGGGCCTGAGCGAGCGCCTGGTGGTGCTGCGCCACGCCTTGCGCAATGCGCTGATCCCGGTGGTGACGCTGATCGGGCTGCAGGCGCCGCTGCTGATCGGCGGCGCGGTCATCATCGAGCAGATCTTCGCGCTGCCCGGCATGGGCCTGCTGCTGCTCGACGCCGTGCACCAGCGCGACTATCCGGTCATCACCGGCGTATTCCTGGTGGTGGGTGTCGCGGTGATGCTGATCAACCTGCTCGTCGACCTGAGCTACGGGCTGTTCGATCCGAAAGTGAGGCACCGCTGATGGCCAAGCCCGCCCTGCACCCCAATCCCGCCGCCCCCGCGGCCGCTGCCGCACCGGTCCGGCGCGCCGTGCCCGGCCGCGGGCTGCTCAGGCGGCTGTTCCGCGACAAGCCGCTGGGCGCCGCCGGCGCCGTCATCTGCGCCATCTTCCTGTTCTGCGGCGTGTTCGCCGACCTGCTGGCGCCGTACGGCATGAACGAGATCAGCATGCTGCAGCGGCTGCAGGCGCCCTCCTGGGCGCATCCGTTCGGCACCGACAACCTTGGCCGCGACATGCTGTCGCGCTGCCTGTACGGCGCGCAGCTGTCGGTGGTGATCGGCCTGAGCGCGGCCACGCTGGCCACGGCGATCTCGGTGCTGCTCGGCATCCTGACCGGCTACCTCGGCGGCAAGCTGGACCTGATCGTGCAGCGCATGGTCGATGCCTGGATGAGCTTCCCGGACCTCGTGATCCTGATCGTGGTGGTCTCGGTGCTGGGCCCGGGCAGCTGGCAGATCGTCTGCACGCTGGGGCTGCTGCTTGGCATCGGCGGCTCGCGCATCGTGCGCAGCGCGGTGGTCTCGGTGCGCGAGAACATGTATGTCCACGCCGCGCAGTCGATGGGCGCGTCCACCACGCGCATCCTGTGGCGCCATATCCTGCCCAATGTGCTGCCCCCGGTGATCGTGCTGTTCACCACCCGGGTCGGCACGGCAATCCTGGCGGAATCGGGCCTGTCCTTCCTGGGCCTGGGCGTGCCGCCGCCCGCGCCGACCTGGGGCGGCATGCTGTCCGGCGATGGGCGCACCTTCATGTTCCAGGGCCCCTGGCTGGCGCTGGCGCCGGGCATCTGCCTCACCATCGTGGTCTACGCGATCAACATCTACGGCGACGCCCTGCGCGACCTGCTGGACCCGCGCATGCGCGGCACACGCTAGCACCTGTCCCGAATTGCAGTCCCCTGCCGCTAGCGCGGTGGGGCACGGAATCTCCCGGCGGCGATGCCGCCGGGCCAACGGCAGTCGACCACGGAGGGCTTCGGTTTGAACACACAGGCATCCTCGATGTTGGCGGGCGTGGTGCTCGCATTGTGCGCGGCCACGGCCAACGCGCAGAGCGACGCGCCCAAATACGGCGGCACGCTGGAGATCGGCTCGGTCTACCCGACCATCTCGGCACTGTCATGGGACCTCGCCGACTGGAACTGGAAGCAGAACTACGACACCGGCCAGGTCTACGAGCAGCTGTTCGTGGCCGACCTGTCCAAGTCCAGGCGCCTCGGCGGCAAGTACAGCTTCCAGGCCGACGCGTGGCTGCCCGAGGACGCCATCCGCGGCGAACTGGCCGAAAGCTGGAAGTGGCTCGATCCGCAGACGCTGGAAGTCAGGCTGCGCAAGGGCGTCAGGTTCCCGGCCAAGCCCGGCGTGATGGAAGAGCGCGAACTGGTGGCGGACGACGTGGTCTTCAGCTACACGCGCCAGGCCGAAAGCGCGAAGAAGATCCCCACCTATTTCGACCACCTGGCCAAGGTGGAAGCGAAGGACAAGCATACGGTGCTGTTCCGCTTCAGCAAGTACAACGCCGAGTGGGACTACCGCTTCGGCTGGGGCTACTACTCCGGCATCATGCCGAAGGAGGTGGCCACCGCCGGCGCCGGCAACTGGAAGCACGTCAATGGCAGCGGCCCGTTCCAGCTGACCCAGTTCGTGCAGGGCAACGCCAGCACCTATACGCGCAACGCCTTGTACTGGGATACCGAGAAGGTGGGCAGCAAGGATTTCAAGCTGCCCTTCGTCGACAAGATGGTACTGCGCACCATCAAGGATGAAGCCACGCGCAACACCATGCTGCGCACGGGCAAGCTCGACGTCATGGAAGGCATACGCTGGACCTCGGTGGAAGAGCTGAAGAAGAGCGCGCCGCAGCTGCAGTGGTCGCGCTGGCTGTCCTTCACCGGGCAATACCTGGCCATGCGCGTGGACACCAAGCCCTTCAACGATATCCGCGTGCGCCGCGCGCTCAACATGGCGGTCAACAAGCAGGAGATCGTCAAGCAGTACTACGGCGGCAACGCGGAGCTGTTTGCCTATCCGCAGCACCCGGACTACGAGGGCTACTTCGAGCCGCTCAGCGCCATGCCTGAGAACGTGAAGGAGCTCTTCACCTACAACCCCGACAAGGCCCGCAAGCTGCTGGCCGAGGCCGGCTACCCCAAGGGCTTCAAGTTCAAGGTGCAGGTATGCGCCTGCGCGCCGGACCATATGGAGCTGCTGCCGCTGATTGCCGCGTACCTGGAACAGGTCAATGTGCGCATCGAGATCCAGCCGATGGAGTACGGCGCATTCCTGTCCGCGATGACGACGCGGACCAATGCGCCCGGCTACATGATGGCCAACGGCCATACCAATCCCACCACCACGATCCGCAAGAGCTTCGTGCCGGGACAGGTATGGAACGCCGCGCAGTGGGGCAACGACGCTTACACGAAGCGGGTCGAAGCCGCCTTTGAGCTGCGCGATCTCGGCAAGCGGCAGGAAGCGCTGCGCGGGCTGACGCGCGACATCCTGGCCGAGGCGCCTTATATCTGGCTGCCCACGCCCTACATGTACACCGCCTGGTGGCCATGGGTGCGCAACTACGGCGGCGAGCTGCGCGCGGGCGCGGTGCGGCCCGGGCCGATCTATGCACGCATGTGGATCGACCAGGACATGAAGAAGAAGCTTGGCTTCTGAGCCGCGCCACCCGAGGAGACACGCATGACGCAGCCCATCCTGCAGGTCAGGGACCTCACCACGCGCTTTCGCACCGATCGCGGCGTGGTGACCGCGGTCGACCAGGTCTCGTTCGACGTGGCCCCGGGCGAGACCCTGGCCATCGTCGGCGAATCCGGCTCGGGCAAGAGCGTGACGGCGCTGTCGATACTGGGCCTGATCCCCGCCCCGGGCGGTTCGATCGACTCCGGCGAGATCGTGTTCGAGGGCCAGGACTTGCTCAGGCTCGGCCCCCGCGGCATGCGTGCCATCCGCGGCAACCGGATCGCGATGATCTTCCAGGAGCCGATGTCATCGATGAACCCGGCGCTCACCATCGGCAAGCAGATTGCCGAGCCCATCCACCTGCATCGCGGACTGCCCTGGAAGACCGCGCTGGGGATGGCCGGCGAGCTGCTCGACAAGGTCCAGATCCCCGAGCCCCAGAGCCGGCTTTCAGCCTATCCGCACCAGTTTTCGGGCGGCATGCGGCAGCGCGCGATGATTGCCATGGCGCTGGCCTGCGAGCCGCGGCTGATCATCGCCGACGAGCCCACCACCGCGCTCGACGTCACCGTGCAGGCCCAGATCCTGGACCTGCTGAAGGACCTGGCCGAGCGCATGGGCACGGCACTGATCCTGATCACGCATGACCTGGGCGTGGTGGCGCGCTATGCCGACCGGGTTGCCGTGATGTACGGCGGCAGGCTGGTGGAAACCGCCTCCGCCGAGGCCCTGTACCGGCAGCCCGCCCACCCTTACACACGCGGGCTGATGGCCTCCGTGCCGCGCATTGACGGCGACACCCGGGAGCCGCTGGTTCCCATCGAAGGCCAGCCGCCCGACCTGACTGCGCTGGGCCCGGGCTGCGCCTTCCTGCCGCGCTGCAAGCAGGCGATCGACCAGTGCCGCAGCGCCCGGCCACCGTTGCTCGGCGTGCCGGACGCGGCCACGCGGCAGCTTTCCGACCAACATTTCAAGGCGTGCTTCCTCCATGAACTCCATTGAAGCGATAGCGGAGCCGGCAACGGGCAACGGCGGTGTGCAGGCGGGCATGCAGCATGACGTGCGGGCCGACGTGCAGAGTGGCGATGAGATCCTGCGCGTCGACGACCTCAAGGTGCATTTCCCGGTCACGCGCGGCGTGCTGCTCAAGCGCCAGGTGGGCTCGGTCAGGGCGGTCGACGGCGTGTCATTCACGCTGCGCCGTGGCGAGACCCTGGGCCTGGTCGGCGAAAGCGGCTGCGGCAAGTCCACCACCGGGCTTGCCATCCTCAAGATGCTGGCCGCCAGCGCCGGACGCATCGCCTTCCGCGGCGCCGACCTGGCCAGCTTCACGCGGGCGCAGGAGCAGCAATTCCGGCGCAGCGTGCAGATGGTCTACCAGGATCCCTTCGGCTCCCTGAACCCGCGCATGAAGGTCAGCGACATCATCAGCGAACCGCTGGAGGTGCATGATTTCCCCGGCGGTCGCAGCGCCCGCCGCGCGCGCGTGGCGGAGTTGCTGGACATGGTCGGGCTGCTGCCCTATATGGCGGACCGCTACCCGCACGAGTTCTCCGGCGGGCAGCGCCAGCGCATCGGCATCGCCCGCGCGCTGGCGCTCGGGCCCAGCGTCATCGTCTGCGATGAGCCGGTGTCGGCGCTCGACGTGTCGATCCAGGCGCAGGTGGTCAACGTGCTGATGTCGCTGCAGCGGCGGCTTGGCCTGTCCTACCTGTTCATCGCGCACGACCTGGCCGTGGTGCGGCATATCAGCGACCGCATCGCGGTGATGTACCTGGGCCGCATCGTCGAGATCGCGAGCCGCGAGGCGCTCTACGCCCGCCCCCGCCATCCCTACACCCAGGCGCTGCTGTCGGCGGTGCCGGTGGCCAGCGTGGAAGGCGAGCGCAGCCGCAAGCGCATCGTGCTGCAGGGCGAGGTGCCGAGCCCGATGAATCCGCCGTCGGGATGCCGCTTCCATACCCGCTGCCCGGTGGCGATGGCGCGTTGCCGCAGCGAAGACCCGGCGCTGCTGGCGCAGCCGGATGGCCAGATGGTGGCCTGCCACCTCTACACTTGAGCGTGTGCTAGCGCTCAGGGCTCCGAGAGGATCCCCATCAGCAACGGCCGCACGAACAGGTCAGCGGCGTTGTCCGCATGGGCATCGCGCACCCAGCGGGACAACTCCACCGCGGCATTGATCATGCCGTTGACCTGCAGCGCGGCAATGGACTGGTCCAGTGCCCGGATCGAGCCATCCTGCATGCCCAGCACCAGGAAGCGCACGATCCGCGCCGACAGCCGGCTCATGGTCAGCATCTTCTCCTTGCGCATGTCCTCGGGCAGCGCGCCATAGATGGTCAGGCGCAGCAGCGGCCCCTGGCTGGAGAACTGGTATTGCACCAGCGCCCGCGACACCGCGCACAGCTTGTCCCAGCCAGTGCCCGGGCCGTTCTCCACCAGCGTCTGGGTATTGCGGATCACTGCAAACATGCGGTCGACGCAGGCCGAGATCAGGTCGTCCTTGTTCTCGTTGTGGTGATAGAACGCGCCCTTGGTCAGGTTCAGCCGCGCCGAGATGCGGTCGGCCGACGCGCCGCGATAGCCCTGCTCGTTGAGCAGCTCGGTCGCGGCGCGCAGGAACGCCTCCTGCGTGGTCTCGGGCCTGTCCGGCGCAGGCAGCAGCGCGGATACGTCCATCTGCGCATGCCAGCGGGCCGACGGCGCGGCAATGCCGTGCAGCAGCACGTCGACCACGGTCTGCGCCACCTTCGGATAGTCCTCGGGCTCATAGCGCTCCACCCACGACATCGCGCCGGTCGCCAGCGACAGCAGCAGGTGAGCGCGCGCGCTCAGCGCACTGCGCTGCGCCGGATCGGCCGGCGGGCGCTCGCGCAGCAGCTGGCGGATGCGGCGGAACATGTCGGTGTAGGCGTCGAATGCGATATCGGCATGGCTGTCCGGCAGCGCCCGGATCTCGCGAAAACTCATCAGTTCAGGCCGCTCGCCGGTGGCGGTGCGCGCCAGGCGCTCGAAAAACAGCGCGATGAAGGCCTTTACCCGTTCGCGCGGCGCCGGCTGCTGCTGGGCCGCACTGGCGATGTCCACCATCTCGCCGATGGCGCGCAGCAGGCACGCCACCACCAGGTCTTCCTTCTTGCGGTAGTAGTACGTGATGCTGTTGGTGCTCAGGCCCACGTCCTCCGCCACATCCGACAAGGTGGTGCCCCGTACGCCCTGGTGATTGAAGCGCCGCGCGGCGGCGTCCAGGATGGCCTCGCGCTTTTCGACATAGCGGCGGGTCAGGCGGGCTTGCGCGGGGTCCTTGGACATGGCTGGGGGATGTGGTCGCGCAATATTGCGAGTGGACGTGGTGAGGCGGCACAGTGCCTGCGCGGATTATAGCGGGCGCCCCGCTCCCTGCCCGCCAATGCAAAAGCCCGCCAGTGACGGCGGGCTCGTGCTTGCTGCTTGCCGGCGTCAGTTCACCCGCCGGTTCATCCCTTCCCAGAACGGCTCGCGCAGCTTGCGCCGCAGCAGCTTGCCCGATGGGTTGCGCGGCAACGCCTCGACAAACTCGATGCTCTTGGGCACCTTGAAGCCCGCCAGCCGCTGGCGCGTCCACGCGATGATGCCGGCCTGGTCCGGCGCCTGTCCCGGCTTGAGCACGACGATGGCCTTGACCGCCTCGCCCCACTTCTCGTCCGGCACACCAACCACCGCCACGTCGGCCACCTGCGGGTGGCCGTAGATCGCGCTTTCGACCTCGGCCGGATAGACGTTCTCGCCGCCGCTGATGATCATGTCCTTGACGCGGTCATGGATGTACAGGTAGCCCTCGGCATCCAAGTAGCCCGCGTCGCCGGTGCGCAGCCAGCCTTCGGCGTCGATGGTGCGCGCGGTCTCTTCGGGCTGCTTCCAGTAGCCGGCCATGTTGTGCTGCGAGCGCACCACGAGCTCGCCGACCTCGCCGGGCGCGAGCTGGCGGCCTTCATAGTCGACCACCTTGATCTCCACGCCAGGCAGCGGCTTGCCCGCGGCACGCATGCGCGGCACTTCCTCGGTGGTGTGGTCCTCGGGCGGCAGCGCCACGATGGTGCCGGTGGTCTCGGTCATGCCGTACTGCTGCACGAAGCCGCAGCCGAACACCTCGATGCCCTCGCGCAGCAGCGCCGCGGGAATCGGCGCGGCGCCGTACAGCAGGTACTTCAGGCGCGAGTAGTCCACCTGGCGCGCGCGCGGGTCGCGCAGCACGATCTGCATCGCGGCCGGCACCAGGAACAGCTTGCTGATGCGTTCCTTCTCGATAAAGTCGAGCACCGCGCGCGGATCGAACTCGCGCGCGACCACGCCCTTGGCACCGGACAGCAGGTTGCGCAGGCCCCAGCCGGAGCCGCCGATATGCGCCACCGGCATCGCCACCAGCGAAACATCGTCGGCGACCCAGTGCGACCAGAGCAGGTTCTCGCGCTCGCTGACTTCGGTGCCGATGGTCAGGTTGCGGTGCGTGAGCATCGCGCCCTTGGGCCGGCCGGTGGTGCCGGATGTGTACAGCTGCAGCAGCACGTCATGCGCGGCTGGCTGGTGCGCGGGCGGCGTGTCCGGCTGCGCGTCGCGCCAATCGGTGTAGCACTGCCACTCGCCTTGCCCGGCGCACGGCTCCATCACCACCACCTTGCGCACCATCGGCAGCGCGGGCAGCAGGTTCCGGACCATTGCCGCCGATTCCGCCCCGACGAAGAGCACCACGGCATCGCAATGGCCGAGGATGAATTCCACCTCGGGCGGCGCCAGGCGCCAGCTGGCCGGCGTCATCACCGCGCCGATCTTGGACGCGCCAAGCAGCAGCTCGAAATAGTGGTCGCTGTTCTTGCCGATATAGCCAATGCGCTCGCCGACCCCGGCGCCTTCAGCCAGCAGGGCCTGGGCCACGCGATTGGTGTTCCGCTCGAACCCGGCATAGGTGGTCTGCCGGCCTTCGAACGCATACGCCACCGCCTCGGGCCGCAGGCGCGCGAAGTGGCGTACCGCGTGGGGCAGTGTCGTCAGATAGCTGAAGTCCATCCGCGTCTCCTGATTTTGAGAGTGTCCGGACCAGCGGTGCGCGGGGCCCGGACACGACGATGTGCTGGCGCTACGCTCAGCGCGGCGCCATGCGGATGGCGCCGTCGAGGCGCACCGACTCGCCGTTGAAATAGCCGTTGCGACACATCTCGACGGCCAGCGAGGCGAACTCTTCCGGCTGCCCCAGGCGCTTGGGGAACGGCACCGAAGCCGCCAGCGCGGCCTTGACGTTCTCTGCCGCGCCCTGCAGCAGCGGGGTATTGAAGATGCCCGGCAGGATGGTGTTGACGCGAATGCCTTCGCCCGCCAGGTCGCGCGCGATCGGCAGCGTCATGCCGACCACGCCGGCCTTCGATGCCGAGTACGCGGCCTGGCCCATCTGGCCGTCCTGCGCCGCCACCGACGCGGTATTGATGATCACGCCGCGCTCGCCGCCGGCGCTGTCCAGCGTCAGCATGCCCGCGGCCGAGCGCGCGATGCAGCGGAAGGTGCCGATCAGGTTGATCTGGATGATGCGCTCGAAGGCATCGGTCGGGAAATGCTTGATCTGGTCCGGCGCTTCCTTGGAACGCGAGGCGGTCTTGATGGCGTTGCCGGTGCCGGCGCAGTTGACCAGGATGCGTTCCTGGCCGATGGCGGCGCGCGCCCTGGCAAAGCCGGCCTCGACCTCGGCCTCTGAGGTGACGTTGACCTGGCAGAACACGCCGCCCAGTTCACGCGCCAGCGCTTCGCCCTTCTCCACGTTGAGGTCGAACAGCGCCACGCGCACGCCCTGCGCTGCCAGCGCACGTGCCGTCGCCGCGCCCAGGCCCGAAGCGCCCCCCGTCACCACTGCCGATACCGATGCATTGAGTTCCATATGTATTTCCCTTGTCTCTTGTTCCTGGCCCGGCCGGATCCAGCGCGGCCCCGCGGTCTGATAAAGCCGGCAGGCGCAAGAATCGCCTGTACCGGAGTGGGGTCGAGATTCGTGGATCGGCCGTTGCCACGCATCGTCCGAAGCGACGAATGAGGATGGCGCGGGCCTGCGGCGCGCTCCGGCACCCGGCGCGACCGATGCGCTACAGTGACGCGATCGACGGCCATTCCGGCGCCGCCCGGCACCGGCAACCGACTACGGACCATGCACAAACCCGAACACCACGCCCCCACCCCTGCGCCCCGCTGGCATGCCGCCTTGCAGCCGGTGCTGCGTGCGCTCGCCATGCTGGCCGCGCTGTTGACGCTGCTGTGCGCCATCCCGGCGCACGCCACCCCGGCCGGCTCCCTCGCGGCACTGCTGGGCAAGGCGGAGAAACCCGCGGCGCCGGCCAGCGCACCCGCCGCCAGCGTGCCGCTGGCGCAGTCGCTGGACCAGGTGATCGCCACGCTGCAGAACGACGGCGAGCGGCGCGCCCTGGTGGGCCAGCTGCAAACCATGCGCCAGGGGCTGGGTGCCTCCGGGGCCGCGCCGGCCTCCGCCGCGACAGCCCCAGCCGGCGCCTCCGCGCCCGGCCTGATCGGTGCCGTCGCTGAAGTGCTGGACGAGGTCGATTCCCATCTGCGCGAGGATCGCGGCCCGTGGCAGTTCTGGCGCTGGCGCACGCGCTTCGCGGGCGAGGAATGGCACGCCGCGCTCACCCACAACGGCATCGGCACGACGCTGGCCTCGCTGCGTGAATTCGCGCTGGTGCTGGCAGTCTGGGCGGTGAGCGGCGGGGCCTTGTGGGAGATCGGCCACCGCATCCGGCGCCGGCGCGCGGGCAAACCCACGCGCGCCGAGCGCGGCAAGCTGCCCGAGCTGCCATCGTGGGTCGACGTCGGCGTCTTCATGCTGCGCCATATCGGGCCGTGGGTGGTGGCATTCGGGCTGACGTTGCTGCTGGCCCAACACATGTTTGCCCAATCGCCAGCCAGCGTCGCCGCCGTGCTGGTGGCGTATGCGATCGTGGCCGGTGCGATCGCGGCAGCGGTGTGCCAGGTCATCTTCACGCTGTTCCGCACCGCGCACCGGCAGCTGGCGGTGCGGCAACTGCTGGCGCACTCACCGTGGCTGCTGTTCTGCACAGGGGCGCTGGCAGCACTGGGCGACGGCGCCACCGACAGCCGCGTGATCGCCGTGCTCGGCACCAACCTGTGCGCGCTGGTGGCCACCGTGGCCAATATCGCCGCGGCACTGGGCATCGGCGCGTTCGCGCTGTGTTTCCGCCGGCAGATTGGCCAGCTGATCGGGCTGCGGCCGCTGGCCTTCCGCCAGGCGCGCCCGGCCGTGACCGACCTGCTGCGGCTGGCCGGCCAGGCCTGGCACCTGCCGGTGCTGGCAGTGGTGGTGGCATCGGTGGTCGGCACCATCCTGGCCACCGGCAATGCGGATGTGTTCCTGCGCCGCACGGTGGCGTCGGTGGCGCTGTTCCTCGCCGGGCTGCTACTGACGATGGTGGTGGGGCACTCGCCCAAGGCCACCGCGCGCGCGCCGCGCATCCGCGACCGCCGCCGCTCGGCCTACCTGCAGCGCTTCGGGCGCTTTGCGCTGGCGCTGGTGCGCGTGCTGATCTGGGCGGTCTTCATCGAGATGGTGATGCGCGTCTGGGGCACGTCGCTGGTGCGCCTGGCCGAGTCGTCCGCCGCGGGCCGCCATCTCACCGAGACGGTCTTCAGCGTCACCAGCACCGTGCTGCTGGCCTGGCTGGTCTGGCTGCTGATCGACACCGCCATCATGCAATCACTGTCGCCGGCGCACGGGCGCGGCGCGCAGCCCAGCCTGCGGGCCAAGACCATCCTGCCGCTGGTGCGCAACGCCTCGTTCATCGGCCTGCTGGTGATCACGGTGATCGCGGTGCTGGCCAACCTGGGCGTCAACGTGACGCCGCTGCTGGCCGGCGCGGGCGTGGTCGGCCTGGCCATCGGCTTCGGCGCGCAAAGCCTGGTGCAGGACCTGATCACGGGGCTGTTCATCGTGGTCGAGGACTCCATCGCCATCGGCGACTCGATCGAGCTGCCGGACCACGCCGGCGTGGTCGAAGCCATGACCATCCGCACGGTCAAGCTGCGCGACGGCCGCGGCGCGCTGCACACGCTGCCGTACAGCCAGATCAAGGCAGTCAAGAACCTGTCGCGCGGCTATGGCTACGCGGTGTTCAACATCGGCATCACCTACCAGAGCGACCTGGACCAGGCGCTGGAGCTGATCCGCACCACCGGCGCCGAACTGGCGCGTGACCATCGCTACGCGCGCAACCTGATGTCGGGGCTGGACGTCCTGGGGCTGGACCGGTTCGACCCGAACGGCCCGGTGGTGATGGCACAGTTCAAGACCCGGCCGCTGATGCAGGCCGAGATCACGCGCGCCTTCAATGCGCGGCTCAAGCGCAATTTCGACGCCAACGACATCCGCATGGCATCGCCGAGCCTGACGATCCAGGTGGATGGCGGCGCGGCGCAACTGCTGGATCCGGAAACCGCCAACGAAAAAGCCACCCAACGGGCGGCTGATCCGACAATTCAGGGACAGTAGCAACGCGGTTGGCGCGGGCGTTCCCCTTCACGACGGAGGCGGCGCCTGCCACGGATTGAGCACCTGCAGCCCGGCCGCTTCAAAGGGCGACACGTCCCGTGTCGCGACCATCATGCCGTTGGCCGCGGCAATCGCGGCGATGTAGCCATCCGGCGCGGGAAGGCCGCGGCCACGGCTTCTGGCGGCAACGGCGAGTTCCGCATAGTGCCGGGCCGCATTCGTGTCGAACGGCAAGATGCGCCCTTCGAACAGCGTCACCAGGCCGTCCAGCGCAGCGGCCAGCATGGCGCGGCGCCTGTCCGCCGGCAGCGCGCCGATGCCGAACAGCAGTTCGGCCAGCGTCACACTGGACAGGTACAAGGTCTCGGCGGCCTGGTCGTTGAGCCAGCCGCGCACGGCGTCGGCCGGTTCCGGCTTCATGGCCTCGGAAATAACGTTGGTATCCAGGACGATCATTCAAACCTCACCGGCTCGGCCGCTGCCTTGTCCTTGCCCTGCCCGATCGCTTCAACGTCCGCATTCGACAGGCCGATCTCGCGGCCAAGCATCGCCAGCGCATCGCCCAGGCGCACGCGCTTCTGCGGCATCACCGCGCTGGCCAGGATCTGACGCACCTCAGCCTCGGTACTGCGTCCGTTCCGGGCGGCACGGACCCGCAGCGCACGATGCACGTCGTCGGGCACATTTCTAACGGTCAGGATCGGCATGATTGCCCTCATTAATGCAGTCAATGACTGCATTATTATGCCAACGCTGTCACCCAAGCAAGTACTGTGCTCTTGCTGCGTTGAACCTGTGGCACAAGCGCCAACAGAATCGTGGCGCATGTGGAACGTCGCGCACTATTTCAGTGCTGAAAATTCCTTTCTTTCCGGGGCGCTACCATCGCGCTGCGGCATGATCACGTCCCTGCCTGGCCTGGCGGGGAGTTACGCCGTGCAATCCGTATTTTCCCCCCCGATACGGGGGATAAAACAAACAACATTGTTTGGCATGATTGCGTTACGGCGGACATGACGGGACAATGCGCGCCGCCAGCAGCATCCGTATCGGCGCAGATGCAGAACGCTAGAACGGAACCGATAACACAAAAAGATGTAGCCACTTGCCGTGGCACAGAGCAATAGGCGTTTGCCACCGGGGGGATCTGAACATGGGCGAACACCCGACTACGGACGAGGACTTCCATCGTCTGGTCGACTCAATCTACGAGTCCGCGCTGGACGTTGCGGCCATGCCCGCCGCCCTCGACCTCTTTTCCCGATACACCTGCACAGGCAGCCCGCGTTACCTGATCTGGGACAAGCTGGCCGGCCACGCCCGCCTTGGCGTGACCCCGCACGGCTGCTTCACCAGCGGCGCCAGCATGCCCGACTGGCTGCCCGGTCCGCTCGACCTGCCCCATGCGGGCGCTTGCTGCGCCCCCAATGACGCCCCCGCGCTGGCCTGCGACGGTGCCGCCGCGCTGGTGGCCTCGCACCATGGCGGCATGGCGGATGCGGCCACGGCTGCGCTGGCCTGCAGCGGACTGGAACAAGGCATCCGCCTGATCGAGAACGCCGAGGTTTGCGTGCTGATGAGCGGCACCAGCGCGGGCAGCATCAGCGTGGGCCAGCGCGAGCGGCGCCTGGCCCACGTGATGCCGCACTGGGTGCGCGCGGCACGGATGCAGCAGCGCAACTTCGAGCTGAGCGGACTGGCCAGCCTGGGACTGGCCGGGCTGGATACGCTGGACTTCGGCGTGATGGTGCTGCAGGCCGACCTGCGCGTGCGCTATGCCAACAGCTGGGCCGAGGCGCTGGTGCAGGCCGACGGCCACCTGTCGCTGCAGGGCGGCGTGCTGCGCGCCCACAGCGAGACCCTGCAGGCGGTGCTGCGCAAGCTGCTTGACGGTGCCATGCGCGCGCGCGGCACTGAGGCGGCCTCCGGCTCGTGGATGCACATCACCTCCGGCGGACAGCCGGTGCCGATCATCGTCACGCCGCTGGTCTCGCGCCAGCCGGTGGAGGGCCCGTGGCAGCTGCCGGCCGCGATGATGCTGTTCGGCAACTCGGAATCGCGCTCGGTGCTGGATGCCGGCGTGCTGACCTCGCTGTTCGGGCTGTCGCGCAAGGAGAGCATTATCGCGGTCCGCCTGGCTGCCGGCGAAACCCTCAACGAGATTGCCGAGCGCGAATTTCTCTCTCCCCACACCGTGCGCGTGCATATCCGCGACACGCTGCGCAAGACCGGCACGCATCGCCAGTCAGAGCTGGTGCGGCTGCTGCACCTGCTGCCGGGCGTGAACCTGGAGCGCGCCAGCGTGACCCCGGCTGTGCGGCCGCGCGCGCCGCGCCCGCGCGCCGCCTGAGGCGCCGCACCACCCCGCATCAGTTCACTGCCGCCTGCGCCGCCGCCAGGAAGCGCTGCACCTGGCGGTCGCCGTCATCGGGCCGCGCCGCCAGCGCAATGCCGATGCGCCCGGCCGGCCGCGGGCTGGACAATGGCAGGAAGCGCACGCGCAGGTTGGCGTAGCGCGCCGCCACGCTCGGCACCAGGGCCACGCCAAGCCCGCTCTCGACCAGGCTGACCTGGGTCTGCACCTGCACCGCCTCCTGCGTGACACGCGGCACAAAGCCCGCCTGCTGGCACAGCAGCATTGCCACCGCGTGCAGGTTGGGCACCTGCGCCGCCGGATACATGATGAAGGGCTCGTCCGCAAGCGCGCGCAGCGGGATGGCGTCTGCGCCTGCCAGCGGACTGTCAGCCGGGACTGCCGCGACAAAGACGTCGTTTTCCAGCGGCGTCAGCGAATAGTTGCCGGTGTTCAGGATCGGAAAGCGCACCAGGCCGGCGTCGATCTGGTGCTTTTCCAGGCGGTCCAGGATCGCGGCGGTGGTGGATTCATGCAGGATCAGCTCGATGCCGGGATGCGCCGCGCGGAACGCCGGGATCAGCTTGGGCAGCAGCGCATACGTCGCCGAGCCGATAAAGCCGATGCGCAGCGCGCCGCGCTCGCCCTGCCCCGCGGCGATCGCGGCGGCACGTGCCTGCTGCGCATGGAACAGTGCACGGCGCGCATCGTGCAGCGCAGCCTCGCCCGCCTGCGTCAGCCTCACCCCGCGCGAGGTGCGCACGAACAGCGCCGTGCCAAGCTGGTCCTCGAGCTTGCGGATGGAAATGGAAAGCGGCGGCTGCGCCATGTGCAGGCGTTCAGCGGCGCGGTGGAAGTTGCCCGTCTCGGCCAGGGCGACGAACTGCTGCAGCTGGCGGAAGTCCATGGCTCGTTAATATCCTGTGAATATCGATTTCTAAAAAACTAATATTAGACCAAGCCTCGCCTGCTGATCTACCCTGTGCCCCACAGTCAACAAGATCGGAGACAACATGCTGCCGCTTGCAGGCATCCGCGTGGTCGACCTGTCCACCGTGGTGATGGGGCCCTATGCCAGCCAGTGGCTGGCCGACCTCGGCGCCGAGGTGATCAAGGTCGAGCCGCCCGAGGGCGATTCCACGCGCCGCACCGGCCCCGCCGCCGAGCCCGGCATGGCGGCCATTTTCCTGGGCGTGAACCGCAGCAAGCGCAGTGTGGTGCTGGACCTGAAGCAGCCGGCCGCCCAGGCCGCTCTGGACCGCGTGCTGGCCGGCGCCGACGTGCTGATGCACAGCATGCGCCCGCAAAAGCTGGCCGCACTGGGGCTGGCGCCCGACGACATGCGGGCGCGCCACCCGGAGCTGGTCTTTGTCAGCCTGCTCGGCTTTGCCGAGGATGGCCCTTATGGCGGGCGCCCGGCGTACGACGACATCATCCAGGGCCTGTCCGGCAATGCCGCGCTGATGGCGGCGCAAACCGGCGACAGCCGCTATTTCCCCACCATTGCCGCGGACAAGACCAGCGGGCTGGTGGCCGCGCTGTCGGTCTGCGCGGCGCTGGCCGGGCGCGCGCGGCGCAATGCCGATGGCGGCAGCGGCCACGGCACGCTGGTCGAAGTGCCGATGTTCGAATCCATGGTCGCCTTCAACCTGGTCGAGCACTTCTACGGCCGCCATTTCGAGCCGCCGCGCGGCCCCAGCGGCTATCCGCGCGTGCTGGCACCGCTGCGCCGCCCGTACCGCAGCGCCGACGGCTATGTCTGCATGATGCCGTACACCGACGCGCACTGGTGCGACTTCTTCCACGCCGCCGGGCGCCCCGAGCTGGCCGCCGATGCGCGCTTTGCCGACATCGCGGCACGCACGCGGCATATCGAGACGCTGTACGAGCTCACCGGCGAAATCGTGCACGGACAGACCACCGCGCACTGGGTTGAGCTGTGCGAACGCCTGCAGATCCCGGTGGCGCGCATCAATGAACTCGACGACCTGCCGGCCGATCCGCACCTGGCCGCCACTGGCTTCTTCGAAACCGTCGAAGACCCGGCCATGGGCACGCTGCGTTTTCCCGGCGCGCCGGTGCGTTTCGACAGCCAGCGCGCGCCGCTGGGCATCCCGCCGCGGCTGGGCGAGCACACCGCGAGCGTGCTGGCCCAGGCGGGACTGTCCGCAGAAACGATCGCGCAATTGCAACTAAGCGGTGCCGCACGCTGCGCACCCGCCAAGGAGACACCATGAAGCATGCAGAACTGCCCCGCCTCGGCCAGGGCTTCTACTGGCAGGACCTGCAGGAGGGCCAGGCCTTCCGCACCTTCGCCCGTACCGTGACCGAGACCGACCTGGTCAATTTCATCTCCGTCACCGGCATGGTCGAGGCCATCTTCATCGAAGCCGGCTATGACGGTGGCGCCATCCAGGGCCGGCCGGTGCCGGCGGCGCTGACCTACACGCTGATCGAGGGCTTCATCCTGCAGACCATGATCCAGGGCACCGGGCTGGCCATGCTGGAACTCACGCAGCAGATCCACGCCCCGGTGGTGGTGGGCGACACCATCCACGCCACCGTGACCGTGACCGGCATCCGCCCCACTTCGCGCAACGGCCGGGCGGTGGTGGATTCGCGCATCGAGGTGTTCAACCAGCGCGGGGAGCAGGTCATGACCTACACCGCGCGCCGGTTGCTGGCGGGACGCTGAACCCACGGCGGCATCCGCCGCGTGGCTGCATGGATGGAGGAGACAAGCACATGAAGGCAAAGACTTTCATCACGACACTGGCTGCCGCGGCAGCCATCGTATTGCCGGCGATGCTGGCGCAGCCGGCGGCGGCGGCCGATGCCGCCTACCCGTCGCACCCGATCCGCATGGTGGTGCCGTTCCCGCCGGGCGGCCCGACCGACCTGGTGTCGCGCGTGATCGCACGGCGCATGAGCGAGACGCTCGGCCAGCAGGTGCTGGTCGACAACCGGCCCGGCGCCAACGGCAATATCGGCGCGGAGATCGTCGCCAAGGCGCCGGCCGACGGCTATACGGTGCTGTACAACACCTCGTCGATCGCGCTGAGCCCGGCGCTCTACCGCAAGCTCAGCTACGACGTGAAACGCGATTTCGCGCCGGTGGCGCTGACGGCAATGGTGCCGCTGGTGCTGGAGGTCAACGCGCAGCTGCCGGTACAGAACGTGAAAGAGTTCATCCAGTACCTGAAGGCCAACCCCGACAAGCTCACCTACGGCTCGGCCGGCAACGGCAACGTGACGCACCTGGCGGCCTTCATGTTCCTGCAGGCCAACGGTCTGTCGGCAGTGCATGCGCCCTACAAGGGCAGCGCGCCGGCACTGACCGACCTGGCCAGCGGACAGGTGCAGTTCATGGCCGACACCATCAATTCATCGCTGCCCTTCATCCGCGACAAGCGCATGCGCGCGCTGGCCGTCACCAGCACCACGCGCAGCGCCCAGTTGCCGGACGTGCCCACCCTTGCCGAAACCGTGCAGCCGGGCTTCGAGGTCGGCGCCTGGCAGGGCATGATGGTGCCGGCCAGGACACCGGCCGAGATCGTGCGCAAGCTCAATGCCGCCGCCACCAAGGCGCTGGCCCACCCCGAGACGCGCGCAAGCCTGGCCGCGCAGGGGGCGGAGCCGCGCGGATCGACCCCGGAGGCCTACGCCGCCTACCTCAGCGCGGAAATGACGCGCTGGCAGAAGGTCGTGAAGGATTCAGGCGCGACGCTGGACTGAGACCGCTGGCACCAGCCAATACCAGACACAGGATTTCACCGTGACCGCATTGCTTTCCACTTTCGGCCTGACCTCCCTGCCGCCGCACGCCGTGGCGTTCCGCGGCGAGGTGCGGGCCTTTCTCGATGAACACCTGCCCGCGCTGCCGCCGGAAACGCGCGCGCGCTCGTGGATGGGCTTTGACGCCGCCTTCAGCCGGGCGCTGGCCGCGCGCGGCTGGGTCGGCATCACGCTGCCGGCGCAGTTCGGCGGCGCGGGCCTGGACCCGTTTTCGCGTTTCGTGCTGGTGGAAGAACTGCTGGCCTGCGGCGCGCCGGTGTCGGCGCACTGGATCGCCGACCGCCAGAGCGGCCCGCTGATCCTGCGCTACGGCAACGACGCGCAGAAGGCGCGCTACCTGCCCGCGATCAGCCGCGGCGAGGCCTTCTTCTGCATCGGCATGAGCGAGCCCAACTCCGGCTCGGACCTGGCCAGCGTGGCCACGCGCGCGGTGCGCCAGGCGGACGGCAGCTGGCGCCTGAACGGCCGCAAGATCTGGACTACCAATGCCGACCGCTGCCACTTCATGATCGCGCTGGTGCGCACCTCGGGCACGCCGCAGGACCGGCAGGCCGGACTGTCGCAGTTCATCGTCGATCTGCACGCACCGGGCGTGACGGTGCGGCCGATCCACGACCTGGCGGGCGACGCGCACTTCTCCGAAGTCACCTTCGACGACGCGGCGCTGGCCCCGGACGCGCTGGTCGGCCAGGAAGGCAGCGGCTGGGAGCAGGTCAACGCCGAGTTGGCGTTCGAGCGCAGCGGCCCGGAGCGCCTCTACTCCAGCGTGGTGCTGCTCGACACCTGGCTCGACGCCATGCGCCGGCTGCCGCCGGCACGCCGCGACACGGTGACCGCGGGCCGGCTCGCCGGCCACCTGGCGGTGCTGCGCGCCATGTCGCTGGCCGTCACGTCGCGGCTGGCCGCCGGTGAAAGCCCGGTGGTGGAGGCCGCGCTGGTGAAGGACCTGGGCACGACCTTCGAGCAGTCGATCCCCGCGCTGGTGGAAGCCGCGCTCGGTGATGAACCCGCCCTGGCGGCCGATGGGGCGCTGTACCGCACCCTGGCCTATGTCACGCAGATCGCGCCGTCGTACTCGCTGCGCGGCGGCACCCGCGAAATCCTGCGCGGCATGATCGCGCGCGGGCTCGGCCTGCGCTGAATCCGCCCCCGTCGACCGCCATCCTGAACGAGATACCCCATGCATAACGCCTATTCCGACGCCCTCGACGCGCTGCTGCGCGACTGCTGCCCACCCGCCACCGTGCGCGCGCTGGAACAGCAGGCCGACCCGCAGCCGCTGTGGCAAGCGCTGCTGGAAAGCGGCTTTGCCGATTGCCTGCTGCCCGAATCAGCCGGCGGTGCCGCGCTGCCGCTGCGCGAGCTGGCGCCGGTGCTCTTTGCCACCGGCCGCCACGCCTTGCCGTTGCCGCTGGCGCAGACCATCTTTGCGCGCGCGCTGCTGCAGGCGCATGGCATCGCCCTGCCCGCCGGCCCGGTCGCACTCGCCGGCTTTGAAGACGGCGCCGGCGCGGCGCTGATGGCCGACGCCCGCCATGCGCAGTGGTTCCTGCTGCAGGACGGCGAGCGTTGCCTGCTGCTGTCGGCGGCCGATGCCCGCGCCGAAGCGACCGGCGCCCATCACGACCTGACGCTGCGCGTGCCGCGCCCTGACGCCTCGGCGCCAGCGGCGTTTTCACTGCCCGCCGGCACCCTGCGCACGCTGGGCGCCTGCCTGCACACGGCGCAGCTGGCCGGCGCGCTGTCGCACGTGCTCGACCTGACCCTGCAGTACGCCAACGACCGCCAGCAGTTCGGGCGCGCCATCGGCAAGTTCCAGGCGATCCAGCACCAGGTCAGCGAGATGGCCGAGCATGTCGCCGCCGCACGCGTGGCCGCACAGCTGGCCTGCGACAGCGGCACCGGCACGCCCGACCGGCTGCGCGCGGCCATCGGCAAGCTGCGCGCCAGCGACGCGGTCACGCCGGTGGCCGCCATCGCTCACGCCGTGCACGGCGCCATCGGGATCACTGAGGAATACGACCTGCAACTCTATACGCGCCGGCTGCATGCGTGGCGCGTGGCGGACGGGTCAGAGCGCTGGTGGAGCCGGATGCTGGGCGAGCAGGTATGCGCCAGCGCCGGCCGCAACGCGGTGGAGCTGGTGCGCGAATGGTGCGAGCCCGCGCCCGCCGCCTGAGCGGCCGGGCCTAACCCCGGCAATCGCGGGATCAGGCGGCCAGGCTGAGGCTGCCGCCGTGCGGGCGGCGGTGGCGCCGCTCCGGCTTGCACTCATATTTCAGCTCGGTGCGGCCGTCCTCGTAGGCGACCTCGAGCCGCACGGTGAAGCCCCACAGCCGGGTCACGTGCCGGATCACCTCGTCGAAGTTGTGCGCCAGCGGCCGGCGGTCGTTCTGCAGGTGCCGCAGCGTCAGCGAGCGGTCGCCGCCCACGTCGACATTGGTGACCTGGATATTGGGCTCCATGCTGGAGAGGTCATATTGCGCCGCCATCAGCTGGCGGATCGCGCGGTAGCCTTCATCGTTGTGGATCGCGGTGACGCGCAGCTTGCCTTCGCGGTCATCGTCCAGCACCGAGAACAGCTTCAGCTCGCGGATCACGCGCGGCGACAGGAACTGCAGCAGGAAGCTCTCGTCCTTGAAGTTGCGCATGGCAAAGTCCAGCGTCTTGCGCCAGTCGCTGCCGGCAAACTCCGGGGCCCAGCGGTAGTCCTCTTCGGTCGGGTTCTCGCACATGCGGCGCAGGTCCTGGAACATCAGGAAACCGACCGTGTAGGGGTTCATGCCGCTGTAATAGGGGCTGTTGTACGGCGGTTGGTAAATCACGTTGGTATGCGCCTGCAGCAGCTCCATCATGAACGCATCGTTGACCAGCTTTTCCTCGTACAGCTGGTTGATGATGGTGTAGTGCCAGAACGTGGCCCAGCCTTCATTCATGACCTTGGTCTGGCGCTGCGGATAGAAATACTGCGCGATCTTGCGCACGATGCGCACGATCTCGCGCTGCCACGAGGCCAGCTTGGGCGCGTTCTTCTCGATGAAGTACAGCAGATTCTCCTGCGGCTCGGGCGGGAAGATGATTTCCCCCTCGGACGCCTCGTCCTCCGACGCCAGCGCATGCGGCCGGTGCTTGGGCAGGGTGCGCCACAGGTCGTTGACCTGCATCTGCAGGTAGTTCTCGCGATCGGCCTGGCGCGCCTTTTCCTCGGTGATGGACAGCTTCTTGGGCCGCTTGTAGCGGTCCACGCCATAGTTCTGCAAGGCGTGGCAAGAGTCCAGCAGCAGTTCAACCTCACGCTCGCCGTAACGCTGCTCGCACTCGGCCACGTAGTTCTTGGCAAACAGCAGGTAATCCACGATGGCGTCCGCGTTGGTCCAGGTGCGGAACAGGTAGTTGCCCTTGAAGAAGGAGTTGTGGCCGTAGCAGGCGTGCGCGATCGTCAGCGCCTGCATCGGCATGGTGTTCTCCTCCATCAGGTAGGCGATGCAGGGATTGGAGTTGATGACGATCTCGTAGGCCAGCCCCATGTGGCCGCGCTGGTAGCTGCGCTCGGACGCCAGGAAGTGCTTGCCGTAGGACCAGTGGCTGTAGCCGACCGGCAGCCCCGCCGACGCGTAGGCGTCGAGCATCTGCTCGGCGGTGATGATCTCGATCTGGTTGGGATAGGTATCCAGCCCGAATTCGCCGGCGATGCGGGCGATCTCGCGGTCATACCGTTTGATCAGCTCGAAGGTCCATTCCGAACCCGTGGAGAGATAAGCCATCTTCGCCCCTTGTTGCCCGGGCAAGGCGCCAGACCCGTCCGGCGCGCACGGCATCGCCGCGCCGCGTGGTCCGCGTTGCCTCGCCATTTGCCTTCACTGTGGCCCCCCGCGAGGAAGGCCAGGATCGGCGCCAACCTATGCTGCGCGCTTCTGGAACAGGTCGTGCAGCACCGGGTAGATCTCGTCCGCACCGATGATGCGCTGCATCGCAAAGTGATCGAACTGTCCCTTGACCGTCAGATACTCTTCCCAGAGGTTCTGCGGCTCTTCCGATGCGACTTCAACATATGCATAGTACTGGACCAGTGGCAGGATCGAATCGCGCAGCAGGCGTCCGCACAACTCGGAATCACCGGCCCAGTTATCGCCGTCTGACGCCTGCGCGCAGTAGATATTCCACTGGCTGGGCGGATAGCGGTCGTGGATCACTTCCACCATCAGCTTCAGCGCACTGGATACCACGGTACCACCGGACTCGCGCGAGTGGAAGAAGTCTTCCTCATCGACTTCCTTCGCCACCGTGTGATGGCGAATGAACACCACGTCGATGCGCTCGTAGTTGCGCTTCAGGAACAGGTACAGCAGCATGAAGAAGCGCTTGGCCAGGTCCTTGCGGCTCTCGTCCATCGAGCCGGACACGTCCATCAGGCAGAACATCACCGCCTGGGCCTGGGGGCGCTTCTTCAGCACGCGGTTGTTGTAGCGCAGGTCGAGCTTCTCGATAAACGGCACGCGGTCGATGCAGGCACGCAGGTGCCGCATCTTCTCCATCAGCTCGAGCGTGCCTTCGGCGTAGGGGCCGTCCTTTTCCAGCGCCTCGCTGTAGTCCAGCTCCAGCTCGCGCAGGCGCTTCTGGTAAGGGCTGGACAAGGCGATGCGCCGCCCCAGCGAACTGCGCATGGTGCGCAGGATCGACAGGTTGGACGGCGTGCCGTCGATGGAAAAGCCGGCGCGCACCTTGCGCACCTCGGCGATCTTGGCGAGGTGGCGCTTGGCCAGGTCCGGCAGCGCCATGTCCTCGAAGAAGAAGTTCAGGAAATCCTCGCGCGACAGCGTGAAGACGAAATCGTCTTCGCCTTCGCCGCTGTCGCTGGCGCGCGAACCGGTCCCGCCACCGCCCTGCTGCTGGCGGTCGAAGGAATCACCCTTGACGAATTTCTTGTTGCCAGGGTGAATCCACTCGCGCCGCCCGCCCGGGCCGTGGTGGAAGATCGGTTCGGAGATGTCCTTGACCGGAATGGACACCTGGCCGCTCTGCTCGATGTCCATGATCTTCCGGCCGGACACCGCCTTTGCCACCGCTTGCCGGATCTGCTCGCGGTAGCGCTTGATGAAACGTTGCTGGTTGACGGCACTCTTGTTGCCGCCGTTCTCGCGCCGATCGATGACCGTAGCCATATGTTGCCCTCGTTGAGAGACCTGTTCCGCGGCGCCGTTACGATGACTTTCTTACGCGCAGATACCACTCCACCAGAAGTCTCACTTGCTTGGGCGTGTACCCCTTCTCGACCATGCGGTTGACGAAGTTCTCGTGCTTATCCTGGTCTTCGCGCGAAGACTTGGCATTGAACGAGATCACCGGCAGCAGGTCCTCCGTGGTGGAGAACATGCGCTTCTCGATCACCATCCGCAGCTTTTCATAGCTGGTCCAGACCGGATTCTTGCCACTGTTGTTGGCCCGCGCCCGCAGCACGAAGTTGACGATCTCGTTGCGGAAGTCCTTCGGGTTCGAGATACCCGCGGGCTTTTCCACTTTTTCAAGCTCGTCGTTCAGCGCGTTGCGGTCAAGGATCTCGCCGGTATTGGGATCGCGGTACTCCTGGTCCTGGATCCACAGGTCGGCGAACACCACATAGCGGTCGAAGATGTTCTGCCCATACTCCGAATACGACTCCAGGTAGGCGGTCTGGATCTCCTTGCCGATGAACTCCACGAACGGAGTGGTCAGGTACTCCTTGATGTACGACAGCAGCTTGGCTTCCTGCTCCGGCGGGAACTGCTCGCGCTCGATCTGCTGTTCGAGCACGTACAGCAGGTGCACCGGGTTGGCCGCCACTTCGGTGTTGTCGAAGTTGAAGACCTTGGACAGAACCTTGAACGCAAAGCGCGTCGACAGCCCGTTCATGCCTTCGTCGATGCCGGCGTAGTCGCGGTATTCCTGGTACGACTTCGCTTTCGGATCCACGTCCTTCAGGCTTTCGCCGTCATAGACGCGCATCTTCGAGAAGACATTGGAGTTCTCGGGCTCCTTGATGCGCGTAAGCACCGCGAACTGCGCCATCATCTTCAGCGTGTTGGGCGCGCACGGCGCGGCCGACAGCGAACTGCTGCGCAAGAGCTTGTCGTAGATCTTCACCTCGTCGGACACGCGCAGCACGTACGGCACCTTGACGATATAGATCCGGTCCAGGAAAGCCTCGTTGTTCTTGTCCGACTTGAAGGTCGTCCACTCGGCCTCGTTCGAGTGCGCCAGGATGATGCCGTCGAACGGGATCGCGCCGAAGCCTTCGGTGCCCTTGTAGTTGCCTTCCTGTGTTGCCGTCAGCAGCGGGTGCAGGACCTTGATCGGCGCCTTGAACATTTCAACGAACTCGAGCAGGCCGCGGTTGGCCAGGCAGAGCCCGCCGGAATAGGAGTACGCGTCCGGATCGTCCTGCGGAAAATCTTCCAGCTTGCGGATGTCGACCTTGCCGACCAGCGAGGAAATATCCTGGTTGTTTTCGTCGCCAGGCTCGGTCTTCGAGATCGCAATCTGCGACAGCACCGAAGGGCGCAGCTTGACCACCCGGAACCTGGTGATATCGCCGTTGAACTCGTGCAGGCGCTTGACCGCCCATGGCGAGGCAATGGTGTTCAGATACCGGACCGGAATGCCGTAGTCCTCTTCCAGGATCTTGCCGTCCTCCTCTGGCGCGAACAGCCCCAGCGGCGACTCATGGATCGGCGAACCCTTGAGCGCGTAGATGGGGATCTCCTCCATCAGCGCCTTGAGCTTTTCAGCGAGCGAGGACTTGCCACCACCCGGAGGCCCGAGCAGGTAGAGGATCTGCTTGCGCTCTTCCAGGCCCTGCGCCGCGTGCTTGAAGAACGAGACGATCTGTTCGATCGTGTCCTCCATGCCATAGAAGTCGCGGAAGGCCGGATAGATGCGGATGACCTTGTTGAAGAACAGGCGGGACAGCCTGGGGTCATGGTGGGTATCCACCAGCTCAGGCTGGCCGATGGCGGCAAGCATGCGCTCTGCAGCAGTCGCGTAGGCAGTCGGATCCTTCTTGCAGATCTCCAGGTACTCCTGGATGCTGTATTCCTCTTCCTTGCGAGCTTCGAAGCGCGTAGCGTAATGGCCAAAAATGTCCATACCTCACTCCCGTCAGAGTTCACGTCCGAGGCGTGCTACCCCTAAGGCTTCGCGCAACGTTCGCGGCACACCACCCCGGCCTGGCGACCTGTCATGTTGCGAAGTCTTTACTTCATCATAGTCAAATAACGGCGATGGTGGAATCCGAGTTGACAAATCTTGCATCGATGCAACGACTGTTTCGTTGCTGCATTTTCTGCATGAATTCGCTTCAGCTTTTGGCTGCATTCCGCTCGGACCTTGCCCCCGCACGCGACGGGCCATTGACCATGCTTGTGAAACACCTTACACCTTTCCCGCCATCCGTGCACATCCGGTTTTGTAACCATACGCACGAAGGCCGGCACTGGTGTCGGCTTTCGTTTTTCCGCATTTTCTTACGCGTTTGCGCGCACTAGCACGCGCACACTGCTGATAGCAGGCGCGTCAAAGCGTGCGCGCGACCAGCTCCTTCATGATCTCGTTGGAGCCGCCGAAGATCTTGCTCACGCGTGCATTCGCATACATACGCGCGATCGGGTATTCAAGCATGTAGCCGTAGCCGCCGTGCAACTGCAGGCACTCGTCGATGACCTGGCAGTTCTGCTGCGTGCACCACCACTTGGCCATGGCGGCCGTGGCAGCGTCGAGCTTGCCGTCCATCAGGCGCAGCATGCAATCGTCGACGAAGGTCGCGGCAATGGTGGCGACCGTCTTGCACTCCGCCAGCTTGAAGCGCGTGTTCTGCAGATCGGCCAGCGGCTGGCCAAACACCTTGCGCTCGCGCACGTATTCGGTGGTCAGCTCGATGGCGCGCTGCATGGTCGCCACGGCCCCGAGCGCAATGATCATGCGCTCTTGCGGCAGCTGCTGCATAAGCTGGTAGAAACCCTGACCTTCCTGCGTGCCCAGCAGGTTGTCGCACGGCACCAGCACGTCGTCGAAGAAGAGCTCGGCGGTGTCTTGCCCTTTCTGCCCGATCTTCTCGAGAATGCGGCCACGACGGAAACCCGGCAGGTCGCGCGTCTCCACCATGACCAGCGACACGCCGCGCGAACCGGCTTCCGGATCGGTCTTGGCCACCACGCAGACCAGGTCGGCGTGATACCCGTTCGTGATGAAGGTCTTTGCACCGTTTATGCGATAGCAGTCTCCGTTTTCGGTCTGTTCGCGCACCGCGCGGGTGCGTATCGCTTTGAGGTCGGAACCGGCGCCAGGTTCCGACATGGCAATGGCCGCCACCATTTCGCCGCTGGCCATTTGCGGCAGCCATTTCTTCTTCTGCGCTTCCGTGCCGTAGTTGAGCAGGTAATGTGCCACGATGCCGCTGTGCACATTATTGCCAAGGCTGGTGCAGACGGCGCGCGACATTTCCTGGGTGATGACGGCCTCGTGGGCAAAGGTGCCGCCACCGCCGCCGTATTCCTCGGGGATGCTGGCGCACAGCAGCCCGATCTGGCCGGCGCGGCGCCAGACCTCGCGGTCGATATAGCCCTGGTCGGCCCAGCGGGCCTCGTTGGGCGCCAGTTCGCGCTCGATGAAGCGGCGCACGGTTTCCTGGAACATCCCCAGGTCTTCGGTCATCCAGGGGGTCTGGCGTACGGCGGGCGCCGTGTGCTGGTCGTGGGATCCCATATGGTGTGCTGGTATCAGGGTAAACGAGAAAATGAACAGGCGACCGGTACTGTCCGGCCAGCACCCGCCTGTATACGTAAACGACAGCCTGGCGAGGCAGCCGGATGCTGCAGGGCAGCATGACCGGCGCCGCCGCTCAGTCCGGCCAGCGGTAGCGCAGCGGCTGCTTGGCCATGAAGCGGTCGGCAGCCTCGCGGCGATAGGCGGTGGAGAAGGCAATGCCCTGCCCGTCAGCTTCCATCGCCAGCATGGTGTGCAGGTCCTGGTTCAGCGAGGCGTTCAGCGCCTGCTTGGTCAGGCCCACCGCCACCGGCGAGGCCTCGGTGAAGGCCTGCGCCAGCGTCCGCGCACGTTCCTGCAGGCTGTCCGCCGGCACGATTTCCATGACGATGCCAAGGTCTTGCGCGGCCTGGGCGTTCAGCTCGCGCATCGAGAACATCAGCGCCTTGGCCCGCTGCAGGCCGATCATCCGCGGCAGCGTGTAGAACACGCCACAGTCGGGGACCAGCCCCATGCGCAGGAACGGGAGCCCGAAGCGCGCGCGCGGCGTGGCCAGGATGATGTCGGCCGTCAGCGCCAGGCTGAAGCCCGCGCCATAGGCCGCGCCGTCCACCGCGGCGATGACCGGCACGTCGAGCTGGATCAGGTCTTCCAGCCAGCCGTGCACCTTGTGCAGGCGCTTGCGGCCCTGCTCGGCATTGATCTCGACCTGCATCGAGCTGATGTCGCCGCCCGACGAGAAATCGGTGCCGGCGGCGGTCAGGATCAGCGCGCGCACGCTTTCGTCGGCGCGTACCCGGCGAATCACTTCGCCGATCTCGTCGCGCATCGGCAAGGACAGCGCGTTCTTGCGCGCCGGCGAATCCAGCGTCAGCGTGGCGATGCCGTCCTCGACGGCGAAGCGGATGGTTTCCATCGGTAGGCTCCGGGAGGCGGGTTTCAGTCGAGCTGGATATTGGCGTCGCGCACGATCTTGGCCCACTTGGGTGTGTCGCCGGCGACCACGGCCGCCAGTTCCTGCGGCGTGGACCCGACCGGCTGCAGGCCCATGCCGGCCAGCTTCTGCGTCACTTCGGGCAGGCGCACGATGCGCGCGGTCTCTGCCGCCAGCTTCGCCGTCACATCCTTGGGCGCATTGGCCGGCAGGAACAGCCCGTACCAGCCGTTGGGCTCGAACCCCGGCAGGCCCAGTTCAGTGAAGGTCGCCACATTGGGCAGCGCCTTGTAGCGCTGGGTGCCGGTGATGCCGAGGATCTTGAACTTGTTGCTGCCCAGGTAGGCGTTGGCCGAGGTCACGTCGACAAAGGCGCTGTCCACCTGGCCGCCGAGCAGGTCGCTCATCAGCGGCGCCGCCCCCTTGTAAGGGATATGCGCGAGCTCGATGCCTGCCTGCTGCTTGAGCAGCTCGCCGTGCAGGTGCGACGAGGTGCCGTTGCCGTAGGAGCCATAGCTGAGCTTGCCCGCCTTGGCCAGCGCCAGGAACTCGCGCATATTGCTGGCGGGCACGCGGTTGGGCACCACGAACAGGTCGGACGACTTGGCGATCTGCGAGACCGGCGTGAAGTCCCTGGCCACGTCGTATGGCGTGCGCTTGTACAGGGCCGGCGCCTGGATCAGGGCCGTGATCGCCAGCAGGATGGTGTAGCCGTCGGCCGGCGCCTTGGCGACGGTGTCGTTGCCCAGCATGCCGCTGGCGCCGGGCTTGTTTTCGACCACCACCGGCTGGCCCAGGCTTTCGGCCAGGCGCTGGCCGATCAGGCGGCCCACGGTGTCGGTGCCGCCGCCGGCCGGGTACGGCACGATCATGCGGATCGGCTTGCTCGGATACGATTGCTGCGCGAAGGCGCTGCCCGCGCCGCCGAGGATGGCCGCGCCGGCCAGGGTGCCGGCCTGTGCCAGCCAGTTGCGTCTGCTTTGCTGCATGCTGTCTCTCTTTGCTGAATTCGCCGCTGGTGTCAGGCGCTCGGGTGGTCCGCCTGCATCTCGCGCTCCTGCAGGGCGCGCCACAGGATCTTGCCGGTGGCCGACTTGGGCAACGCGTCGACCACGTCGACGATGCGCGGCACCTTATACGCGGCCATATGCTCGCGGCACCAGGCCATGATGCGTTCGGGGTCGGCGTCGGCCGTGCCGCGTGCTTCCGGGCGCAGCGCCACCACGGCCTTGACGGTCTCGCCGCGGCGCTGGTCGCGGGCGGCGATCACGCAGGCTTCGTGGATGGCCGGGTGCCCGTACAGCAGGTTCTCCACCTCGGCCGGCCAGACCTTGTAGCCGGACGCGTTGATCATGCGCTTGAGGCGGTCGCGCATGAAGAAGTAGCCTTGCTCGTCCATGAAGCCGAGGTCGCCGGTGCGCAGGAAGCGCTTGCCGCCGATCTCGATGAAGGTGGCAGCGTTGGCTTCCGGGTTGTTCCAGTAGCCCAGCATCACCTGGCCGCCGTGGACCACGATCTCGCCGGTCTCGCCGCAAGGCAGTTCCTGCAGCGTCTCGGGATCGACCACGCGTGCGTCCACGCCGAAGGTGGCGATGCCCAGGCATTCGCGCTTGGGCTGGTTGCGCGGGTTGGACAGGATGAAGGCCGCGGTCTCGGTCATGCCGTAGGCCTCGACGTAGGGCAGGCCGAAGCGTTCCTGCAGCATATTGGCCACCGCTTCGGGCATGGCCGCGCCGCCGCCGCCGACGTAGGCCAGGCTCGACAGGTCGCGCGCGTCGATTCCCGGCTGCGAGAAGAAGTCCACCATCATCGCCGGCGGCGCCCCCCAGACCGAGACGCGGTAGCGCTCGAGCAGGTCCGCGGCCAGCGCGCGGTCCCAGCGCGGCATCAGCACCACGGTGGCGCCCAGGTAGAGCGGCGAGTTCATGCAGTTCTGCATGCCCAGCAGGTGGAACATCGGCGCCACGGCCAGCACCACGGATTCGGGCGTGGCGCCGCGCCAGATCACCGCACCGGCCGCCGCGGTCATCAGCGTGCCGTGGCTATGCATGCAGCCCTTGGGATGGCCGGTGGTGCCGGAGGTATAGGCCAGCATGCACAGCGTGTCGTAGCCGGCCTGGTGCGGCAGCGGCCGGTGCCCGGCGGCGCTGGCCGCGTCCCAGGCCACCGGCATGGCGCCGGACGGCGCAGCCTGCGGCGCGGGCGGCGCTTCGCGCAGCCAGGCCGGCACGGCCAGGCCGCCGTCGTCGCGCAGCATGCCGGCATAGTCGTGCAGGATCACATGGCGCAGCGCCGGGCCGTGCAGCGGCGCCACGCGCTGGTACAGCTCGCTGCCGGCAAAGGCGGCGACCGCGCCGCTGTCCTGCACCACATGGGCAAGTTCGGCCTCCAGCCACATCGGGTTGGCCGGGACCACCACGCCTTCGGCGCGCAGGATCGCGTAGTAGGCAATGATGAACTGCGGGCAGTTCTGGCTGAACAGCAGCACCCGGTCGCCCGGCTCGATGCCGCAGGCCTGCTGCAGGTAGCCGGCCATCCGTTCGATCTCGTCCTGCAGCTGGCCGTAGGAAATCGCGGTGCCGAAATACTGGATCGCGGTCTTGTCCGGATAGCGGTGCGCCGCCGCCTCGACGTTATAAAACAGGCTGGTGCGAGGCGTATGCAGCGTGGCCGGCAGGCCGGGCGGCCAGGCGGGGGAGCGGAACGGCTCGCGGGTACTTGTAGCAGGCTTCATATGCAGCAATCGATGCAGGTCAAACGGGAATGGCTTAATCCAGGCGGATGTTCCTGGTGCGGATCACCTTGCCCCAGCGGACATAGTCGGCCTGGATGGTCTGGGCAAACGCGTCCGGCGTGCTGCCGGTCAGGATCACGCCAAGCTCGTTCATGCGCTTGCGCACGTCGGGCTGGGCCAGCACGCGGTTGACGTCCGCCGAGAACTTCTCAACGATCGGCCGCGGCGTGGCGGCCGGCAGCAGCAGCCCGAACCAGCCCATCGCATCCATGCCTTCAATGCCGGCTTCGCGGAAAGTCGGCACATCCGGCAGTTGCGGCGCGCGCGCGGGGCCAGTCACCGCGAGGGCGCGCAGGCGGCCGGTGGCGACGTGGGGCTTGGCGCCCATCACCGAGATCACCGCCGCCGGCACCTGGCCGCCCAGCAGGTCGTTCAGCTCCGGAGCCTCGCCCTTGTATGAGACATGGAGCATGTCGATCTTGGCGGCCTCGTTGAAGACCTCGCCGTACAGGTGGCCGCTCGAGCCGGCCCCGAACGAGCCGTAGGAGAACTGCTTCGGCTTGGCGCGAACCTGCGCGATGAAGTCTTTCAGGTTGGTGGCAGGCACCGCATTGCTGTTGACGGCGAACACCAGGTTGGTCGTGCCGAGCTCGGACACCGCGGCGAAATCCTTCACCGGGTCATAGGGCGCCCGGGCATACAGGCTTGGCGCCTGCACCAGCGGCGTGATCGTCAGCAGCGCGGTGTAGCCGTCGGCCTCGGCACGGGCGACCACCTCGGCGCCGAGCATGCCGCTCGCACCCGGGCGGTTTTCCACCACCACCGGGCGCTTCCAGGCCTTGCCCAGCCCTTCGGCAATGGCGCGGGCCAGCACATCGGTGGCGCCACCTGCCGGGAAGGGCACGACCATGCGCACGGTGCGCGCCGGGAATTCGCTCTGCGCGAGCGCGGCGCCCGCCCCCAGCATCCCGGCGGCAACGCCGCTCCACGCCAGCAATCCGGCCCCAAAGCGCCACAGCGCACTACGACGATCTGCCTGCATGTGTTGTTGTCTCCATTGTTTTTCCTGAGGCGGGGAACGGGTGGTTGCCCCGTTTCTGGTCCCGTCCGGGCCGGTGCGCCGGCCTTGTATCGGTATCAGCCGGAGAGTGCGCGATGCTGCGGTGCGTGGACAATGACCAGACAAGCCAAAATGATTGGCCGAATCGCTCAGATGGAAGGCAGCCTTTGGCAAATCCCGATTGTGCGGTGCGGCCGCGGCTTGCTAAGGTGCCGGGACGATGTGGCGAAACGTCCTGGAACGCCCGCGGAACCAGCCGTTCCGCGGTGCCGGCGCCGACGCGCCACCGTGATGAGGAGACCCATGCATACCGCTGTCCTGTCATCGCCGCGCCCGCCCGTGCCAGGCAAGCTGCACCTCGCCGGCAGCGCACTGCCGCCGGCGCCCGGGCACGGCCGTGTCCCGGGCCGCACCGAGGCCCCGGCCGGCACGGCGCCGCAGGCCTCGGCGCGCCACACCATTGCGATCCAGCATGTGGATCACATCCTGCTGGGCCCGCGCCGGCTGGGCCACGACATTGCCGCGCTGCTGCGCCGGGCCGGGATTTCGCCGGCGCTGCTGGCCTCGCCCAATGCGCGCGTCACCCAGGGCCAGTACGCGGCGCTGATCCGCACGCTGCGCCGCGTCATGCGCGATGAACTATGGGGGCTGCTGGACCGGCCCGTGACCCCGGGCGTGTTTGCGCAGGCGTGCCGCAACCTGATCCATTGCGCCACGCTGGAAGACGCCATCCGAGCCGGCTTGCGGCTGTACCGGCTCCATATCGACGCCTTCGCGCCACGCCTGCATGTCAGCGCCGACGGCAAGGCCGCCTCCGTGGTGCTGCATCCCCGCGCGCCGGCCTCGGCCTGCCGCAGCTTTGCCGAATCGACTTTCGTGTTCCATGCCTACGCGCTGCTCAGCTGGCTGGTGGCCGGCCATATCCCGCTGGCGCGGGTCGACCTGAGCGCGGCGCCGTCGCAGGGCGGCCCCGAGACCGAGCGCGTCTTCAAGGCCGCCGTGCATTACGGCCAGCCTGTCTCCGTGCTGCATTTCGATGGCGCCAGCCTGCGCCTGCCGGTGATGCAGGACGCCGCCAGCCTGCGCGAGTTCCTGCGCGAGACGCCGCGCAACCTGCTGATCCGCTACCGCGACAACAGCTGCCTTGCCGAGCGCATCCGGCAGCACTTGCGCTCCCACCTGGATGACGAACTGCCGTCGCTGGAGCAGATGGCGCAGATGCTGCGGCTCACGCCCCAGACCCTGCGCCGCCGGCTGCGCGACGAGGGCAGCGGCTACCAGAGCATCAAGGACAGCCTGCGCCGTGACGTGGCCATCGGCATGATGGAGCGCCCCGGCATGACGCTGCAGGACGTGGCGCTGCGGCTTGGCTTCTCAGAACCGAGCACGTTCCACCGGGCCTTCAAGAAATGGACGGGCGTGGCGCCGGGAGAGTATCGGATGCGGGGATTGCGGGGAGAGGCTTTGCCGCGCTGATGCGGGCCGGGTCAGGATCTCCGGTGGCCGGCGGCTGAAGCATGGCTGCCGGCTTGCCCGGCACCGTCCCCCCGCTACCTCTGTCCCACCGGCGGCGCTGCCCGCTGCCCTACCTGCACCATCCCCGTCTGGGGCGGCGGCACCTGCAGGGTCGCCAATAGCAAGCCCATGCCGGCAAGGATGCGGTACTGGCTGGCCAGTTCGTTGTACTTGCCGGTCACGTAGGCCGTGCTGGCGCTGAAGTACTCGTTCTCGGCATTCAGCAGGTCAAGCAGGCTGCGCTGCCCAATCCGGAATTGCTTGCCGTAGCTGACGCGCGTGGCATCGCTGGCCTCCACGTATTGCTTGAGGCTCACCAGACGGTCCTTCGCCGTCAGGTGGGCGTTATAGGCCTGCGATACGGCCTCCTGCACCTGTCTGCGCAGACGGTCCAGATTCTGCTCTGCTTCCTGGACCTGGTAGCCGGCCTCGTTGATGCGCGCCTTGTCGGCGTTGCCGCGAAACAGGTTGTAGCGCACGCGCAGCATCACGCTGCGCTCGTCGGTGGTGCCGAGCACGCGGTCGCGGTCGCGCGCCACGCCGACCTCGAGATCCAGCCTTGGCCACAACGCGGCCTTGGCCAGCGAACGCCCGGCCTGGGCTTCGGCGATATCGGCCTGCCCGGCACCCAGCGCGGGGTGATTGGCGTTTGCCACCTGCTGCGCCTCCCGTTCGGTGGCAGGCAGCAGCGTCGACAGCGAGTCCGGCCTGGACAAGACCTCCGGCGGCGCGCCGACCACGCGTAAATAGGCTGTCATGGCGTCCTGCAAGCTGCCCTGCTCCGCCCGCAGGCTGGCCTTGGCCAGCGCCAGGCGGCTTTCGACCTGATAGAGATCGGCGCGGCGCAGCACCCCGTTGTCGGCGCCAAGCCGGATCTGGTCATAGATGTGCTGGTGCGCTTCCAGATTGGCCAGGCCGATGGCCACGGTTTCCTGACGCCGCAGGACCTCCACATAAACGCCGACCGTGCGCAGCGCGATGTCTTCGGCAGTCGCGCCGACCCGATAGGCCGCGCCGTCGATCCGTGCGCCCTGGCGCTCCACATCGCTGCTGGTGGCAAAGCCGTCGAACAGCATCTGCGAGATCGTCACGCCGGCGGCGTGGCTGGCATAGGAAGAGTCGGACAGGCCCATCAGCCGGGTGCTGTGGCTGTCCAGGCGTACGCGACCGGTGGCGGCATTGACATCGACCCGCGGCAGGTAACCGGCGCGCGCCTGCGTCAGCCCCTCGTCCGCGGCCAGCCGGCGGCTGCCCGCCGCCAGCACTTCGGGATTGGTATGCACGGCTTGCTCGACTGCCTGGCGCAGCACCTGGGCTGCCGCGTGATGCGGCACCACCATGGCGGCCCATAGCAGTACATGTGCCAGCCGGCACCATGTCGTTGTCATGCTTCCCCCGCTCGGGCGCACCCGCTGCCGCGCATCGCGCTGGCCGGCGCCTGCGCGATACGGGAAGCGGTGCGCTACCCGTTTATTATGGTTTTCAACTGCGCCGGATTCCGGCTTTACTGCCGCCCTGCATTTCCCTCTCTGAATCCGCCACCGATCGCCCGCCTCAGGCGGTGTGGAGATTGCCGTTGCTCAACAGCGTGTTGAGATCGAGCCCGACCACGCCCTGCAGCACCGCCACGTCCTGGAATGCAGCCGCCGTGCCACTGCCGTCACGATCCAGGCTGACCACGGTGTTGCCACCCACCTCCGAAAGGCGGACGAACTGCGCCGCGTTGGCAGGGTTCACGCCAACACCGGAAAGCAGATCGGAAAGATCCAGCACATCGCCACCGGAAGCCACGGGAGCCGCACCGAAGTCGGTGATGGTGTCGACCGAAGCGGGGTCCGCGCGCAGAAAGCGAAAGGTGTCGCTGCCATTGCCGCCGGTCAGTGTGTCGGCGCCGGCGCCGCCGGTCAACACGTCGTTGCCGGCGCCTCCGACCAACACGTCGTTGCCCGCGCCGCCACGCAGCACGTCGTTGCCGGCAGAGCCGGTGAGGTTGTCGTTGAAGGCGGAGCCGATGACGCCTTCCATGTTGCTGTAGCTGTCGGCACCGAGGCCAGTCACGCCCGGGCCTGCCGTGGTGGGGCTGCCGCTCTGCGTCAGCGTGAACACAACCCCGCCGGTGGCATCGGAGAAATCAAGCAGGTCGATGCCGTCGCCGCCGTTGATGGTGTCATCGCCCGCGCCACCGCGAATGACGTCGTTGGCGGAGCTGCCGGTCAGCGTGTCGACAAACGCCGAGCCGATCACGCCCTCCATGTTCGCGTAGCTGTCGGTACCTAGTCCGGGCGTCGCGCCCACAAGCACCTTGACGAGGGTGCTACTTTGGATCAACGTGAAGGAGACCGCGCCGGTGGCATCGGAGAAATCCAGCATATCTATGCCCACCCCCCCGTCGATGGTGTCGTTGTCGGCGCCACCTCTCAAGACGTCGTCGCCGATCCCGCCGTTGAGGGTGTCGTTGTCGGCGCCCCCTCTCAAGACGTCGTCGCCGTTCCCGCCGTTGAGGATGTCGGTACCACGTCCGCCAATGAAGATGTCACCCGCAACGGCACCAGTCATGCTGTCGGGATTGCTGCCACCCTCCAGATAGGAAGCCTGGTAGCTGGCCTGATCAAGCGAAAAGCCGTTTTTGTCCACGACATTGACGGTCACCGTCGCCGTGCTGCTGCCACCTGCCCCGTCTTCGACGGTATAGCTGAAGGTTGCCACCCCCTTGCTGTTGGGACTGTCGAACGCGACGAAGCTGTAATTGCTTTCGGTGACAAGCCTCAGGCCGGAAAGCGTGCTTGAGGTCAGACTGAGCGGGTTTATGGACAAGGCCCGCCCGTCGATATCGACGTCGTTGCCGAGCAGCGCGCTCACCGGAATCAGGATGTTGTCGGTGTTAGTCGAAACATAGACAACGTCCTCGGCTGCCACCGGCGCGTCATTGACGGGATTGACCGTAATCGCCACCGTATCGGTATCGACCAAAGCGCCATCGCTGGTCTGGATCTGCACCGACGCGGCGCCCGCATAATCCTTCTCGCCAAGGAAGCTCATTCCATTCAGCGCAGCATTGATTGCCGCATCGCTGCCCGTGAATGTCATGGTGCTGTCCGCGGTGCCGTCGCCCGACAGGAACTGCAGCCCGGCAACGCCATTCAGCGTGATCGCGCCGTGGCTTGCGCTCAGCGTCACGGTGTGGCTCGCGTTGTCCACGTCAGAGATGCTGAGTGCATTGCCGTTGGCCGTACGGAACACCAATGGCGTATCTTCGTTGACCACCTGCGCAAGGGGAACGGCATTCACCGCAGCATCGTTGGCACCTGTGATGTTGACGGTGATCGCCTGGGTGGCACTGAGATCGGCCGACTGTACGGACAGCGAGTCGGTCACATGCTGGCCCGCGGCGAGGGACTGCGCCTTGCTGTTGTCCAGCGTGTAGGTCCAGGCGCCGGTGCCGCTATCGAAGGTGAAGGCGCCGTATTGGCCGACCAGGCTCGCTGGCGGCACGGCGGCAAAGTGCGCATCGCCGGTATCGACATCGTTGACTGTCAACGTGCCGCGGGCGGAGGGGTCGCCGGGAATGGCATTTCCTGCCCCGCCGGCTTCGGTCACCGAGGTGTCCTCGCTGGCTGAAGCCGTGATCGTAGCGTAGTCGTTTGCGCCGGTGATGTTGACGGTGATGGTCTGCTGCGCCGTGTGGTCGGCCGAAGCCACCGTCAGCGAATCACTGACCTGCTGGCCCGCGATCAGCGCATCGGCCTTGGTGTTGTCCAGCGTATAGGTCCAGG
>NZ_JBYSZW010000024.1:84902-102180 GCF_058787575.1 Cupriavidus sp. FW305-3-2-15-C-LB2
CACCGGTGATGTCGACCTTGATGGTCTGCTGCGCGCTCTGGTCGGCGGAGGACACCGTCAGCGAATCGCTGACCTGCTGCCCCGCGATCAGCACATCGGCCTTGGTGTTGTCGAGCGTATAGCTCCAGGCGCCGGTGTTGCTGTCGAAGCTGAAGGTGCCGTACTGTCCTGCCAGACTCTCCGGCGGCACTGCGGCAAAGTGCGCTTCACCGGTATCGACGTCAGTGACCGTCAGCTTGCCGCTGGCGGAGGCGTCGCCGAGGTCGGTGTTGCCTGCGCCGCCAGCCTCGGTTACCGCCTTGTCTTCGCTGTCCGAGGCCGTGATCGTGGCTCCATCGTTGGCACCAGTAATCCGGATGCTCAGCGATGAAGCCGCGCTGGCCTGCCCGTCGGACACCTCATAGTTGAACGTGTCCTGGACTTGCTGGCCCTGCCGCAATGCCTGCACCTGGCCATTGCCGTTGTCCAGCTCATAGCTGTAGCTGCCGTCGGCGTGGAGCGTCAGCGTGCCGTACTGGCCGGCATAAGTGCCGGGATTGGCCACGGCCAGCACGTTCCCCGCATCGACGTCGCTGTCGTTCGACAGCACATTGCCGGTGATCGGGTTCGGAGAGTTGTTCTCGCCGATCGCGTGGGTATCGGCCACTGCCGTTGGCGCATGGTTGTCGTAGCCAGCGAAGTCCGACTTGGTCAGTTCGTGCAGGCCGTTGAGCTTGATGACCATTTCCGCCGTGGCGGGATTGCCGTCGACATCCACGTAGACATAGGTATTGCCCCCCGATTGCTGGAACCAGGCTCCGTGGGCCGTGGGCTGGCGGCCACCCCATTCAAAGCCAGTGTCGCCCAGCACGGGCCGCAAGTCGAGGTGGTCCACGCCGCGCTGGAAGTCGGTGATCACATCCATGCCGGCCGCGGTGGAGTCGGAGACGGCGTTATAGACAAAGACGTCGGCGCCGCTGCCGCCGCTCAGGGTGTCGCCGCCTGCCCCGCCGGCGATCTTGTCGTTGCCGCCTTCACCGTAGATGGTGTCCTTGCCGTTGCCACCGGCAATGATGTCGTCGCCGCCCAGGGCGGCATTGTTGCCGTTGTCCCCGTAGATCAGGTCGTCGCCGTTGCCGCCATAGATGCGGTCGTTACCCGGCCGGGCTGACTCATGGCCGGCACCGAGCAGGTAGTCGGCGTAGCTGTCATAGCCGTCGCCATACAGCGTATCGCCGCCATTGTCGCCGGTGTAAAGCGCCGACGAGCCGTCGATGCTGCCGATCACGTCATCGCCGCCGCCGCCATAGACCGCGTCGGTGCCGTTGCCACCCGACAAGTTGTCATTGCCGAGCCCGCCGAAGACCCGGTCCTTGCCGTTGGCGCCCAGCAGCGTGTCGTCGCCGCTGCCGCCTTCGACGATATCGTCGCCGTTGCCGGCATCGACATAGTCGTTGCCATCGCCGGCGCTGACGTAGTCATTGCCATTGCCGCTCAGGATGGTGTCGGCGGACGTGGTGCCGCTGATGCTGTCGCTGCCGTTGCTACCTGTCAGGGTTGCCATGATCACTCTCCGTCCTGAATGCCAGCCTGCTGGCCATGCCTTGCTTGTTGTCGTCGTGGGCAAACCGCCCGCTCTTATCGTTCCCGGAACGCCAGTTCCCTGGTCTTGATGATGGGCTTGAGCAGGTAATGGAGCACCGTCTTCTGCCCGGTCAGCACATCGACCGTCGCCACCATGCCGGGCAGGATGGGCACCTGCACGGCACTGCCGCCTGGCCGGTTGTCGCGCGTGCGCACGCGCACCAGGTAGTAGCTTTCCGGGCGCTCGCCCGGGCGCTCCGGTGTCAGCGTATCGGCGCTGATATGCTCCACGGTGCCGGCAAAGCCGCCATAGATCGAAAAGTCATAGGCCGACAGCTTGACCACCGCCGGCTGGCCGGGCCGCAGGAAGGCAATGTCGGCAGGCCGCACGCGCGCCTCTACCAGCAGCGTGTCTTCCAGCGGGACGATCTCCAGCAGATCCATGCCGGGCTGCACCACGCCGCCAACGGTATTGATCTTGATCTGCTTGATGACGCCCGCAAGCGGGGCGCGTACCAGGGTACGGTCGACGCGGTCCTGCAGCGCGGTGTTGGTGGCGCTCTGCGCGGCCTGTTCGGCCTTGGCCTGGTTGAGCTCTTTCATGGCCTCGGCACGATAATGCGTGCCCAGTTCGTCGGCTTTTTGCTGGCTCTCGCGGTAGGCGGCCTCCAGGCGCGGCATGGCGAGCCGTGCGGCCTCCAGCTCGCCTTTCAGGTCATTGGCCTGGCGCTCCAGCCGCAGCAGGTCGACCTCGGACACGACGCCCTGCGCCATCATCGGGCGCATCATGGCCAGCTCCTGTGCCACCAGCCGATGGCTCCGCCGCAGTTGCTGCTCGCGCGAGCGCTTCTCGGTCAGCTCCTGCCGCCGCTGCTCGGACTGCTGGCGCAGCACGGCGAGATTGGCATCGAACGCGCGCTTGCGTGACTCGAACAGCGCGCGCTCCTCGGACACGAAGCGGCGGCCCTCGGCATCGGCCGGCGCGCTCGCCACGAACGCCGTGCCGTCGGCCTCGGCGCTCAGGCGCGCAATGCGTGCCACCAGCGCATCGTCCCTGGTGCGGCCTTCCTGGTATGAAGCCGTGAAGCGTGTATCGTCGATGCGCATCAGCGGCTGGTCCTTGTTCACCACCTGCCCCGGTCGCACCATGATCTCGGCGATGATCCCGCCTTCGAGGTTCTGCACCACCTGCACCTGGCTCGACGGGATCACCTTGCCCTCGCCCACGGCCACCTCGTCCACCCGCGCCAGCGCGGCCCAGGCCAGCGCCAACAGCACGAAGACCAGGGCGGACCAAAGGATCCAGTGCGTGAAATAGCGCGGTTGCGCCATCGCGGCCGCATCGCGCTCGCACATGAAGGCGGTGTCGTCGGCACGTGGCCTCAGCGCGGCGATCAGGCGCCGCACTGGCCCCATGCGTTGCGGATCAGGCTGAAGCGACATGGAGCTTCCTCCCCGCGAGCGCGTTCAGGACTTCGGCCTTGGGACCATCGGCGACGATACGGCCCTGGTCCATCACGATCAGGCGATCGACCAGGCTGAGCAGCGAGCCGCGATGCGTGACCAGGATCAGCGTGCGCCCGCCCAGCGCTAAGGCCAGGCGCGCCTTGAACTGCTCCTCGGTGCGGTTGTCCATGGCGCTGCTGGGTTCGTCGAGCAGCAGCAGCGGCGGCTGCAGCAACTCGGCACGGGCAATGGCAATGGCCTGGCGCTGGCCGCCCGACAGGCCTTCGCCGCGCTCTCCCAGGCGCAAGTCATAGCCGTCCGGCAGGCGACCGACAAAGTCGCTCACGCCGCCCAGGCGCGCCGCGCGCAGCACCGCCTCGTCGTCGGTGTACGGGGCGCCCATCACGATGTTGTCGCGCAGCGTCCCGCTGAACAGCATCACGTCCTGCGGCACATAGCCGATGTCGCGCCGCAACGCGGCCGGGTCCAGCTGGCGCACCTCCGCGCCGTCGACCAGCACGGTGCCGGCATCCGGTGCGTACAGGCCAAGGATCAGCTTCTCGATGGTGGTCTTGCCTGAGCCGATGCGGCCTATCAGGCCAACCCGCTCGCCGCTGGCAATGCGGAACGAGACCCCATCCAGTGCCGCGATGTCGCGGCCCGGATAGCGAAAGCTGACCTGCCGGAACTCGATCTCGCCGCGCAGCGGCGGACGGTGCAGGAAATGCTTGCCGGGCGGGCGCTCGACGGGCAGCGCCATCATGCGGTCGATACCGGCCAGCGCGGTGCGCGCCTGGTGATAGCGGGTGGTCAGCCCCGCCACTTGCGACAGCGGCGCCAGCGCGCGGCCGGCAAGGATGGTGCAGGCAATCAGGCCGCCCGTGGTCAGCCGGTCGTCGGCGATCAGGTAGACGCCGATCACCACCACCACCAGCGTGGCGGCCTGCTGGGCGAACAGCGAGAAGTTGATCACGCAGGCGGAGAGCAGCCGCGCGCGCAGCCCCAGTTGCGCCATCTGCCCGACCACCTGCTCCCATTTGCGCTGGGCGGCACCTTCGGCACCGCTGGTCTTGACGGTCTCCAGCCCCACCAGGGTTTCGACCAGTGCGGCCTGGCGCTGGGCCGCGCAGGCGCTGCTGGCGCGCACCGCGCGCGACAGCGGTCCCTGCAGCAGCAGGCTGGTGCCGATCACCAGCGGCACCGCCAGCAGCGGCACCCAGGCCAGCGGGCCACCGACCCAGAACATGGCCGCAATGAAGACCGCGGCGAACGGAAGGTCAACCAGGGTCGTGATGGTGGCCGAGGTCAGGAACTCGCGCACCGACTCGAATTCATGCAGCTGGCTGCTCAGGCTGCCCACCGACGCCGGCCGCGCCTTCATCTCGATGCCCAGCACCTTCTCGAACACCGTCGCGGACACCGTGACATCGATGCGCCGGCCCGCTACGTCGACAAAATAGCCCCGCAGCGTGCGCATCACCAGCTCGAAGCCAAGCACCAGGCCCACACCGATGGCCAGTGCCCACAGCGTTTCCAGCGCATGGTTCGGCACCACACGGTCATAGACGTTCATGGTGAACAGCGGCATGACCAGCGCGAACAGGCTGAGCAGCAGCGAGGCAACCAGCACCTCGCCATAGAGCGGCCACGACTGGCGCATCACGCCCCAGAACCATCCATGTGGCGACGCCGGCCCGGCATCGTCCGCCGCCTCGAAGCGGTGCGCGGGCCGGGCAAAGATGGCATGGCCGGTGTACCGGGCCAGCAGGTCTTCCTGGCGGACCGGCTGCTCGCCGTCGCCCCACTCCGGCTGCGAGACCAGCAGCATGCCCACGTCGCCACGGCGCAGCATTACGCAGGCCTCGCCCTGGTCGAGCAGCAGGATGGCGGGCAGCACCAGGTCCGGGATGTCGCCCAGCGGGCGCTTGACCAGCCGGGCCGACATGCCCGCGCGTGCGGCCGCGCGTGGAAACAAGGCAGGGGTCAGGCGCTCCGCCTCCAGCGGCAGGCCCGCAATCAGGGCTTCGGCCGCGACTGGCCGCTGGAAGCGCCGGGCCAGCCAGAGCAGGCACGCCAGCAGCGGATCATCGGGGCGCGCGTGCCGACCTGCCGGATCCGGCAGGTTCCAGCCGGTGTCCTCGATGTTCCTTGCGGGCGCGGCGGCGGCATGCATGGCAACGGCCCCCGCCCTTCAGAGCGGCGCGTGGCGAGTGACCCGCCCTTGCGCACATAGCGTTGCACGGCCTGCGCATACCGCGCCCCCTGCGCAATGCATGCGCTCGTTGCATCCAGCCATGGTTTCCCCCCGGTCCCATTGGTTCGACGTTTCCGGGAAGAATATGTGAAGGGGCCCTGCGCGCCCATACTGCGGATGGATCAGATGGCGCAACAAAAGGACCGGGCGGGGTCATCCTTTTGGCGTTTCACGCAAGAAACAGAACCAAAACGAGCACCGCCATGACTGCCTTACTCAAGCTGGATTTCACCCTCGAAGCGCGCCTGGAGCTTGACACCAGCCAGTTCCAGCGTCACCGACACCGGCAAGTGCTCGTTGCCGGCGATGGTACCGTCGGCCATGGCCCTGGCTATCGCCTGTTCGATCTCGCGCTGTGAGCTGACGCCGACCACCTTCAGGAACTTGCGGATGCTGAGGTTGAAGGTCTCTTCGTTCATGGCTGTCTCCTGTGGGGAACCCGGGAATCACGGTTCGGGCCGCTACCCAGACAGCCTAGGCGATGGGGGGACTTTGTGCAGAGGCCTGGTGATCCGCCCGGAAGCAGGCAGTGCCCGGCAGTTGCCTGCCAGGCATCCGTCACCAATCAGACCACGCCTTGCTCGCGCAGCCTGGCGATGCGCTCGGCCGACATACCCAGCACCGATTCCAGCACCTGTTCGGTATGCTCGCCCAGCCGCGGCGGCGGTGCGTCGTATTGCACCGGGGTTGCCGACAGCCGCAACGGGCTCTTGACGGTCGGGCACAGGCTGCCGTCGTCGCGCACCAGGTCGACCTGCAGCTCGCGATGCCGCACCTGCGGGTCTTCCAGCACCTGGCCGTAGTCGTTGATCGGCCCGCACGGGATGCCCTGCGCTTCCAGCGCCTGCACCCAGTGCGCCGTCGGCCGCGTGCGCATATGCGCCTCGAGCAGCGGCACCAGCGTGTCGCGATGGATGATGCGGCCGGGGCCGGTGGCAAAGCGCTCGTCGGCGGCCAGGTCGGGACGCTCGACGCCGCGGCAATACGCCTGCCACTGCCCGTCGTTACCGGCCGCCACGATCATGTAGCCGTCGGCGGTGGCGAACACATGGTAGGGCACCATATTGGCGTGCGCATTGCCGTAGCGCGGCATGGCCTTGCCGGTCACGCGCTGGGCGATGATCGGCGTGGCGCCGACCGCCACCACCGCATCGAGCAGCGCCATGTCGATATGCTGGCCCTCGCCGGTGCGCTCGGCATGTCGCAACGCGGCCAGCACGGCCACGGTGGCATACATGCCGGTAAGCATGTCGACCACCGCCACGCCCACCTTCTGCGGCCCGCCGCCGGGCAGGTCGTCGCGCTCGCCGGTGACGCTCATCAGGCCGCCCAGGCCCTGGAAGATGAAGTCATAGCCGGGCTTGTGCGCGCTCGGCCCGGTCTGGCCGTAGCCCGTGATCGAGCAGTAGACGATGGACGGGTTGATCGCCTTGAGGCTGTCATAGTCCAGCCCGTAGCGCTTCAGGTCGCCGACCTTGTAGTTCTCCAGCACGATCTGCGACTTGGCCGCCAGTTCGCGCACAATCTCCTGCCCTTGCGGGCTGGCGATATCGAGCGTCACCGACTGCTTGCCGCGGTTGGCGCCGGCAAAGTAGGTGGCGTCGCGCGACGGCTGCCCGTCCGCGCCGGGCAGCCAGGGCGGCCCCCACGAACGGGTGTCGTCGCCCGCGCCGGGCCGCTCCACCTTGATGACTTCGGCGCCCAGGTCCGCCAGGTTCTGCGCGCACCAGGGACCGGCCAGGATGCGCGACAGGTCCAGCACCCGCACGCCGGCAAGCGCGCCGTGCGCCGCGGCCTGGCTGCCCGCCATCAGATCGGGTCCCAGCTGATCACATCGGGCGAACGCTCCAGCTTGAAGAAGCTGTTGCGCATCGCCGGCATGGCGATCTCGCCCACGGTTTCAGGCGTCCAGCCATCGCTCATGTGCACCGAGCGCACCGGGCGCGGCTGGCTCATCAGGATGATCTCGTTGGCACGCACCGCGAAGATCTGGCCGTTGACTTCGCTGGCGGCCGGGCTGGCAAGGTAGACCGCCACCGGCGCGATCTTGCCGGCTTCCATCTTCTGCAGCTTGGCCACGCGCGCTTTCTCTTCCGGCGTTTCGGCCGGGATCGAGCTGGTCATGCGGCTCCAGGCGAACGGCGCGATGCAGTTCGAGCGCACATTGAAGCGCTGCATGTCCAGCGCGATCGACTTGGACAGCGCGGCAATGCCCAGCTTGGCCGCCGAGTAGTTGGCCTGGCCCAGGTTGCCGATCAGGCCCGAGGTCGAGGTCATGTGCACGTAGGCGCCGCTCTCCTGGTCCTTGAAGTAGCTGGCCGCGGCGCGGCTGACGAAGAAGGTGCCGTGCAGGTGCACGTCGATCACCGAGCGCCATTCTTCTTCATTCATCTTGAAGAACATGCGGTCGCGCAGGTTGCCGGCGTTGTTGACCACGGCGTCGATGCGGCCGAAGTTGTCCAGCGCGCATTGCACGATGGCATTGGCGCCGTTCCAGGTCGACACGCTGTCGGTATTGGCCACGGCCTCGCCGCCGGCGGCGCGGATTTCCTCCACCACGCGCTGAGCGGGGCCGGCGTCGCCGCCCTCGCCGGTCATCGACACGCCGAGGTCGTTGACCACCACCTTGGCGCCGGCGGCGGCCAGTGCCAGCGCGATGCCGCGCCCGATTCCACCACCTGCGCCCGTCACCAGCGCGACCTTGCCTGCCATCAAACCGCTCATTGCGTTGCTCCTCTGAATACTTTTTGTGCGGTCACCGACCGCAAACCCGGCGAAACACCCCTGCGCCGCGGGCATTCGCCCGCCGGTGCGGTCAATCCGGATGTCCACGCCGCAGTGGATACGATAAATTGACGGCCGAGACTTTGGAATTCACGAATCACAAAACTGGCCTTTGGCCTGACGGAAGCCCATGCATTACGACCTGACCGACCTCCGCCTCTTCCTGAACGTTGGCGAGACGGAGAACCTGACCCGCGCGGCCGAACGCAGCTTCCTGTCGCTGCCCGCGGCCAGCACCCGGATCAAGCAACTGGAAGAGGCGTTCCAGACACAATTGCTGATCCGCCAGGTCAAGGGGGTGCGCCTGACGCCGGCGGGCGATGCGCTGCTGCGCCACGCGCGCGAGGTCTTCCGCGAACTGGAATGCCTGCACGCCGACCTGCGGCCCTATGCCAAGGGCGTCAAGGGCCGGGTGCGGCTGCTGGCCAACACCACCGCCACCAACTCGTTCCTGGCCACCGGCGTATCGCGCTTCCTGAGCGAGAACCCGGACGTGGACATCGAGCTGGAAGAGCACCTGTCGCAGGAAATCGTCTCGGCCATCAGCGCCGGCGCCGCCGACCTGGGCATCGTGGCCGGTGAAGTCGCCACCCAGGACCTGGACGCGATGCACCTGTGCAGCGATGAGCTGATCGTGATTGCACCGGTCAACCACCCGCTGCCGGCCTTCAAGCGGCTGCATTTCGCCGACCTGCTCGATACCTGCCGCTTTGTCGGCCTGAACCAGTTCAGCGCGATCCAGTCGTTCCTGGACCGCATCGCCGGCGGCATGGGCAAGCGCATCAGCCTGCGCATCCAGGTGGGCAGCTTCGATGCCGTATGCCGCATGGTCGAGGCCGGCGCGGGCATCGCCATCGTGCCCAACAGCTGCGCGCGCCGCTACGCCAGCCGCAAGGTGCTGCGCTTTATCCAGCTGGAAGACGAATGGGCCAAGCGCGAGCTGCGCCTGGTGCGCCGCCCGGGGCGCGAACTGCCCCAGTTTGCCGAAACCCTGATCCAGTACCTGGTCGACGCGGCGCGCGAGCCCGTGTAAATCAGGGAAGCCGCCGACCGTTCAGCCGGCGGCCAGCCCGCCGCCCTGCACCACCAGCCCCGCCAGCGGGCTCAGCGACACCGCCATCACCACCAGCAGCAGGCCCATGGCGAACACACCGGGCCAGCTGGTGCGGCCACAGCGCGCCAGCGAGTCGTGCACCAGTTCCGGTGAGAAATGGTACTCGCGCAGGTGCCGGACGGTCGCCTCGGCATGCCAGCGGTAGATCTGGTTGCCATACATGCCCAGCAGCAGCGCCATGGCATACAGCATCGGCCGGACCGCCAGCGGCATCTTCAGCCCGAACAGCGCGTGCAGCACCGGTTCGGCGCAGACGATCAGCGCATAGACCCCCACCTGCCAGTACATGCGCCGGTAGGCCATCCAGAACGGCCCCAGCAGGCACGCCGCCCAGTTCCACGACATGCCGCCGCGTGCCTCTGCCAGGGACCAGCGCTGGCTGTAGTACGCATAGCGCGGCCCCACGAATGCGGCCAGCGCCGCATCGTCACGGATCGATGATTTCATGGCTGCCTCCCCCTGCTCTGCCACGGCCGCGCCTGTGGATCGCGGCGCAACCTGTGCCACAGCATAGGGCGCAGCGCGCGCGGGCAGCGTGCGCTGGCGCGCATTACTGTGGGAAATGACGCAAATTGGCGGGCAAGCGAACAGACCGGCGCACGCCGGGCGGCACGGGGTGCCGGATGCACCGGGCGCGGGTGCGCTATTTCCAGCGCTGCAGGACCTGCAGGATGACCAGCGTGAAAATGGTGGCGATCACCGCGGTGGTATCGCGACCCAGGCCGGCAGCCACGCCGATGGCCGCGACCATCCAGATGCTGGCCGCGGTGGTCAGGCCCTGGATGTGAGCTTCGTCGCTGTGCTTCAGGATCGCGCCGGCGCCAAGGAAGCCGATGCCGGCAATCAGCCCCTGCAGCACGCGGCTGATGTCGGCCAGCGGCGTCCCTGCCTGCAGCGGCACCAGCACGAACAGCGCCGAGCCCAGCGCCACCAGCATATGGGTGCGCAGCCCCGCTGCCTTGCCGGAGGCCTCGCGCTGATAGCCGATCAGGCCGCCCAGCAACACCGCCATGAACAGGCGTGCCAGGATGCGGGTGGCCTCGCCAGCGTCCGGCACATCGGCGAACTCGGCGCGCAAGACACTGTAGATCTCGGACCAGACCCCGTCCATGGCTCGTCTCCGGGTGCTTGGGTACACCTGAGCGTAGCACGGGATGGCCTGCCGGCAACCGGGCCGGCGGGCCCCAAGGCGCTCGCGCCACACCGCGCGGGCCGTCCACCAGGCGCTTGCGGCTGCGTCCTACACCGCAAGCGGAAGCTCGCCGACAGTGCCGCCATGACGGCATTCCTATATTGGAATCACCGATTACCGTCATCGACAGGAGTTGCACCATGCCCTATATCCTTGCCTGGCTACTTGGCGTCCCGGCCTTCATCCTGGTCCTGATCTGGCTCTTCATGCACTGATTCCCAGGCCCGGCCTGCCAGCCATCCCCGCGCAAGAGGCCGCTGCGCCGGCCTCTTGCGCAACTGCGGGCGCCCCGGCGCCGCATGCAGCTTCCGCCCCCCCCCCGCTTCCGGCCCACCTAAGCCGCTCTTTCGCAAATCCGAATTTCAGCGTGCCGGGGGCTCGGGAATAATGGCCCCATTCAATCCGAGCGGGGCTACCCCATGCACGCACATCAGGATCCAGACCAGCTCTACCCCGAAATCCGCGAAGCGGTACGCGACCTCTGTGCCGGCTTCGATTCGGCGTACTGGCAACGGGTGGAAGAGCAGAACGCCTTTCCTGAGACCTTTGTCCAGGCTCTGACCCAGGCGGGCTGGCTGTCAGCGCTGATCCCCGAAGCCTATGGCGGCTCGGGCCTGTCGCTGACAGCCGCCTCGGTCATCATGGAGGAAATCAACCGCAGCGGCGGCAATTCCGGCGCCTGCCACGGCCAGATGTACGTAATGGGCTGCCTGCTGCGCCACGGCTCCGAAGCGCAGAAACAGCGCTGGCTGCCGGGCATCGCCTCGGGCGAGTTGCGCATGCAGTCGATGGCCGTGACCGAGCCCACCACCGGCACCGACACCACCAAGCTCAAGACCACCGCGGTGCGCCAGGGCGACAAGTACATCGTCAATGGCCAGAAGGTATGGATTTCGCGCGTGCAGCATTCGGACCTGATGCTGCTGCTGGCACGCACCACGCCGCTGGACCAGGTCAAGCGCAAGTCCGAGGGCCTGTCGGTGTTTGTGGTGGACCTGCGTGATGCCATCGGCAAGGGCCTGACGGTCAAGCCGATCCGCAACATGGTCAACCACGAGACCAACGAGCTGTTTTTCGACAACCTCGAAGTCCCCGCCGGAAACCTGATCGGCGAGGAAGGCAAGGGCCTGAAGTACATCCTTGACGGCCTCAACGCCGAACGCATCCTGATCGCCGCGGAGTGCATCGGCGATGGCTACTGGTTTGTCGAGCGCGCCAGCAACTATGCGCGCGACCGCATCGTGTTCGACCGCCCGATCGGCCAGAACCAGGCCGTGCAGTTCCCGATCGCGCGCTCGTACATCAATGTCGAGGCGGCCAGCCTGATGCGCTACAAGGCGTCGCAATTGTTCGACGCCGGCAAGCCGTGCGGCAAGGAAGCCAATATCTCCAAGCTGCTGGCCGCCGACGCGTCGTGGGAAGCGGCCAACGTCTGCCTGCAGACGCACGGCGGCTTCGGCTTTGCCGCCGAGTACGACATCGAACGCAAGTTCCGCGAGACGCGCCTGTACCAGGTGGCGCCGATCTCGACCAACCTGATCCTGTCCTACGTGGCCGAGCATGTGCTCGAGCTGCCGCGTTCGTTCTAAGGCCCCTGCATGTCCCATTCCCCCAAAGGCATCCGCCCGCTCGACGGCATCCGCGTGGTCTCGCTCGAGCACGCCGTGGCCGCGCCCTTCGCCACGCGCCAGCTGGCCGACCTTGGTGCCCGCGTCATCAAGATCGAGCGCCCCGGAGTGGGCGACTTCGCGCGCGGCTATGACCAGTCCGTGCACGGCCAGGCCTCGTACTTTGTGTGGCTTAACCGGGGCAAGGAAAGCCTGACCCTGGATCTGAAGGATCGAGAGGCGCAGGCCATCCTGCACCGGCTGCTGGCCGATGCCGATGTGCTGGTGCAGAACCTCGCCCCCGGCGCGGCAGCGCGCATGGGCCTGGACTTCGACAGCCTGCACGGCAAGTACGACAAGCTCATCGTCTGTGACATCTCGGGCTATGGCGACTCCGGTCCCTATCGCGACAAGAAGGCCTACGACCTGCTGATCCAGGCCGCCGCCGGCCTGGTGGGCCTCACCGGCGGACCGAACGAGCCGTCGCGCGCCGGCGTTTCGATCGCCGACATCTCGGCCGGCATGTACGCCTACAGCGGCATCCTTTCGGCGCTGCTGCAGCGTGGCCGCACCGGCAAGGGCCTGCGCGTGCAGGTGACCATGCTCGAGGCGATGGCCGAGTGGATGAACCAGGTCCTCTACTTCGGCCACTACGGCGGCAAGCCGCCGGGACGCTTCGGCGCTTCGCATCCGACCATCGCCCCGTATGGCGTGCATCGCACCGGCAATGGCAGCGTGATCTTCAGCGTGCAGAACGAACGCGAGTTCGCCAATTTCTGCGAGATCGTGCTCGGCAACCGGGAACTGGCGCAGGACGAACGCTTCTCCAGCAATACGGCCCGTGTGCACAATCGCCCCGAACTCACCGCCATCATCGAAGAGCGCTTCGCGCCGATGACTGTGGCGCAGGCCGAGGCACTGCTCGACGAGGCGCAGATCGCCAATGCCCCGATGAACGACATCGAGGGCGTATGGAACCATCCGCAGTTGCAGGCACGCCAGCGCTGGCGCGAAGTGGCCACCCCGGGCGGTCCGATCGGCGCGCTGCTGCCGCCCGCCAACCTGTCGGGCGTGGAGCCTGTCATGGGCGACGTACCGGCACTGGGCGCGCACAGCCGGCAGATCCTGGCCGAGCTCGGCTATGACGACGGCGATATCGCCGCGCTGGCTGACAAGCGGACCATCTGAACACACGACGCCCGGCCATCTCGCACAGAGCGCCGGGCTTTTTCCTCCTCCACGAAACCCAATCCGCATCGGAGCCTGCATGAGCCAACCCGCAGACACCACCTACCCCACCCGCCAGCTTTGCGACTTCCTGGCCGACCTCAAGCTGGCCGACGTGCCCGCGCCCGTGATCGAGCGCACCAAGGACCTGTTCCTGGACTGGATCGCCTCGGCCATCGCCGGCAAGGATGCCCCCGCCGTGCGCAAGCTGCAGGAGTTCGCCGCGGCCATGGGCCCGGCGCAAGGCGGCGCCGAAGTGCTGGTGGACCGCCGCCGCACCTCGCCCTACTTTGCCGCGCTGATCAACGGCGCCTCCTCGCACGTGGTCGAGCAGGACGACGTGCACAACGGCTCGGTGCTGCACCCGGCCGCGGTGGTGTTCCCTGCCGTGGTGGCAGCCGCGCAGACCGAGGGCAAGACCGGCGCCGAAGTGCTGCTGGCCTCGATCGCCGGCTATGAGGCCGGCATCCGCATCGGCGAATTCATGGGCCGTTCGCACTACCGCGTGTTCCACACCACCGGCACGGTGGGCACGCTGGCCGCCGCCGCGGCCGTGGCCAAGCTCTACGGCCTCGATGCCGAAGGCATCAACCAGGCACTGGGCTCGGCCGGCACGCAGGCCGCGGGCCTGTGGGAATTCCTGCGCGACGCCGCCGACTCCAAGCAGCTGCATACCGCCAAGGCCGCGGCCGATGGCCTGCAGTCAGCCTGGCTCGCGCGCGCCGGCTTCACCGGCGCGAAGCAGATCCTGGAAGGCGCACAGGGCATGGCCGCCGGCATGTCCAGCGATGCCAACCCCGCCTGCCTGACCGACGGCCTGGGCACGCGCTGGGCCACCGCCGAGACCTCGTTCAAGTTCTTCGCCTCATGCCGCCACACGCACCCGGCCGCCGATGCGCTCAAGGCGCTGATGCAGCGCGAAGGCATCGGCGCCGACCAGGTCGCCAGCGTCACCACGCACGTGCACCAGGGCGCCATCGACGTGCTCGGCCCGGTGGTCAACCCCACCACCATCCACCAGGCCAAGTTCTCGATGGGCACGGTGCTGGGGCTGGTGGCCGTGCACGGCCATGCGGGTCTGGGCGAGTTCGAGCAGCATGCGCTGCAGGACCCGAAGGTGACCGCCTTCCGCGGCAAGGTCGGCATGGAACTGGATGCCGAGATCAACGCCGCCTACCCGCGCCAGTGGATCGGCCGCGTTACCGTCACGACCACCGACGGCCGCACACTGGCGGCGCGCGTCGACGTGCCCAAGGGCGATCCCGACAACACCCTGTCGCGCCCGGAACTGGAAGCGAAAGCGCTGCAGCTGGGCGCGTTCCGCCACGGCGCGAGCGAGGCCGAGATGCGCGCCATCATCCAGCGCGTGTGGGCGCTGGAGCAGGCCCCGAACGTCAACGACTGGCTGCCCGCCGCAGGCTGAGGACCAAGACATGTCCACTGCAGTCACCTACCTGTTCGTGCCGGGCGACCGGCCGGAACGCTTCGACAAGGCCGCTGCCGCCGGCCCCGATGTGATGATCCTGGACCTCGAGGACGCGGTCCATCCGGACGCCAAGCCCGCCGCGCGCGCAGCCATCGCCGCGTGGCTGGCCGGACTGCCCGCGGCCAATGCCTTTGTCCGCATCAACGACAGCGCCTCGCCGTCCTTTGCCGCCGACCTGGCCTGGCTGCGCGCGCTGCCCCCGGGTACCGCGCTGGCAGGCCTGCTGGTGCCCAAGGCAGAAGATGCCGCCGCGCTGGCCACCATCGCGCAGGCCCTGCACGCGATCAACCCGCAGGGCGAACTGGTCGCGATCATCGAAACCGCGCTGGGCCTGCATCAGATCGACGCCGTGGCCACCGCCACCGGCGTGGCACGTCTTGCCTTCGGCTCGCTCGACTATGCGGTCGACCTGGGCTGCAGCCATACGCGCGACGCGCTCGCCTTTGCACGCGCGCGCATCGTGCTGGCCTCACGCGTGGCCGGGCTGCCGCCGCCGGTCGACGGCGTGACCACCGCACTGAAAGACGAAGCCGTGCTGGCCAGCGACGTTGCCTATGCGCGCGAACTCGGCTTTGCCGGCAAGCTCTGCATCCACCCGGCCCAGCTGGGCGCGGCGCGCGCAGGCTTCCTGCCCAGCCCCGAGCAGCTCGACTGGGCCCGCCGTGTGCTGGAAGCTACCGCCAGCGGCAGCCATGCGGTGCAGGTCGATGGCAAGATGGTGGACCGGCCCGTGATCGAGCAGGCCCGCCGGCTGCTGGCACTGGCGCAATAACCCGCCTTCCGGCCACTTTCACGCATTACAAGGCTTACTGTCATGACTGACGCCACTCCTGAACTCGAACGCCTGCGCGGCTGGATCGGCCGCAGCGAATCGCGCACCGAAACGCTGTCGCCGGAACCGGTGATCGGCCTCGCCGCCACCTTCGACCTCGACCCCGAGGCCGTCGCCGCCGGCCCGCTGCCGCCGCTGTGGCACTGGCTCTACTTCCTGCCGCGCGCGCCGCAGCGTGAACTGGGACGCGACGGCCATCCCACCCTCGGCGGCTTCATGCCGCCGGTGCCGCTGCCGCGCCGCATGTGGGCCGGCAGCGAACTGAGCTTCAGCCATCCACTGCATATCGGCGATACCGTCACGCGCACCTCCACCATCAAGGACGTGCAGTACAAGACCGGGCGCACCGGTGAACTGTGGTTTGTCGCCGTCGATCACGAGCTGACCGTCAACGGCAAGACCGCGGTCAACGAGCGCCACGATATCGTCTACCGCGCCATGCCCGACCCGTCCAGGCCGCAGCCGCCGCGCCCGCGCCTGGAGCAGGCCGCGCAGTGGCAGCGCACGCTGCAGGCAGATCCGGTGATGCTGTTCCGCTACTCGGCACTGACCTTCAACGGCCACCGCATCCACTATGACCGCCAGTACACGCGCGAGGTCGAGGGCTACCCCGGCCTGGTGGTGCACGGGCCGATGCAGGCCATGCTGATGCTGGACCTGGTGGCGCGCGAGCAACCGCAGGCGCGCGTGCGCCGCTTTGGCTTCCGCGGCCTGGCGCCGCTGTTCGACCAGGACACCATCATCGTTGGCGGCGCGGCTGATCCGGCGCAGGCTGGGCGGCTGGTGCTGTGGACGGGGGACGATGCCGGCGGGCAGGCGATGCAGGGGTGGGCGGAAGTGGAAGGTTAAGAGCCTGAAGCCTTATCTGCTCCGCTGGTTTGCTCCCCTCTCCCGCTTGCGGGAGAGGGGGCACACAAACGGTCGGTCAAGTCCTGCGGTGCCCACAATTGACACCAGCGGGACCTGCCATCTCAGTGAATCAGCGACCGACCGCGATTGGTTACCCGACCATCGCCTCCTCAATTCCCTCCGCGACTTCTTCTACCCTGTCGGCCAGCAATCCAAGGGAGGCCCGGCAGAGCGCTCGCAAGGCTCCAACGTAGCCGGCTGCAAGGCTACGCTCCCCTCTTCCTGTGCGTCACATTCGCTGTGCGTAACCAACGTCAGTACGCAGGCCGTGCCTCGCGCAACCGCATCGGCTTGATCCAAGAGATTCAATAGCAAGAGTTGCCGAGGAACAGGCAGCGCGTCCTCACGCGCTGCGCGGCGGGTTTCGGGACTGAACCGCGAAAGGGAATCATCGAGTCGGGGCGGGGTGAAGGCGTCGGGTTCAATGCCGGATTGGGACATTGCTGACCTCCATAGCGTAGAAGAGGAGGTAACGTTGATCGGGTTCTCACTCCCGGTTCCTGCTGTATTAGCAGCCCATCCAGTCTAGAGAACCCTGCCGTTCACAATCAAGGCGCAGATTGTGAAGGATCGATACGCTAAGTTGAGCGTCAGTTGCCGACGTCCACAGAGCGGAGAACTCCACGCCTTGGCGAAGGCACGCATCACGGTTTACAGGCGATGCCTTGATGGCATTCAAGAAGGTACTTCGGCAGATTTGTGGTGGTGGCTCTTGGAGAGGCCCCGGTTTCGCCCCTAAAGGGGCGAGTCGCTTTCTGTCGCTCGGACAGAAAGTGACCCGCCCAGCAGGGCGGAACAGGGCCGTCGACCTACAACAACATCGAACCAGCCCCCAAGCCCCTCCCCCCTCAATCCGCCTGGATC
>NZ_JBYSZW010000025.1:0-100888 GCF_058787575.1 Cupriavidus sp. FW305-3-2-15-C-LB2
GGGGCTACACCAACCCGATATCCCGCCCCCGCACCCCCGGAAACACCTGCGCCAGCCGCGCCTCATCGAGCCCGTACAGCCTGCGGAAGACCCCGCCCAGCACCGCGCGGTACTCATTGCGCACCGGCCAGTCGCGGTTCTGGTTGAGCGTGGCTTGTTCCACCGCTACCTGCTCACCAGCGATGCGGCCGCCACGCACGGTGCCGCCCGCGATCCAGTAGACGGTGCCGTGGCCATGGTCGGTGCCGCGCGTGCCGTTCTCGCGGAAGGTGCGGCCGAACTCGGACAGCACCACCACGGTGGTCTTGTCCCACACAGGACCCATCTCGGCGGCGAAAGCAGACAGGCCGCGGCCGAGGTTGTCGAGCAGGCCGGCCAGTTGCCCCTGTGCGCCGCCCTGGTTGACGTGGGTGTCCCAGCCACCCACGTCGATAAAGCCCAGGTTGAAGCGCTCGCGCATCAAGCCCGCCATGCGCCGGGCCTCGACCTCGAATCCGCGCGCGCTGAGCGAGCGGCGGTTGGCGGCCTGCATTTCCTGCATGCGCGCTGCCATGGTGCCGGCGTCGTTGCCTGACATGCCGGGCTGCGGCTGCGCCTGGCGCGCCACCGTTTCGCGCAGCTCGAAGCCTTCATCGATCAGCGATTCGAAACGCGTGCCACGGTACATCTGCGCCAGCAGCTTCGCCTGGCGCGCATCGAACGGGGTGCGGCCGCTGCCCTTGAGCGAGACATTGGGCACGTCGCGCGGACCGGACAGCACCATCGGCAGGCCGTCGGTGAAGGCCACGGGCGCGGCCTGCCCGCCCATGGCCTGCGCCAGGCGGTTCAGGAAGCCGCTGCCGCGCAGCGCGGCCACGGACTTGCGGTCCTCGCCTTCGCCGGGCAAGCCGGCCTCGATCCCGTCCTGGGTCTCGAAGTGGCTGCGCGACAGGTCGTGCGTGCCGGCGAACGGCACGAAGGCCAACTGGCCGCGCTGCCATAGCGGCAGCATGGTCGCGGCCAATGCCGGGTGCAGCGCCCAGTCGCCGATGCCGCGCGCGGCGCTGTCGGCGGCAAAAGCCGGCGCCAGCGCCACTGCCGCGTTGGGGTCAGCGTCCGCACCGGCCGCGGGCGGGCGGCGAATGGCGATATTGGGCCGCGCGGCGTAATAGAAATCACTGCCGGCCGGCACCAGCGCGCTGGTGCCGTCATAGCCGCCGCGCAGGAACACCAGCAGGAAGCGCGCATCGGCCCGCGCCGGCAGCGCATAGACACGCGAGGCGATGGCGGGCAGGGCCAGCCCCAGCGTGGCGCCGCCCATCGTTTTCAGCCATTGTCGGCGTTGCATGGTCTGCTCCCTGTCAGCGCTGCATCCACTCGGGCGAGCCGAGCAGCACGGTATTCCATTCGGCCTGCGATTCCGCCTGGCCCAGCGCGGCGCGCGTGGCGGGGCCAAGGGTGGCTTCGATGGTGTCGAAGTACAGCTTGTTGCCAATCATCGGAAAGCGCGCGCCGCGCGGCCTCGCGCCATCGCCTGCAAACAATCCCGCCGGCCCCGAGCCGATCGCGCGCGCGATCTCGAAGCGCCGCACCATCTGGCCTGAGCTGGCCCACGCGCTTTCCGACGATGGATAGCCGTCCGGCGCCACGTGGCCGTAGAGCGGCTCGCCGAGCTGGTTCAGCCAGTTCATCACCGGGCGCAGGTTGGTCACGGGACGACCTTCATAGGCGAGCCGCATCGACGACACCACATAGACCATCGGATCCTTGAACTTGCGCGTGGGCGCCGCCAGTTGCCGGTCCAGTTCCGGCGCCAGGAACAAGGTGCGCAGCACCGCGGCGATATCGCCATCGGTGTACGTGAAGGTCTGCGCCATGCGCTCGACCAGCGCCGGCGGCGGGTTGTCGGCGATGAAATAGGCGGCCAGCTTGGCGCTGATAAAGCGCGCGGTGGCCGGCTCGCGCGCCAGGATCGACACCGCTCGCGCCACTTCGTCGAAGCCGGCCGGCTCGATGCGCTGGCCCAGCAGCGTCTTCGCACCGAAGTCATGGCGCGCGGGGTTGAATTCGAACAAACCCTCACTGCGGTACAGCCCCGCGCGCGCCGGCGGCAGCCGCGGCAGCGGCGTGCCGCGCAGGTTGACGCCCACGCCGGTCAGCACGCGCGCCAGCTCCTGCACGTCCTGCTGGGTGTAGCGGGAGCCGCTGGGGCCGCCCGATACGCCCATGGTATGCAGCTCCATCAGCTCGCGCGCGTAGTTCTCGTTGATGCGGTTGGCGCTGCTCTGGGCGTTGTCGAGGTAGACCAGCATGGCCGGCGCGGTCACGCTGGCCATCAGCAGGTCGCGGAAGCGGCCCAGCGCGTGCGGGCGGATGGCGCGCTCTTCGTAGTCGGCCAGCAGCAGCCGGACCTGGCCCTTGCCCGAGTAGACGTTGAAATGGTTCATCCAGAACCACGTCATTTGCTCGCGCAGCTGCGCCGGAGAATACAGCGCGCGCAGCAGGTGGCGCCGCGCGGCATCGGCCACGATCTCGCGGCCCTGCGCGTTCAGCGCCTGGCGGGCCTGCTGCTTGCTGTCGTCGTCGGGCAGCGCGTCGATGCGCTGGCGGGCGTCGCGTGCGGACTGGATCTGCGCGGCGGCATCGGCCTGCAGGTTGGGCAAGGCTGCGATGACGGCCGCCAGTTCGGGCGGATCGGCCAGCGGCAGCGTCAGTTGCTGGTCGAGGAAGCCCTTGCGGCCCAGCCGGCGCAGGTCGCCAAGGGTGGTCTGGTCAGCGCCGTAGGTGACAGTGTTGAGCCAGCGCAGGTCGGTGGCGGCGGTGCTGCCGCCAGCCTCGGCCGGCACCTGGGCGCAGGCGGCCAGGCACGCTGCCAGTGCCAGTGCCGCGGCGGCCCGCCAGGCGGCGAGCGCGCCCCGGCCGGATTGTCTCGAATGCTGCGCCGGATTCATGCCTTGCTCCTCGCCCTGTTCGATCAACATCACTATGTTACGTGGCAAGCGCACATTGGTTGACCCGGAGGCGCCGCCGGAGTGTTACCAGTGCTTTCAGCACGCCGATTGCCGGATTTGCCAAGACAGCGGCGCGCTGCCTGGCTAGCCTTGCGCTCTGTCCCTCCGATCCCGCCCCCGGCGGAAACGCCTGCTTGCATGTCGCGCCCCCTGTCCGCTGCCGCCTGGCTGCCCACCGTTGGCTTTGTCCTGATCTGGTCCACCGGCTTTATCGTCGGCAAGGCCATCGTGCCGCTGGCCGATACCAGCCTGTTCCTGCTGGGCCGCTTTGCCGTGGCGGCGCTAATGTTCGTGGCCTGGTCGCTGGCGGCGCGCGCGGCCTGGCCGCCGCTGCGCGAGGCGCCGCGCCACCTGCTGGCAGGCGCGCTGATGCAGGGCATCTACCTGTGCGCCGGCTACGGCGCCGTGGCCAGGGGCCTGCCGCCGACGATCATGGCCCTGCTAGGCGCGCTGCAGCCGCTGCTGACCGCGCTGCTTGCCATCCCCCTGCTGAAGGAGCTACCTTCCAGGCGGACGTGGCAGGGCCTGGCGCTGGGTGCGCTCGGCGTCGCGCTGGTGGTCGCCCCGGCGATGCAGGCCGGCATTCACCCGGCCGCGTCGGCCCTGTCGCCCTGGATCGTGCTGCTGGGCGTGCTGGCCATTGTCTCCATCACCATGGGAACCCTCTTGCAGAAACCCGCCATCGCCGCCTGTGACTTGCGCGCCAGTTCCGCCTGGCAGAACCTGGGCGCCATGCTGGTAGCCGCCGCGATGGTGGCGATCCAGGCCGCCGACGCGCCGCTGCACTGGCATGGTGGCGTGGCGCTGTGGGCCGGACTGGCATGGGCGGCGATCGGCCTGTCGGGCGCCGGCACCTGGCTGCTGGTCAGCCTGGTGCGGCGTGGCCAGGCCGCCAATGCCGCGGCGCTGATGTTCCTGGCGCCGCCGCTGGCCGCGCTGCAGGCCTGGCTGCTGTTCGGCGAACGGCTGGATGCGGTGCAGGCGCTGGGCATGGCGGTGGCCGGCGCGGGCGTCTGGCTGTGCCAGACCCCTGGCAGGTTGCGGCATGCCGAAGCCCGCTGAACCCCAAGCCTCGCCGCTGGTCGAGCATCGGCGCTACCGCCCGCAGCCTGATGGCCACCAGCACGGCTACCACCAGTTGCTGTTCGGTCTGGCCGGCGCCACCGAGCTGGAGATCGACGGCCACGTCTATCGCGTGGACGACCGCACCGGCCTGATCGTGCCGGCCGGCAGCCATCATGAATTCCTGGGCTTGGACGGCAACCTGCAGCTGGTGGCGGACTTCCCGGCGCGCTCGGTGGCACTGCCCGCGCGGCTGATGACGCGCCCGCGCACGTTCCCGCTGGACGGCGCCTTCGGCAGCCGCGTGCGCGCGCTGGCGGCATGGCGCGCCGCCGCAGCAGCACGCGGGCCGCAGACCGACTGGCACCTGGCGGCAACGCTGGCCGCGGCGCTGGCGGACTGCCTCGGCATGCCCGGCGACGAGCAGGTATTCCCGCTGATGGCCGTTGATGCCTACCTGCGCGCCAACCTGGCCGCGCCACTGCGCGTGGCGGAAGTCGCCGGGCATTTCGGCTGGAGCGTGCGGCGCTTCCAGACCCTGTTTGCCGAGGCCTTCGGCGATACCCCGCACCGCTACCAGACCCGGCTGCGGCTGGACCGCGCGCTGCAGCTGCTGACGCAATCCACGCTGCCGCTGGCCGAGATCGCGCTGGCGTCAGGCTACCCGGACCAGACCACCTTCACGCGCAGCTTCACGCGGCGCTTCGGGCAGCCGCCCGGGGCGTGGCGGGCGGCCGCACGCGGCTAGCCTGCCTGCGCGGTAGTCGATTCTGGCACCGGACTAACCGTGGTGACCCTCTCGCGTCGAGGCGAGTTAGAGGGCGGCGCAGGTTGAACGTGCGGCGTATAAGGCTTCCGCCCCTTGCGAGATCCGAGCGCTTAGCGCCGCATTGATCTGCGTCAGACTCAGATCATGCAGGGAAGCTATTGTGTCAATAGGGTCCCGCGAGTCCCGATATCGCATCGGACTCAACGGTCTGCTTGCCCAGTTTCCCAGGAGGGCGCCATGGCCACCCCACTAGCCACCTCGCTTCCAACTTCACCTTCCGCCGCGCTTTCCACCCCGGGCCCGACACCGCTTGCCGCCTGGCATACCGACCATATCCATTTCGCCTCAATGCTCGACCTGCTGGAAAAGCAGGTCAGCACCTTCCATCAGGGCGAGCAGCCCGACTACGGCCTGATGGCCACGATCATCCAATACCTGCGCAACTATGGCGATTGCGTGCACCACCCCCGTGAGGATGTTGCCTACGCGCTGCTCGTGGACCGGGATCCCGGCACGCGGATCATCATCAGCCGGTTACTGCAGGAACATCGCGTGATCGCCACAGTCGGCGCGGAATTGCTCGACCGCCTGCGTGAAGCCCAGAGCGAGGTGGTCACCTCGCGAGCGGCACTGGAAGCGGCCGCCGCCATGTACCTGGTGTACTACCGCAACCATCTGTCCACCGAGGAGAAACAGGTCATGCCGCGCGCCGCCCGGTTCCTGACCGAAGCGGACTGGGCGGAGGTCGCCGCCATCGATCCGGCCAGTGCCGATCCGCTATTCGGCGCCAATGTGGAGAGGCGCTTCGCGACTTTGCGCAAGCAGATCGACAGTGAAGCGAACGCGTCCATGCACTGAACGTCGGTCGCTTCGCGGCACTGCCGGGCCTCGGCTCAGAACTTATGCCTGCGGCGAGTGTCTTGGCCCTGGCAGAAACCGTCCCGGGCTTTTTAACGGCATCCGGCAACAGCAATGACGGACAGGTATTGCAGCCTATTTGCCGCTCTGGCGGCCCAGCAGCACCGTCTCGCCGGTCTCGCTCGAGTGCCGGCGCAGGGCGTCGTGGACCGAGGCGCCGGTGCCCTCAGCCCACCCTCAGCATCGCCATGACGATGGTTCTTCTATAGCAACCACTCCCCGATCATCCGCAGGATTTCCGCCTTCACGGCTGCAGGGTCCATGGAAGCCCGGTTCAGGCGGTGCACGGAGATACCGCGCAGCAGGCTCATCAGGATGAAGGCCGCGGATTTTGTGTCCACGTCCGCCCGGATCTGCCCAAGGGTCTTCGCCTCGTTGAGCTTGTACTCGACGTAGGCCATGTTCTTTTCGTTGTAGTCGTGGACAAAGCCATGCAGCGGCGAGTCGGCAACGGACGAGTCAAGCACGATGAAAAACATCGCGCGGATACTGTTGACCGCGTTTTCCGGCCGCTGGGTGTAGGCGTCCACCAGCGAATAGATGCCGTGAATGCCGCGGGTATCGCTGCCGTCCTTCTTGCGCTGGGCATTGAATTCACGCGAGAGCTGTTCCAGACATTCCTCCAGCAGCTTTTCCTTGGAGCCGAAGTGATTGTGCGCCAGGCCGCGGCTATAGCCCGCCTTGGTGCCGACTTCATTCATCGTCAGCCCGGCGAGGCCTTTTTCAGAAATCAGCTCGATTGCGGCCTGCACCATACGGCTGACAGACTCCTCACGCCGTTGCTCCTGGGTGCGACTGGTTTGCTGTTTCATAGGTAGTGAGCGATATGTCGCCTGCGGCGCGCCGACCGATGCATGGATCGGCCGGCTATGTCTCGAAGCAGTGGTAATGGTCCATGGCGCCGTTGTGGCTGCGTTGAACAGGATATGGGTCTGTTCACGCGGAGCTGCACGGCGCCCAAATTGTACCGAAGCGAACGGGCCACTTTTCAGAACTGCGTCGACACAAGGCCCTGCGTGCGCAGTTTCCGGCGCAGCAGTAAGGCCAGGCGCTCAACTCGGCCGGATATTGGCTTTTTCCGCCACACCCTTGAAGCGCAGGTATTCCGCACGCTGGAATTCCCCCAATTCGCCGAGCGCCTTCTTCAAAAAGGTACCCGCGCGCTTGGACTGGTATGCCTTTGCCGCCTCGGTCCCTTGCGCGGCGGAAATCGCTGCGGCAAGCTCCTTGAGCTTGTCCTGCGGGGTGCCGGCCTTCATCGAGAAGGACGACCACACGTAGGATTCAAAGTCCGCATAGCCCAGTTCCTTCATCGTCGGGACATTCGGCAACAGCTTGTCGCGCGCCCCGCCGGTAATCGCGAGCACGCGGAGCTTCTTGGCCTTTTCCATGGGGGCGATGCCGGTGATGTCGTTGAGGGCGATGTCCAGCCGGTTGCCGATCAGGTCCGTCACCATGGGCGCTCCGCCCTTGTACGGCACGGGCGTGGTCTTGATACCCGTTACCTGCGCCAGCCACTCGCCTACCAGGCGGTAGCCTTCGGAATAATTGCCGATCGAGATCGGGTTGCCCGTGGCCTTGTAGCGGGCCACCACATCCGCAATGCTGTTGTAGGGTGAATCGTTGCCGGCCACAAAAGCGGCGGCGGAGATCGCCAGGCCGTGCAGCGGCACCAGGTCCTTGAACGGGTCGTAGCCCAGGTCCTTCACCATCACCGGGTTCACCGCGATCAGCGAGTTGCTGCCCAGCAGGATGGTGTTGCCGTCCGCCTGCTCCGCCAGCACAGTGCGCACGGCGATGAGGCCGCTGGCCCCCGGCTTGTTCTCGACCACGATGGAGCGTCCCAGCGCCTTGCCGATCAGCTCCGCGTAAAAGCGCGCGCCCTCGTCCGAGCCGCTGCCCGCCGTGAAGGGCACGATGACGCGAATCGCCTTGCCCTGCGCCCGGGCGATGTAGGGGAAACCCAACGCTGCCGCGCCCGCCAGCAGCGTGGCGCCAAATTGTCTCCGTTGCATGGTGCTTGTCTCCTGTATATCGAAATGGTTTGGCCTTGGCCGGATTCAGTCTTCAAAGACCGGCAGCCGCCTTTCGGCCATGGCCTTCACGCCCTCGGCCATGTCCGGCCCCGCAAACTGGGTAGCCTGCTCCGCGCTCTCGCGCGAGATGGCGTTGCGGATGTGGCTGAGCGAGTCCGCTTTCAAGGTTTGGCGGGTGGACTGCAACGCACGCGGCGATGAAGTGGCCATTTCCCGGGCCAGTGCCATCGCGGCGGTGCGCACCTCCGCCTCGGGGACGATGAAGTCCACCAGCCCCAGCTCACTGGCGCGGGCGCCATCTACGCGGGCGCCGGTGTACAGCAACCACGCCGCCATCTGCTTGCCGATCAGCGCCGGCAGGGTGTAAGAGAGCGCGAAGCCAGGGTGAATCCCGAGCCGGTTGAAGTTGGCCGAAAACCGGGCCTTTGCGCATGACACCCGGAAGTCCGCCGCGAGCGCCAGGCCAAGGCCGCCACCCACGGCCGCGCCCTCGATGGCGGCCACAATCGGCTTGCTGAAACTGAAGATGCGCAGTGCCTCCAGATAGATGGGATTAATGCGCGAGGCGCTGCGCCCCTCCGCGCCATTGCGCCGCGAAAAATCCGCCCCCGCGCAGAACGCGCTGCCGCCCGCCTGCAGCAGCACCGCACGGCAGGTCTTGTCGGCCTGCAGCCGGTCCAGCTCGTCGGCAATCCGGGCAATCATCTCCACATCAAAGAAATTGTGCCGCGGGCGGTTCAGCTCGATGATGGCAACATGGCCGTCGCGGCTGGTCAGGATGGCCTGGTTCGGCGTCTCAGACATGGGTGGCGGTCCTTTCTGCATGCGTGGGTTGGGCTTGGTGGTCAGCCGGCGTTGCCGGGGCATCCGCCGACGGCAGGGTGCGCGCGGTCAGGTGCGGCCAGAACTGGTCCGAGCCTGCCTGGATGAACGCCTGGCCGAGGCGCTCTGCCCATTCGGTGCTGCTGCCGGCCTCGGCACGCCAGGCCCACAGGCGCCGCGTGGCAAAGTTCAGCGGGTATTCGTAGGTAAAGCCAATGGCGCCATGCACCTGGTGCGCAATCGAGGCACCCGTGCGCACCGCGTCGCTGGCCGTCACCTTGGCGACCGCGGCGCTGAATTCAGCCTGGGGCGCGCTGTCCTCCTGCATGGCGGGCAGATCGCGCAGTGCGGTGGCCGCAGCCGCGTAGCTGCAGGCCACCTCGCCGGCCAGCACGGCAATCTGCTGCTGGATAGCCTGGTTCTTGCCGATGGGCTTGCCAAACTGCACGCGGTCCTTCACATACTGCACCGCCAGGTCCAGCGCGTAATCCAGCGCGCCGGTCAGCTGCGCGGCGGTGGTGGCGGCGTAGAACACTTCCAGCGGCCGGCTCAGCCCGGAAATGCCAGCAGGCAGCACATGCGCCACGGGGGCATGGTCAAGCACCACCGTGTCGGCCGGCAGCGATGCGGCATCGGCCTTTGGCTCCACCCGCACGCCAGTCCCCTTGGCATCCACCAGGCAGACGTGGCCTGCCGCCTCCACCACCAGCCAATGGGCATGGCGCGCCCACTTCACCGCTGTCATCGTGCCGGTGAGGGTGGCGGGCGTCCCCGCCTCATTGCCGGTCAGTGCCAGTGCCCGCGTCTGCGCGCCGGCGGCCAGCGCAATCACGCTGCCGGCCGCCAGGTCCAGCCCGCTGCGCGATGCCAGGTACTGCCCCACCACCGCCTGCGACAGCGGCACCGGCGCCTGGGTATAGCCGACCTGGTAGAACAGGGACAACGCTTCCGGCCACGAGGCCTCGATGCCGCCATGCGCCTCGCGGCAGAGAATCTTGGTCATGCCGGCGTCGGCGATGGCTTGCCACAGTGCGCCGGCAAATTCACCGGTCTCGACAGCGGTCAGCAGCTCGCGGCTCACCTCGTTGGCCAGCAGTCGCTTGACGGTTTCTTCAATCATGTTGTCGCTCATCGCAGCCCCAGTCCTTTCGCAATAATTCCGCGCAAAATCTCTCTCGTGCCCCCGCGCAGCGAGAACGATGGCGCCGCCAGCGTCACCAGGTTCAGCACCTGGTCGAACTCGCTGCCATCCCCCAGCCGGTCGGGGAATACCTCGTAGGCAATGTCGGGCAGCGACTGCTCCAGCAGCGCGCCCTGGTCCTTGACGATGGAGGCGGCCAGCGACGGGTCCTGCCCCTCGGCCATCATCAGCGCGATGCCCTGCGACATCTGGCGCAAGGTGGCGTAGCGCGCGATTACCTTGCCGATGGCCACGGCCTGCTGACGGTTGCCTGCCTGCGCCGCATCCAGCATCTCCAGCAGCAGTTGCGTGCTGCTCAGGAAGCGCTCCGCGCCCGATCGCTCGTACTTCAGTTCATTGATTACCTGGCTCCAGCCCTTGCCCTCCTCGCCCACCAGGTGGTCGTCGGGCACGAACACGTCGTCGAGGATCACCTCGTTGAAGATGCGCGTGCCCAGCTGCGAGACGATCGGGCGCACCGTCACGCCGGGGCGGTCCATCTCGATGAAGATCTGGCTCATGCCGGCGTGGCGGTCATCGCCACGTTCGCTGGTGCGCACCAGGGCCACCATGTAGTGCGCATGGTGCGCGCCCGAGGTCCACACCTTGCGGCCGTTGATCTTCCAGCCGCCTTCAACCTTGGTGCCGCGGGTGCGGATGGAAGCGAGATCCGAGCCCGAGTCCGGTTCGCTCATGCCGATGCAAATGAACGCCTCGCCCCGGCGGATCTGCGGGATGACTTTGGGAGCAAGCTGGTCGCGGCTGTAGCGGATGAGCAGCGGCCCCATCTGCCGGTCAGCGGCCCAGTGCGCGCCCATCGGGGCACCTACGGCCAGCAGTTCCTCCAGCATCACATAGCGCTCCAGCATGCTCTTTCCGCCGCCGCCGATGTCGGTTGGCCAGGTCATGCCGAGCCACCCTTTTTCGCCCATCTTCCTGGAGAAACCCGGGTCGCGGCCGGCCCAGTTATGTGCCCGCTCGACGCGTGAATACTTTGTGATGTGCTCCCTGGCAAAGGCCCTTGCCTCCTCCCGGAGCGCCTCGCATTCGGGTGGCAGGTCCCCGACCGTGATGTGCAACGTATCCATGTTTATCCTTACTTGCTTGCTGACAAGCAACACTATAGAGTGGATACAACGAATCTGCTCTAGGTAATAACGATGAGAAGCGAGGCAACCATGAATGCAAGCGACACGACGAACGACCAGAAGAAGCCGGACGCCGCCGCTCCCCGAGGCCCTCTTGCCGGTATCCGCGTGCTGGATCTGACCGCGGTGGTACTGGGTCCCGTCGCCACCCAGGTGCTGGCGGACTATGGCGCCGAGGTGATCAAGGTAGAACCGCCCGAGGGCGACCTGATGCGTGCAAACGGCGTGAGCCGCACGCCCGGCATGAGTTCCACCTTCATGAATATCAACCGCAACAAGAGTTCGGTGTGCATCGACCTCAAGGCGGAAGAAGGCAAGGCACAGCTACGCCAGCTGATCGGCCGCTGCGACGTGCTGGTGCACAACATCCGCATCAAGGCGATCGAGCGGCTGGGGTTCGGCTACGATTCGGTGGCGCAGATCAACCCGGGCATCGTCTACTGCGCCGCCACCGGCTTTGGCGAGGGCGGCGCCTTTGCCGGCCAGCCCGCATTCGACGACATCATCCAGGGCGCCTGCGGCCTGGCCCATCTGGTGGGACACGAAAGCGGCGTCCCTGACTACCCGCCCACCCTGCTGGCCGACAAGATCGCGGGCCTGGCCACGGCCAACGCCATCCTGGGCGCGATCGTCCACAAGGTCCGCACCGGCGAAGGCCAGTACGTCGAAGTGCCGATGTTCGAGACAATGGTCGCCTTCACGATGACGGAGCATCTGGGCGGCCACGGCTTTCAGCCGCCCATTGGCGACGCTGGCTATGCGCGCCTGCTCAAGGGCGGCCGCAAGCCCTCGCCCACCCAGGACGGGTACATCGCCCTGCTGCCCTATACGGAGCAGCACTGGAAGGCCTTCTTTCACCGCTTCGGGCGCGGCGAATTCATCGAACAGTTCAACATCAGCAGCCGGATCGAGCGCAACAAGAACATCCAGGCGATCTATGCGGAGCTGCGCAACATCACCGCGCGGTACACCACAAAAGAGATGATGGACGTGTGCCGCGAGATGGATATCCCGGTCGCGGAAATGTATTCCATCCACACCATCCAGACCCATCCCCAGGTACAAAGCACCGGGCTGTTCCAGACCATGACGCACCCCACCGAAGGCGACGTGGTAACCACCCGCCCGACAGCCCTGTTCTCCAGGACGCCTGCTTCGATCTATAAGCCTGCCCCTCGTCTCGGCGAGGATACTGAGCGGGTCTTGGGTTCCAGGTCCGTGAAATGTTCGAATTGAAGCCGAACCTGAAAAACACGGCCAAGCAGCCGCCCATTGATCCCAAAGTGGAGAAAGCGTCTAATCATCAAGAGAAGGGACCTGAAGTGACGAGGTCTGTATGCACTGCACAAACTGCGGATCCGAGAACCCTCCTGACGCGAGGTTCTGCAAGGATTGCGGATCACGACTGGGCCGACGCTGCCCGCACTGTGGCCACGACTCGGGTTCGGCCGACAGGTTTTGTACCGCATGCGGCGCATCGCTGGCCTTACCCACTGTCGGCCCTTCCGATGAAAACCAGCTGACGGCGGCGCCCGCTCCCATCGACTACACCCCACGCCACCTGGTCGAACGCATCCTGGCGCAGCAGGCGGCGATGGAAGCCAGGGGCGCGACCGCCGGCGAGCGCAAGACCATCACGGCGCTGTTCGCCGACATGGCGGGTTCCACGGCGCTGATTCACGACCTGGACCCGGAAGAAGCGCGCCGCCTGATCGATCCCGTGATCGCGCTGATGATGGAGGCCGTGCACCACTACGAAGGCTATGTCGCCAAGTCGCTGGGCGACGGCATACTGGCCCTGTTCGGTGCGCCCATCGCGCATGAAGACCACCCGCAGCGCGCGCTGTATGCGGCGCTGCGGATGCAGGAAGCGATGCGCCGCCACGGCGACCGCATCCGCCTGGAGCAAGGCATACCGCTCCAGATCCGGGTGGGCATCCACACCGGCGAGGTGGTGGTGCGGTCCATCCGCCGCGACGACCTGCATACCGACTACGATCCGGTAGGACACACGATCAACATTGCCTCGCGGATGGAAAGCATCGCCACGCCGTCGTCCATTCTGGTCAGCGAGGCGACCTGCAGGCTGACGGAGGGGTATTTCGACTTCAAGGCCCTGGGCGCAACCCAGGTGAAGGGCATTAGGGAGCCGCTTGCCGTGTATGAAGTGCTGCGCCTGGGCGTGTTGCGCACGCGCCTGCAGGTGGCGCAACGCCGCGGCCTGGCGCAGTTCGTAGGCCGCGAGGGTGAGCTGGCGCAATTGCGTGACGCGCTGGAGCGGGCCAAGGCGGGACACGGGCAGATCGTGGGCGTGGTCGGCGAGGCCGGGGTCGGCAAGTCACGGCTGTTCCATGAGTTCAAGGTGCTGTCGCAGCGCGGCTGCATGGTGCTTGAGACCTTCTCGGTGTCGCACGGCAAGTCGTTCGCGTACCTGCCGCTGATCGACCTGGTGAAGAATTATTTCCAGATCGAGCCGCTCGATGATGAGCGCAGGTGCCGCGAGAAGGTCGCCGGCAGGATGCTGATGCTGGACCGCACACTGGAAGAGCTGCTGCCTTACCTGCTTTTCCTGCTGGGTATCAGCGAGCCGGGTTCGGCATTGCCGAACATGGATCCCCGCATCCGGCGCCAGCGCACCTTCGACGCAATCACGCGCCTGCTGGTCCGAGAGAGCCACAACCAGCCGCTCGAGTTGATCTTCGAGGACCTGCAATGGCTGGACAGCGAGACCGAGGCGTTCCTGGATGTCCTCGCCAGCCACCTGCCAGGTGCCAGGATCCTGCTGCTGCTCAACTATCGGCCCGAGTACCAGCATGGCCGACATCAGCCGGACGGCTACACCGAGCTACGGCTCGATCCGCTGGGCCAGGCCGAGGCCCAGGAACTGCTCGCCGCGCTGCTTGGCGACGATCCCGCGCTGATGCCGCTCAAGCGGCTCATCCTGGACAAGACCGAGGGCAATCCATTCTTCATGGAGGAAGTGGTGCAGACCTTGTCCGAGGAGAAGGCCCTGCTCGGCGAACCTGGCCACTACCGGATCGAGCAGACCCCGATCGCGCTGCATATTCCCACCACGGTCCAGGGCGTACTGGCCGCCCGCATCGACCGGCTGCCCCGCCCCGAGAAAGACTTGCTGCAGAGCCTTGCCGTGATCGGCAAGGAGTTTTCCCTGAGCCTGATCCAGCGCGTGGTCTCCCAGCCGGAGGAACAGTTGCAGCCGCTGCTGGCCAGGCTGGAGGCCGGCGAATTCATCTACGAGCGGCCCGCATTCCCGGATACGGAGTACATGTTCAAGCATGCGCTGACCCAGGAAGTCGCCGGCAGCTCGCTGCTGACCGAGGAGCGCACCGCGCTGCACCAACGCACGGCGCAGGCAATCGAAGCCCTGTTCCAGCATCAGCTGAAGGATCACTACAGCGAGCTGGCCCGGCACTACAGCCTGAGCGGCAATGAACCGAAGGCCGTCGAGTACCTGCAGTGCACCGGCCAGCAGGCAGTGCAGCGCTCCGCGTACCACGAAGCGATCCGCCACCTGAATGCCGCGCTGGAATTGCTCCAGCGCCAGCCCGATTCGCCCGAACGCGCCCGCCAGGAACTCACGCTGCGCCTTGCCATCGGGCCGGCGCTGATCGCCGCCAGGGGCTTTGCCTCGTCCGAGGTCGAAACCACTTACAGCCGTGCCCTGGCGCTGTGCGGTGAGGTCGGGGAGACCCCGCAGCTCTTTCCCACGCTGGTCGGCCTGCGCACGTATTTCTCCCTGCGCGCCGAGCATCGCAAGGCTTACAAGCTGGGCAAGCAACTGCTTGCCCAGGCCAGGAAGACGCAGGACCCGGAGCTATTGGGCGAGGCCCATGTCTCGCTCGCCACGACCTTGTATTACTGCGGGAAGTTCAGGGCCTCCGATGGCCACCTGCGAGATGCGCTCGCCCTCTATGGCGCCAAACCGGATCACGTCCATGTGAATATGCATGGCGTCGACCCGGAGTCACGGGCGCTATCCTTTTCGGCATTGGTCCTGTGGAATCTCGGCTATCCGGACCAGGCCTGCAAGCGAGCACAGAATTCGCTCACGCTGGCCCGGCAGCTGTGCCATCCCTTCAGTCTCGCGCATGGCCTCTGCCTGGCGGCCGAGCTGCACCAGTTCCGCTGCGACCCAAGGCTCACGCTCGAGTGCGCCGACGCGGCCATCGCGCTCTCAAGCGAGCAGGGCTTCCCCGTGTGGCTTGCCTGGTCGACCTTCCTGCGCGGTTGGGCCCTGGCCGAGCAAGGGCAGCATGAGCAAGGCATCGCGCAGATGCGCCAGGGGCTGGCGGCGTACCACGCTACCGGCGCGGCGCTGGGGCATTCGCACTTCCAGCAACTGTTGGCGCAGATCTACGCACGCATGGGACAGGTGGATTCAGCCCTGGACGCGCTAGCCGAAGCGCAAGACGCGGTGCAAAGGACCGGTGAGCACTATTGCGAAGCTGAGTGGCATCGGGTCAAGGGCGAGATGATCCTTCACGGCTGCCGTTCTGATGGCCTTCTGTCTGAAGATGACGCGCAAGCGTGTTTTCACCAGGCGATCACGGTAGCCCGCAAGCAGAATGCCAGGTCGCTGGAGTTGCGGGCCTCACTGAGCCTTGCACGGCTCTGGCAACGCCAGGGCAGGCCCGAGCCGGCCAGGCAACTGCTGGACCAGATCCGCGGCGCATTTACCGAAGGGCTGGACAGCGCGGACATGCGCGACGTCGTGGCGGCATGCCGTTGATGACGATTTCGCCGCCAGCGGCGATTTGCGCCAGTGTTTACATTCTGAATCTCCTGATTTCCACTCAGGCCGCCCTGGCGGCCAGTGCGGGATAGTCGGTCAGCCCGCGTGCACCACCACCAAACAGCGTGTCGCGGTCATGGGGGTTGAGCGTCGCGCCAGCGCGCAGGCGCTCCGGCAGGTCGGGGTTGGCCACGAACGGCCGGCCGAAGGCAATCAGATCGGCCCATCCCTCGTTCAGCGCGGCCTGCGCACGTTCCGCGGTGTACTTGCCGGCGTAGATCAGCGTGCCCCGATACACCTCGCGCAGCCGCTGCTTGAATGCGGCGGGCATATGTGGCGCATCGTCCCAGTCGGCCTCGGCGATATGGATGTAGCCCACGCCCAGCTCGCCGAGCAGCTTTGCCGCGGCCGCATAGGTGGTTTCCGGATCGGCGTCGACGCAGCCATTGAGCGTGGTCAGCGGCGCCAGGCGGATACCGACCCGGTCCTTGCTGCCCGTGCCCTCGATCAGCGCCTGCGTCACCTCGCCCAGGAACCGCAGGCGGTTTTCTAGCGAGCCGCCATATTCGTCGGTACGGTTGTTGGCTTCCGAGTCGATGAACTGGTTGACCAGATAGCCGTTGGCCGCGTGCAGTTCCACACCGTCGAAGCCGGCCGCCATCGCGTTGCGCGCGGCCTGGCGGAATTCGTCGACGATGGCGTGGATCTCTTCCACCTTGAGCGCGCGCGGGTGGGATGCCTGCACGAAGCCCGGCTTGCCATCCTGATCGGCGACGAACACGTTCACACCGTGCGCCGGGATGGCGGACGACGACACCGGTGCGTGGCCATCGAGCAGACTGACATGGCTCAGGCGGCCCACGTGCCAGAGCTGCGCGAAGATGCGCCCGCCCGCTTCATGCACGGCAGCGGTGACCTTGCGCCAGCCGGCGACCTGCGCCGGCGTGTGGATGCCGGGCGTCCACGCATAGCCCTTGCCGAGCGGCGAAATCCAGGTGCCCTCGCTGACGATCAGGCCGGCGCTGGCGCGTTGCGCGTAGTACTCGGCCATCAGTTCGTTCGGCACGTCGTCGGGCTGGCTTGCGCGCGAACGCGTCATCGGCGGCATCACGATGCGATTGGGCAGCGTGAGGGCACCCAGCGAATGCGGCTGGAACAGCGGATCGTGTGTATCGGACATCATGGCCTCCTCAGTCCCAGGCCGGGGCCAGGCCCTCGGGGCTGACCTCGCGGCCGTTGCGCTCCAGCGCGGCGACCTGGGCCATGTCGTCGGCGTCGAGCTTCAGGTCGCGCGCCAGCAGGTTGCTGGCCAGGTTCTCGCGCCTGGTCGACGACGGAATCACCGCATAGCCGAGTTGCAGCGCCCATGCCAGCGCAACCTGCGCGACGGTGGCGCGGTGCTTGTTCGCGATCTGCGCCAGCACCGGGTCCTTCAGCACCTTGCCGTAGGCCAGCGTCATGTACGACGTCACGGCGATGCCCTGCTCCTTCAGGAACGCGGCGAGCTTGTGGTTCTGCAGATAGGGGCTCAGTTCGATCTGGTTGGTGGCGATTTCGCCCTTGCCAACCGCATCGAGCGCCTGCTTCGTCAGTGCGATATTGAAGTTGGAAACACCGATCTGCCGCGTCAGGCCCAGCGCCTTGGCTTCGGCCAGCGCCGCCATGTATTCGGGCAGCGCCACGCCATTGCCCGGCGCCGGCCAGTGGCTCAGGGTCAGGTCGACGTAGTCGGTGCGCAGCTTGTCCAGGCTTTCGCGCAGGCTCGGCACAAGCTTGCCGGCGGCGTAGTTCGCCGTCCAGATCTTGGTGGTCACAAACAGTTCATCGCGCTTCACGCCGGCCTCGGCGATAGCCTGGCCGACGTCGGCCTCGTTGCCGTAGATCTGTGCCGTATCGACGGCGCGATAGCCCAGGTCCAGCGCGTTGCGCACCGAATCGATCACGGCCTGGCCGGTCAGGCGGAAAGTCCCGACACCAAATGAAGGAACGCTCATGGTGCAACTCCTATGAAGGAAACTCGAATGCACGCAGTTTGCCGCCCTTACCTTTGCGGATAAAGCCGTGTATAAGGGAAATTCATTTGATTTGAAATCAATAATGAAGACGACCATCGACGAACTGCTGGCCTTTGCCGCCGTGGTGGACACCGGCTCGATCACGGCGGCCGCCGAGCAGCTCAAGCTGACGGTCTCCGCCGCCAGCCGCACCCTGGGCCGGCTGGAGGAGAAACTGCAGACCACGCTGCTGCGGCGAACCACGCGGCGGCTGGAGCTGACCGAGGAAGGGGCGGCATTCCTGGAACACGCCCGCGCCATCCTGGCGATGGTTGACGAGGCGGAAGAGCAGATCGCGGCGCGCCGCCTGCGGCCGGTTGGGCGCTTGCGGGTGGATGCGGCAACGCCGTTCATGCTGCATGTGATCGTGCCGCTGCTGGAGGGCTTTCGCGCCAGCTACCCGGAAGTGGAACTGGAACTCAACTCGAACGAAGGCATCATCGACCTGATCGAAAAGCGCACCGATGTGGCGTTCCGCATCGGCCAGCTGAAGGACTCAACGCTGCATGCGCGCCCCATCGGCACCAGCCGAATCCGCATCCTGGCCAGTCCCGGCTACCTGAAGCGCCACGGCACGCCCACCAAGCCGGCGCAGCTCGCGCAGCATGCGCTGCTGGGCTTCACGCAGCCGGAATCGCTGAACGACTGGCCGCTGCGCGACGACGACGGCAGCGTGCTGCATATCAAGCCAACCATCGCCTCGTCCAGCGGCGAGACCCTCCGGAGCCTGGCCCTGAACGGCCAGGGCATTGCCTGCCTGTCGGACTTCATGACGCGCGACGATCGGCAAGACGGGCGGCTGGTGCAGCTGTTTGCGAAACAGACCCTCGATGTGCGCCAGTCGATCAACGCGGTCTACTATCGCAACACCGCGTTGGCGTCCCGCATCACCTGCTTTGTCGAGTATGTGGTCAAGGTGCTTGGCCAGAAGCCGTTCGAGAGCTAGTTTTCATATTTGATGCCAGATCAAAAGTATTTGACCGATACACGGCTTAATCTGCAAAGATGAACCGGGCAAACTGCGCTCCATCGAAACCCATTCCCTGGAGCACAAATGAGCCCCCTCTTCAAGCCCTTTGCCATGGCCGAGCAAACGCTATCCAACCGGATCGCCATGGCGCCGCTGACCCGTTCGCGCAACCCGGACGGGGTGCCCAACGATCTCAACGCGCTCTACTACGGCCAGCGTGCCGACGCCGGCCTGATCGTGACCGAAGGCACGGTGATCTCGCCCAGCGCGCAGGGATTCCTGTTCAATCCGGGCCTCTACACGCCGCAACAGGTTGAAGGCTGGCGCAAGGTGACCGACGCGGTGCATGCGAAGCGCGGAACGATCTTCACGCAGCTCTGGCACGTCGGCCGGGTGAGCCACGTCTCGATCCAGCCTGGCGGCATCCAGCCGGTCAGCGCAACCGACCAGGTTGCGAAGAACACCAAGGCCTGGGGCTATACCGCCGACGGCACGCCCGGTGCGGTCGATGTATCCGCGCCGCGCGCGCTGGCCAGCGGTGAGGTCTACGGCGTAATCGCCGATTTCGCGGAAGCCGCGGCCAATGCGATCGCCGCCGGCTTCGACGGCGTGGAACTTCACGGTGCCAATGGCTACCTGATCGAACAGTTCCTGAACCCGACGGTGAACGACCGCACCGACGAATTCCGTGGCGACACGCTGGAAGGCCGTACCCGCTTTGTACTGGCTGCCATCGACGCCGTGGCAGCCCGGATCGGCGCGCATCGCACGGCCATCCGCCTGTCTCCCTATGGCGGACTGGGCGACATGGCCGAGTACCCTGAGCTGGAGCAGACCTATCTCCATCTGGCCGACGAGCTCTCGAAGCGGAATATCGCCTACGTCCACCTCATGGACCAGAGCACGCGCGGCAGCTCGGCCACGCCGGGCGACTTCCTGGCAAGGTTCCGACGTCGCTTCACGGGTGCGCTGATCCTTGCGGGTGGCATGACACGCGCACGCGCCGAGCAGCTGATTGCCGATGACCTGATCGACATTGCCGCCTTCGGCGAGCCGTTCATCGCCAACCCCGATCTGGTTGCCCGGCTTGAGAACAACTGGCCGCTGGCCTCGTCGGACCGCGCGCACCACTACGGTGGCGGCGCCGAGGGCTACACGGACTATCCCGCCTACGACGGCGCCGCCGCAGCCTGAACTGCGCCAGACCACCTCGCGCAGCTTCACGCGGCGCTTCGGGCAGCCGCCCGGGGCGGGTGTCCGCACACGGATAGCAAGGCTGCACTCAGTCCACCGAGCCACACGATTGCGCGCGGGGGTGTCGCCGCTCAGGTCGTCAGCAATTTTTCCTGATTTTCACCACGAATTCAGCAACAAATACCCGCGTTATCTGATTAACCTGCCCGCTATTTTCCGTTTACGGCCCGCCGCGGACGAGAAAATAGCTGCTCCCGCCGGCCCCACGAAGGCCGGCGCGGCCTTTCTGATGACACGGAGACAACGACACATGAGTGCAAGCGCAGAACATCTGCAACGCGGCCTGGGCGAACGGCATATCCGGCTGATGGCACTGGGTTCGGCCATCGGCGTGGGCCTGTTCCTGGGCGCCGGCAATGCCATCAAGATGGCCGGCCCCGCCATCATGCTGGGCTACCTGATCGGCGGCGCGGTGATCTTCCTGATCATGCGCGCGCTGGGCGAAATGGCCGTGCACAACCCGGTGGCCGGCTCGTTCTGCCGCTACGCGCAGGACCACATGGGCCCGCTGGCCGGCTACCTGACCGGCTGGAACTACTGGTTCCTGTGGCTGGTGACCTGCGTGGCGGAGATCACCGCCGTGGCCATCTACATGGGCATGTGGTTCCCCGACGTGCCGCGCTGGATCTGGGCGCTGGCCGCGCTGGCGGCAATGGGCTCGGTCAACCTGATGGCGGTCAAGGCCTATGGCGAGTTCGAGTTCTGGTTCGCCATGATCAAGATCGTCACCATCGTGCTAATGCTGATCGGCGGCGGGGCCATGATCGTGTTCGGCTTTGGCAACGGCGGTATCGCCACCGGCATCTCGAACCTGTGGGCGCACGGCGGTTTCATGCCCAACGGCGCCTCCGGCGTGCTGATGTCGCTGCAGATGGTGATGTTCGCCTACCTCGGCGTGGAGATGATCGGCCTGACCGCCGGCGAGGCGCGCAACCCGAAGAAGTCGATCCCTGACGCGATCAACTCGGTGTTCTGGCGCATCCTGATCTTCTACGTGGGTGCGCTGTTCGTGATCCTGTCGCTGTACCCGTGGAACGAGATCGGCGCCCAGGGCAGCCCCTTCGTGCTGACTTTCGAGCGGCTGGGCATCAAGACCGCCGCCGGCATCATCAACTTCGTGGTGCTGACCGCGGCGCTGTCGTCGTGCAATGGCGGCATCTTCAGCACCGGGCGCATGCTGTACAACCTGGCGCAGCAGGGCCAGGCGCCGCAGGCCTTTGCCAAGGTCGACCGCAATGGCGTGCCGCGCCGCGCGCTGCTGGTGTCGATCGCCGCGCTGCTGTGCGGCGTGCTGCTCAATTACCTGGTGCCCGAGCAGGTCTTCGTCTGGGTGACGGCGATTTCCACCTTCGGCGCGGTCTGGACCTGGGCCATCATCCTGGTCACGCAGATCCAGTTCCGCCGCAGCTTGTCGGCGGCCGAGCGCAAGGCGCTGGCCTTCCGCATGCCGTTCTGGCCCTATGGCTCCTACATCGCGCTGGCCTTCCTGGCGCTGGTGGTGGCGCTGATGGCCTACTTCCCGGAAACCCGCGTGGCGCTGTACGTGGGCCCGGGCTGGCTGGTGCTGCTGACGGTGTGCTACTACGCGCTGGACATGCGCTCGCGCGGGCCAGTCAGCTACCGCGCCTGAGCTTGCCGTAGCCAGCGGGGTGCGCCGGCCGGCGCGCCTCGCTACAATGGCTCCCGGGCAATCCAACGCCAGGGGGCCGAATGTCCGAGACCACTGAGGTTGCTGGCAACGCGGCGGCTGCGCCGCCGCGCAACAGCGCCGCCGATGCCGAGGCCCGCGCCATCGCGGTTGCCGATAAGGTCGCGCGCACTGCCGTCGAGCAGGCCGACCATGCCATGCGCCACTGGACCGACCCCACCGCGGGGCCGGTACGCATCGGCTCCGCGCAGCACCTGCAGATGTTCTGCAATATGCTGCTGCAGACCCACAACCCCTACAAACCCGCCGTGATCGACTGGCCGAAGCTGTCGCCGGAGGCCCTGCACCGCGTCACCTCGCTGCCGATCTGGGATATCGCCGTGCAGACCGAGGGCCGCGCCTCGATCCGAGTCAAGACCTTTGCCCAGACCGTCAGCGAGCCGCTGCTGCGCATCGCGCTGGAAATGGACGGCGGCGAAGAGTCGCGCCACAAGGTGGTGCTGTCGAAGCTGGTCGAGGCCTACGGCATCGCGCTCGCGCCGGAGCCTGACTACCCGCCCCCGGACGATCCGGAATGGGGCTGGCTGGTTACCGGCTACAGCGAGTGCATCGACAGCTTCTTCGCCTTCGGCCTGTTCGCCGCGGCCAGGCGCTCCGGCTTCTTCCCCGCCGAGCTGGTCGAGACCTTCGAGCCGGTGATCCAGGAGGAAGGCCGGCATATCCTGTTCTTCGTCAACTGGGCCGCCTGGTACCGGCGCACCCTGCCGTGGTGGCGCCGTCCGCTGTTTGCGCTGAAGGTGGCGCGCGTGTGGGCCTTCCTGGTCTGGGAGCGCATCGGCATCGCGCGCGGCATAGACACCGACGGCGTGGCCCAGGACGCCAACTTCACCATGAACGGCTCGGCGGCGCTGGGCGAAGCCCTGACGCCGGGCGCGATGATCGACCTGTGCCTGGCCGAGAACGACCGGCGCATGGCCGGCTACGACGCGCGCCTGCTGCGCCCGGAAACCGTGCCGCGGCTGGCCCGGCTGGCGCGGCGCTTCGTCAAGTAGGGCCGGCCCATGCACCTTGCGTTGGCATTGTCGCTGCTGTCGCTGGCGGTCTGGCTGGTGCTGATCTTTGCCCGCGCGGGCTTCTGGCGCGTGCGCAAGCCGGCTGCCGCACCGGATCCCGCGGACTGGCCGGAGGTGGTCGCGGTCATCCCCGCCCGCAACGAGGCCGACGTGATCGGCCGCGCCGTGGCCGGCGTGCTGGGCCAGCGCTACCGGGGCCGGCTGGCGCTGGTGGTGGTGGACGACCACAGCCAGGACGGCACCGCCGATATCGCCCGCGCCGCCGCCGCGGCCACCGCGCGCCCGCGGGGGCTGACCGTGATCGGCGCTCGCGAGCTGCCGGCCGGCTGGAGCGGCAAGGTCTGGGCGCAGTCCGAAGGATTGGCTGCGGCCGACCGCATCGCCCCGCAGGCCCGCTACGTCTGGCTGACCGATGCCGATATCTGGCACGGCCCCGGCGTGCTGGCCGGTCTGGTGGCGCGCGCCGAGCACGAACGGCGCGACCTGGTCTCGCTGATGGTCCGGCTGCGCTGCGAATCCGCCTGGGAACGGCTGATCGTGCCGGCCTTTGTCTTCTTCTTCGCCAAGCTCTACCCCTTCGCCCGCGTGCGCGATGCCCGCTGCCGCGTGGCGGCCGCGGCCGGGGGCTGCATGCTGGCCAGCCGCGCGGCGCTGGCGCGCATTGGCGGCTTTGCCGCCATCCGCGGCGAGCTGATCGACGACTGCAGCCTGGCCGCGCGCATCAAGCCCGGCGGCGCGATCCGGCTGGACCTGGCCGACGACAGCGTGTCGTTGCGGCCCTACAACGACTGGCGCAGCCTGTGGGACATGATCGCGCGCAGCGCTTATACGCAATTGCGCTACTCGCCGCCGCTGCTGGCCGGCGCGGTAGCGGGCATGGTGCTGACCTACCTGGTGCCGCCGGTGCTGGCGCTCGGCTGGCGGCTGTGGCCGGCATGGCTGGCCTGGGGCGCGATGACCCTGGCCTACCTGCCGATGCTGCGCGAATACCGGCAGCCGGCGTGGCTGGCGCCGCTGCTGCCGGTCACGGCGCTGTTCTACCTGGGGGCAACCATCGACTCGGCACGGCGCTACTGGCTGCGGCGCGGCGGGCAGTGGAAGGGCCGGGCGCAGGCGCCGGTGCGGTCCTGAGCGCTCCCTGCCAGCTTAGCGCTTGTCGAGATACCCCTGCGCCCGGAACCACTCCAGCGCGTCCCGCAAACCCTCCTGGTATGGCCGCGGCTGATAGCCCAGCACCTTGCGCGCCTTGTCTGATGTAAAGAACATCCGGTACCGGGACATATTGAGTCCATCTACAGTGATGAACGGCTCCTTGCCGGTAAAGCGTGCCGCCGCCTCGGCCCCGTACGCCAGCGGGTACAGCGGCCAGCGCGGCAGCTGCATGGTCGGCGGGCGCCGGCCGCACAGCTGCGCGATGTCACGCAGCATCTGCTGCAGCATCACGTCCTGGCCGCCCAGGATGTAGCGCTCGCCGGCCTGGCCGCGTTCCAGCGCCAGGAAATGCCCTTCGGCCACGTCATCCACATGCGCCAGGTTCAGGCCGGTATCGACAAAGGCGGGGATCTTGCCCGTGGCCGCCTCGACGATGATGCGCCCGGTCGGCGTCGGCCGCACGTCGCGCGGGCCGATCGGAGTGGACGGGTTGACGATGACCGCCGGCAGGCCGCGCTCGGCCACCAGTTTTTCGACCACGCGCTCGGCCAGCACCTTGCTGCGCTTGTAGGCGCCGATGGCCTCGTGCGGGCGCAGCGCCGCGGTCTCGTCCACCGGCGCCCGCGCGCCGGCCACGCGCAGCGTCGCCACGCTGCTGGTATAGACCACCCGCTCGACGCCGGCCTGCTGCGCGGCCTCCATCACGGCCAGGGTGCCGTCGACGTTAGTGCGCACGATCTCCTCGGGGTCCGGCGCCCACAGCCGGTAGTCGGCGGCCACATGGAACAGGTAGCGCACGCCCTGCAGCGCGGCAGCCACCGCGCCGGCGTCGCGCATGTCGCCTTCCGCCACGCTCACCGGCAGCCCGGCCAAGTTGGCGCGCGGGCTTTGCGGGCGCACCAGCACGCGCACCCGGAAGCCGCGTGCCAGCGCCCTGCGCACCACCGCCGAGCCCAGAAAGCCCGAGGCGCCTGTCACCAGCACGTCATCGTTTTTCGTCATAAGCCCGTTTTCCCGTGAGGCGGAGTCGCCCCGGGCCAGCCTCGCGCTGGCCAAGGCGACTCCAGACAAAGCCGGCGTGTCGGGTATATAGTAACCACCGTGCGACGGAAATGTGATCTGCGGTGGATCTCCGGTGGATGCCGGTGCATTTCCTGTCCCGCCATCCCAAACACTGAAACCCGTTGCAAAGGGTCGGGGGGCTTACTCTATGCAGGTGATTCTTGCTCAGCCCCGGGGCTTCTGCGCTGGCGTGGTGCGCGCGATCGAGATCGTTGACCGCGCCCTCGTCAAGCATGGCGCCCCGGTGTTCGTGCGGCATGAGATCGTGCACAACAAGCACGTCGTAGAGGGACTGAAGGACAAGGGGGCGCGCTTCGTCGAAGAACTGGACGAAGTCCCGACCGGCGCCGTGACGATCTTCAGCGCGCACGGGGTCTCGCGCGAGGTCATCGCCGATGCCAGCCAGCGCCAGTTGCATGCCATCGACGCCACCTGCCCGCTGGTGATCAAGGTCCATACCCAGGGCCGCCAGTACGCGGCCAGCGGCCGCACCGTGATCCTGATCGGCCATGCCGGCCACCCGGAAGTGGAAGGCACCATGGGCCAGATCCCGGGCAAGGTGATCCTGGTGCAGAACGAGGCCGAGGTCGCGCAGCTGGACCTGCCCGCCGACACCCCGGTCGCCTATGTCACGCAGACCACGCTGAGCGTGGACGACACCCGCAATATCATCGCCGCGCTCGGGCGCCGCTTCAGCAACCTGGTCGGTCCCGATACGCGCGATATCTGCTACGCCACGCAGAACCGCCAGAGCGCGGTGCGCGACCTGTGCAAGCTGGCCGACGTGATCCTGGTGATCGGCGCGACCAACAGCTCCAACTCCAACCGCCTGCGCGAGATCGGCACTGAAAGCGGCGTGCCCAGCTACCTGATCGCCGAAGGCGCCGAGCTGGACCCCGCCTGGGTGCGCGACGCCAACGTGGTGGGCATCACCGCCGGCGCCTCCGCCCCCGAGGAAATGGTCGAGGACGTGATCAACGCGCTGCGCCGGCTGGGCCCGGTGGATGTCACCACCATGGCCGGGCGCGAGGAACATGCCGAGTTCCGGCTGCCGCCCGAACTGGCCGACGTAAAGCCGCAATCGGCCCCGCGCAAGGCCGGCAAGGAACCCGCCGCAGTCGCGGCCGCACCGGCCACCGCCAACGAGAATATCGCCGGCTGAACCCAACCAGAGGAAGCTGCCTTGGCTATTCCGCTACTGCAGGTCGCCCGCGTGGGCGCCTACATCGTCGGCAAGCATCTGTCGCGACAGAAGCGCTATCCGCTTGCCCTGATGCTGGAACCGCTGTTCCGCTGCAACCTGGCGTGCTCAGGCTGCGGCAAGATCGATTATCCGGATCCCATCCTGAACCAGCGCCTGTCGGTGCAGGAATGCCTGGAGGCGGTGGATGAATGCGGTGCCCCGGTGGTGTCCATCGCCGGCGGCGAGCCGCTGCTGCACAAGGACATGCCGCAGATCGTGCAAGGCATCATCGCGCGGCGCAAGTTCGTCTACCTGTGCACCAATGCGCTGCTGATGGAAAAGAAGCTGGACCAGTACCAGCCCAGCCCGTATTTCATCTGGTCGGTGCACCTGGACGGCGACCGCGAGATGCATGACCGCTCGGTGTGCCAGGAAGGCGTGTACGACCGCTGCGTCGAGGCAATCCGGCTGGCCAAGCAACGGGGTTTCCGCGTAAATATCAACTGCACGCTGTTCAACGATGCCCAGCCCGAGCGCGTGGCGAAGTTCTTCGACTCGGTCAAGGCGCTGGGCGTGGACGGCATCACCGTGTCGCCTGGCTATGCCTATGAACGCGCGCCGGACCAGCAGCACTTCCTGAACCGCGGCAAGACCCGCCAGCTGTTTCGCGACATCCTCAGCCGCGGCCGCGCCGGCAAGAACTGGGCCTTCAGCCAGTCGACGCTGTTCCTGGACTTCCTGGCCGGCAACCAGACCTACCACTGCACCCCGTGGGGCAACCCGGCGCGCACCGTATTCGGCTGGCAGCGTCCGTGCTACCTGGTGGGCGAGGGCTATGCCGCCACCTTCCGCGAGCTGATGGAAGAAACCGACTGGGACGCCTACGGCACCGGCAACTACGAGAAGTGCGCCGACTGCATGGTGCACAGCGGCTATGAGGCCACCGCCGTGGCCGACACCTTTGCCCATCCGCTCAAGGCGCTGGGCGTGAGCCTGCGCGGCGTGCGCACCAGCGGGCCGATGGCGCCCGATATTGCGCTGGACCGGCAGCGGCCGGCGGAATACGTGTTCTCGCGCCACGTCGAGATCAAGCTCGAGGAAATCCAGCGCGCGAAACCGCGCGCCAACCGGCCGCGGCCGGCCGAGGCCAACGCCGCGGCCACGCACTGACTGCACTGCCGATGGCCGCGGAACTTGCCGCCCCCCTCCCAGGCGCTGCGCTGACCTGCGTGTCGGCGGCCTATGCGCTGGCCGCGGCCTGGCTGTCGCATCGCGCGCCGGCGGCAAGCGGCGGCACCGCGACGACGCCGGTCAGCGTGCTCAAGCCGCTGTGCGGCGCCGAGCCCCGGCTGCACGAGAACCTGGCCACGCTGTGCCGGCAGCGGCATCCGTCGTTCCAGCTGGTATTCGGCGTGCATGCCGCGGACGATCCCGCCATCGCCGTGGTCGAACGGCTGCGCCGCGACTTCCCGGCGTGCGACATCGCGCTGGTGGTCGATCCGCAAGTGCACGGCACCAACCTGAAAGTCAGCAACCTGGTCAACCTGTTCGCACAAGCGAAGCACGATGTGCTGGTGATCGCCGACAGCGATATCGCCGTGCCGCCCGACTACCTGGCGCGCGTGACCGCGCCGCTGGCCGACGCCGGCGTGGGCGTGGTCACCTGCCTCTACCGCGGCAATCCGACTGGCGGGCGGTGGTCGCGCATCGGCGCGCAGTTCATCAACGACTGGTTCGCGCCGTCGGTGCGCATCGCCCACGCGGGCGGCTCGCAACGCTTTGCCTTTGGCGCGACGATTGCGCTGCGGCGGGATGCGCTGGTTTCGGTCGGCGGGTTCGAGGTATTGGCGGACCGGCTGGCGGATGACTTCTGGCTGGGCGAGCTGACGCGGCGACAAGGGTTGCGCACGGTGCTGTCAGACGTGGTGGTCAGCACCGATGTCACCGAGGAACACTTTGCCGACCTTTGGCGGCATGAGGTGCGCTGGCTGCGCACGATAAGGTCGCTCAATCCGCTGGGTTTTGCCTTCACCTTTATTACCTTCACCTGGCCGATGCTGGTGCTGGGCGTATTGCTGGCGCCGCTCCCTGCTGTTCTTGCCCTGGCGACCCTCGGCGTGATCGCGCGCAGCATGATGGCGGGCAGCGTGGCCGCTGCGTTGCGCGCGCCGTTGCGCGATGCGATGCTGCTGGCCGGCTGGGCCGTTGCGCTGACGGGCAAGCGCGTGCGGTGGCGCGAGCAGGTGCTGCCGGTACATGATGGGCAGCACTCCGGGCGAGCGCCTGCCCTCTCCCCCGCCCCTCTCCCGCAAGCGGGCGAGGGGAGAAAACAGGCGGACGGGGAGCCGCCATCGCGTTATTCCGCACGCCGTCCTGCGGCAGCGTCCGTTGATGTGACGACGTTGAACGCAGCGGCGGTTCGCTCCCCTCTCCCACCTGCGGGAGAGGAGCCGGGGGAGAGGGCCGGCGTATCCACGAAGTCCCCACCCCCAACCCCACCCTTCACCGGCATCCATCCCCAGAGGCCGCAATGAAAAAAACCCTGTTCCTCCAGGCCCCTTCCTTCGACGGCTTCGACGGCGGCGCGGGCTCGCGCTACCAGGCCAAGCGCGAGATCAAGTCGTTCTGGTACCCGACCTGGCTGGCGCAGCCCGCCGCACTGGTGCCGGGCAGCCGCGTGCTCGACGCACCGGCCGACGGCCTGACCGTGCAGCAGACGCTGGATATCGCCGCGGACTATGAACTGGTCATCATCCACACCAGCACGCCCTCGTTCCCCACCGACGCCAAGTTCGCCGAGGAACTGAAGCAGCGCAAGCCGGACGTGATGATCGGCATGGTCGGCGCCAAGCCCGCAGTCGATCCGGGCGGCACGCTGGGTGCCAGCGAGGCCATCGACTTCGTCTGCCGCGAGGAGTTCGACTACACCTGCCAGGACGTGGCCGCGGGCAAGCCGCTCCAGGACATCCTGGGCCTGTCCTATCGCTTGCCGGACGGCTCGCTCGAACACAACGGGCAGCGCCCGATGATCGAGAACATGGACGAACTGCCCTTCGTGGCGCCGGTCTACCAGCGCGACCTGAAGATCGACAACTACTTCATCGGCTACCTGAAGCACCCCTATGTGTCGATCTACACCGGCCGCGGCTGCCGTTCGCGCTGCACCTTCTGCCTCTGGCCGCAGACCGTGGGCGGGCACCGCTACCGCACGCGCTCGGCCGAGAGCGTGATCGCCGAGGTCAAATGGATCAAGGAGAACATGCCCGAGGTCAAGGAGATCATGTTCGACGACGACACCTTCACCGACTTCAAGCCGCGCGTGGAAGAGATCGCGCGCGGGCTGGGCCAGCTGGGGGTCACGTGGTCCTGCAATGCCAAGGCCAACGTGCCGTACAGCACGCTCAAGATCATGAAGGAGAACGGCCTGCGCCTGCTGCTGGTGGGCTATGAGTCCGGCGACGACCAGATCCTGCTGAACATCAAGAAGGGCCTGCGCACCGACATTGCGCGCCGCTTCACCGAGGACTGCCGCAAGCTGGGCATCCAGATCCACGGCACCTTTATCCTGGGCCTGCCGGGCGAGACGCGCGAGACCATCGAGAAGACCATCGAGTACGCCAAGGAAATCAACCCGCACACCATCCAGGTGTCGCTGGCCGCGCCCTACCCCGGGACCACGCTGTACCGGCAGGCGGTGGAGAACGGCTGGCTCGAGGAAAACAAGGTCATCAACCTGGTCAACGACCAGGGCGTGCAGCTGGCCGCGATCAGCTATCCGCACCTGTCCAGGGAAGACATCTACCACGGCGTGGAGACCTTCTATAAGCGCTTCTACTTCCGCCCCGGCAAGATCTGGGAAATCGTGCGCGAGATGCTGGGCAGCTGGGACATGATGAAGCGGCGCCTGCGCGAAGGCGTGGAGTTCTTCCGCTTCCTGCGCTCGCACGAGGCCTGATCCTGGCCCACGCGCTTTCCTGTGCCTCGCAACGCGCGCTGATCGTCACCGCCGACGACTTCGGCCTGCACCCCGCCGTCAATGAGGCGGTGGAGCTGGCCCACCGCGACGGCGTGCTCAATGCCGCCAGCCTGATGGTGGGCGCGCCCGCCGTGGCGGATGCGGTCGAGCGCGCGCGCCGGCTGCCGTCGTTGCGCGTGGGGCTGCACGTGGTGCTGGCCGACGGCCCGGCCACGCTGCCGCGCGCGCGGATCCCCGACCTGGTCGACGCCGAAGCCCGCTTCGGCTCGGCCATGGCCCTGGACGGCTGCCGCTTCTTCTTCCTGCCGCGCGTGCGCCGCCAGCTGGCGGCGGAGATCCGCGCGCAGTTCGAAGCCTTTGCCGCCACCGGCCTGCCGCTTGACCACGTCAACACGCACAAGCATTTCCACCTGCACCCCACGGTGCTGTCGCTGATCCTGTCGATCGGGCGCGACTACGGCCTGCGCGCGATGCGCCTGCCGCGCGAGCAGGGCGCGCCGTTGCCGCTGCGCCCCTGGCTGGCGCTGCTGCGCCGGCGCCTGGACCGCGCCGGCATCGCGCACAATGACTACGTGGTCGGCATCGCGCGCAGCGGGCAGATGGACGAGGCAGCCCTGCTGCAGGCGCTGGCGCAGTTGCCCGCGGGCGTGGGCGAGATCTACCTGCATCCGGCCGTGGTCTCTGGCGAGGCCATTACCGCATCGATGCGCGGCTATCGCCACGCCGACGAGCTGGCCGCGCTGCTGTCGCCGCGCGTGCGCGCCGCGCTGGAGCGCGCGGCCAACCGGCGCGGCGGCTTTGCCGACGTGCTGGTGCCCTGATTGTTCAAGATGAAACGCATTGCTTACCTGACCGGCCTGATCGGGCTGCTGGCGCTCACCGCACTGGTGATCCACCAAGGCGCCAGCGACATCGCCGCCATCGTGGCGCAGGGCGGCTGGCTGCTGCTGTTGCTGGTGCCCCTGCATGCACTGCCGCTGCTGCTCGATGCGCAAGGCTGGCGCGTCCTGCTGACCTCGGCCGACCCCGAGGAGAAGGCGGGGCTCGGTTTCCTGTGGTGGGTCGCCACGGTGCGCGAAGCGGTCAACCGCCTGCTGCCGACGGTGGGGGTCGGCGGTGAACTGGTCGGCATCCGCCTGACGCGGCTGCGCATCCGCGACACCACCGCCGTCACCGCCAGCATCGTGGTTGAAGTGATGCTGACACTGTTCTCGCAGTACCTGTTCTCGGCCATGGGGGTGCTGCTGCTGGTGGCCGCGCTGCAGGACAGCGGCGGGGCCTGGATCATCCTGGCCGGGCTGCTGCTGTCATTGCCGGTGCCGGTGCTGTTCGCGCTGTCGCTGCGGCACACCGCGATCTTCGAGAAACTGGAAGGCGCGGCGCGCAAGCTGTTTGGCGAAGATCACCGCATCGTCGCCTTGATCGACGGTGCGCGGCTCGATGCCCATATCCGCGCGCTCAACCGGCGCCGGCGCGAGCTGCTGGCGGCACTGGGCTGGCAACTGGCAGGGCTGGTCAGCGGCACGCTGGAGATCTGGCTGGCGCTGATGCTGCTGGGCCATCCGGTGCCGGTCTGGCAGGCGCTGGCGATCGAATCGCTGACCCAGGCCGCGCGCCACGTGGCCTTCTTCGTGCCGGCCGGGCTGGGCGTGCAGGAAGCGGTGGTGATGCTGCTGGGGCAGGTGCTGGGGATGGATGCGCAGGTCTCGCTGGCGCTGGCGCTGGTCAAGCGCGCGCGCGAGATCCTGTTCGGCGTGCCCGCGCTGCTGTCATGGCAATGGGTGGAGCTGCGCCACTGGCGGCGCAGCCGGCACACGGGCCACGCCTCGCCCTGATGGCGTGCGGCGCTCAGGCGTCAGACGCCTGGCGCGCGTTATGGGTGGTCAGGTACTTCACCAGCCCGTCGACCCCGCTGCGCGCGACGATGTCCGCAAACTGCTTGCGATACACCTCGATCAGCCACGCCCCCATCATATTGATGTCATAGATCTTCCAGCCGTTGGCTGTGCGCTGCAGCCGGTAATCGATCTGCATCTCGTCGGCATTGTTGATCACACGCGTCTGCACCACCACATCGGTGGCGCCGCTGCCGGACTTGACCGGCTGGTAGCGGAACTTGACGCTCTGCTCGCGCAGTTGCGCCAGCGACACTGCATAGCTGCGCACGAGCAGCATCTGGAACTGCTCATGGAGCTGTTGCTGCTGCTCCGGCGTGGCCGTGCGCCAGGCACTGCCCAGCGCCAGCCGCGTGGTGCGCTGGAAATCCGTGTAGGGCAGGAACTGCTTCTGCACCACCGCGGTAATCTTGGCGAGGTCGCCGGCGCGGGTGTCGGGATTGGACTGGATGGTGCCGATCACGCCCTCCACCGCGGCCTGCACCAGCCGCTCGGGGCTGGCGCGCAGGTCGCCGGGCTGGACTGCCTGGGCGTGCGCTACGGAAACCATGGCCACCGCCGCAAGCGGCGCCAGGGGAAGCAAACCGTGAATCGTCATCGATATGAGAACCAGGAAGGACGGTGAAGCGGCGCCGGCGCTGCAGCGCCGATGCCAGGCTGACAGTTTATAGCGGATCGGCCTGAATCGCGGATGCCCGGGCCGCGCATGCCGCATGCGCCACGCTGCCAGCCGATATACTCGCGGTTCGTGCTCCTTCCGGATCCGCCCATGCTGACTTCGCTGCTGACACGCATTGTCCGGCTTGCCACTGCCTGGCCGTGGCGCGTCATCATCCTGGCGGCATTGCTGACCGCCGTCAGCGGCGTCTACGTGGCCCGCAACTTTGCGATCAACACCGACATCGGCCGCCTGCTGGAATCCGACGCCCCCTGGGCGGTGCGCGATGCCGCCATCGGCGACGCCTTTCCCCAGCGCAACCAGTTGATCCTGGCGGTGGTGCAGGCGCCCGCGACCGAGCTGGCCGATGCCGCCGCCGACGCGCTGGCCGAGGCGCTGCGCCGCCAGCCGGCACGCTTCACCGCGGTCAGCCAGCCCGGCGGCGGTGCGTTCTTCGCGCGCAACGGATTGCTGTTCGCCAACACCGATGAAGTGCGCCAGCTCACGCAACAGCTGATGCAGGCGCGCCCGCTCGTCAACGCGCTCGCGCATGACCCGACCCTGCGCGGCCTGTCCGATCTCCTCGCCACCACGCTGGCGCTGCCGCTGCAGATGGGGCAGGTAAAGCTGGGCGACATGGCCAGGCTGCTGGGCAGCAGTGCACGGACACTGGACCAGGTGCTGGCCGGCAAGCCCGTCGCGCTGTCCTGGGCAGGGCTGCTCGACGACAGCCTCAAGCCCGGGCCCGATGGCCAGGTCTACAGCTACATCGCGCTCAGCCCCGTGCTGGACTACAGCGACCTGCAGGCCGGGGCCGCCGCCTCGCGCGCGATCCGGCAGGCGGCGGCCGAGCTGCAGCTGGCGCAGCGCTACCAGGCCACGGTGCGGCTGACCGGCCCGCAGGCGCTGGCCGACGATGAATTCGCCTCGGTCAGCGACGGCGCCGTGCTCAACGGCGTGCTGACGGTGCTGGTGGTGGTGCTGATCCTGTGGCTGGCCTTGCGCTCGGCGCGGCTGATCGTTGCGGTGCTGGCCAGCCTGTTTGCCGGGCTGCTCATCACCGCCGCGCTGGGGCTGGCCATGGTTGGCGCGCTGAACATGATCTCGGTGGCGTTCGCGGTGCTGTTCGTCGGGCTGGGGGTGGACTTCGGCATCCAGTTCGGCGTGCGCTACCGCGCCGAGCGCCATGACCGCGACCATATCGTCGAAGCGCTGGGGCTGGCCGCGCGCGCGGTGGGCGCTCCGCTGGCGCTGGCGGCCGCGGCCACGGCGGCGGCGTTCTTCTGCTTCCTGCCCACCGACTACCGCGGCGTGGCCGAGCTGGGGCTGATCGCCGGCGTGGGCATGATGGTGGCATTCGCCACCACCTTCACGCTGCTGCCGGCGCTGATCTGCGTGCTCAAGCCCGGCGGCGAGCCCGAGGCGCCGGGCTTCGCGTGGCTGGCGCCCGCGGACCGGTTCTTCGACCGCTATCGCAAGCCGGTGCTGCTGGTCACCCTGCTCGCGATCCTGGCAGGCGCGCCGCTGCTGCCGCACCTGCGCTTTGACTTCGACCCGCTGCACCTGAAGGACCCCAGGTCCGAATCGATGGCCACGCTGCTGGCGCTCAAGGACGCGCCGCAGGCCGGCACCGACGATGTCAGCGTGCTGGCGCCTTCGCTGCCGGCCGCGCGCGATCTGGCCGGCAAGCTGGCGGCGCTGCCCGAGGTGGCGCGCGCGGTCACGCTGCAGACTTTCATCCCCGCAGACCAGCCGCCCAAGCTGCAGGCCATCGGCCAGGCCTCGGCCGCGCTGATGCCGGCGCTGACGCAGCCCACCGCCACGCCCGCCACCGACAGCGCGCGCGTCAGTGCGCTGCGCAATGCCGCGCGGCAGCTGGCCATCGCCGCCGACGAGCATCCCGGTCCGGGCGCGGCCGAAGCCGCGCACCTGTCCGCCACGCTGAAGCAGCTGGCGGCCGCCGACGCCGCCACGCGCGACCGCGCCGAGCGCGCCATCGCCGTGCCGCTGCAGCTGGCGCTGGCACGGTTGAAGCTGGCGCTGGGCCCGCAACCCGTCAGCGAGCAGACGCTGCCGCCCGAACTGGTGCGCGACTGGATCACGCCGGACGGGCGCGCGCTGGTCAACGTCAGCCCGAAGCTGCCGCCGCCCGCCAGCGCACAGCGCGAGGCCGCGCTGGACCGCTTCATCACCGCGGTGCAGCGCGTGGAGCCGACCGCCACCGGCGGGCCGATCGCGATCCGCGGCTCGGCCGATACCATCATGGCCGCCTTTGCGCAGGCCGGCATCTGGGCGGTGGTGTCGATCACCATCCTGCTATGGATCACGCTGCGCCGCTTCGGCGATGTGCTGCGCACGCTGATACCGCTGCTGGTTTCGGCCATCGTCACGCTGGAATTGTGCGTGCTGTTCGGCATTGCGCTGAACTTTGCCAACGTGATCGCGCTGCCGCTGCTGCTGGGCGTGGGCGTCGCGTTCAAGATCTACTACGTGATTGCCTGGCGGCACGGCAAGACCCAGCTGCTGCAGTCCAGCCTGACGCACGCCGTGCTGTACAGCGCGGCCACCACCGCCACCGCTTTCGGCAGCCTGTGGCTGTCGCAGCATCCCGGCACCGCCAGCATGGGCAAGCTGCTGGCGCTGGCACTGGCGTGCACGCTGGTCGGCGCGGTGTTCTTCCAGCCGATCCTGATGGGCCGCCCGCGCGAAGGCGCCCATCACAAACATGACAAGGCCGCCCGGTCATAATCACAAACCCGATGCGGCCGACCCCGACCCCCTTCGTACGATGCCTTTACGCCAGCGCGCTACATCCGTTGCCACCACCGCCATTGCCGCCGCCCTGCTCGCCGGCTGCGCCACCGGCCCGCAAGCCAGTCCCGACGATCCGCTCGAGCCGATGAACCGCGCGGTCTTCACCGTCAACGACAAGCTCGACCAGTACGTGGCCGTGCCGGTGGCCAAGGGCTACAAGGCGGTCACGCCGGAGCCGGTGCGCACCGCGGTCACCAATTTCTATTCGAACATCGCGGACATCGGCAACTTTGCCAACAACCTGCTGCAGGGCAAGGGCGTTGAGGCAGCGGAGAGCTTCATGCGGGTCGCGATCAATTCCGTGCTGGGTATCGGCGGACTGATCGACATCGCCACGCCCGCCGGGCTGCAGAAGCATTCGCAGGATTTCGGCCTGACGCTGGGCACGTGGGGCGTGCCGTCGGGACCCTACCTGGTGCTGCCGCTGTTCGGCCCCAGCTCATTCCGCGACGGCGTGGGCCTGTATGTGAATTTCCAGTTCGACCCGACCACCTATGCCGAGCCGGCGGTGCGCAATTCGCTGTTCGGGATGAACGTGGTGGACGTGCGCACCAACCTGCTGGGCGCCACCGACCTGCTGAAGCTGGCGGCGCTGGACAAGTACGCCTTTGTGCGCGATGCCTACCTGCAGCGGCGCCGCTACCTGCTGGGAGAGAACACGTCGCTGCCGGACTACGACGAAGACGACGACGGCGGCACGGCCGCAGCACCCGCCGCGGAGGCGCCGGCGGGCACGCCTGCGCCCGCGCAGCCGCAGGCGCCGCGCTGACGCGGGGTCTTAGCCGCCGATCCCCAGCAGCACCACCTCGAAGGTAAGCGTGGCGTTCGGCGGAATCGTGCCCGGCACGCCGCGCGCGCCGTAGGCCGTGGCCGGCGGGCAGGTCAGCTTGGCCTTGCCGCCCACCTGCATCGCCTGCACCCCTTCGGTCCAGCACGGGATCACGCGGTTGAGCGGGAACGAGATCGGCTGGCCGCGCTTGTACGAGCTGTCAAACTCGGTGCCGTCGGCCAGCGTGCCGCGGTAGTGGACCTGCACCGAGTCGGTGGCCTTGGGCGAGGCGCCATTGCCCTTGATCAGGTGCTGGATGGTCATGCCCGACGCCAGCGTCTGCGGCGCCGCAGCGGGTGCGGCCGGGGCCGAGGCGGCCGGGGCGGCAGCGGAGGCGGCGCAGGCCAAGGTCAGGGTGCCGAGGAAAAGCGCAAGTGTTTTCATGGGAAACCTGGTCGTGAGGTCGTGATTGGGGTTGCGGCAGTTTAACCGACACACGGCAACGATATGGCGGCAGCGGCATATAGCGCACAACGCACCCCGGCCGTGCGCCTTGCGGCAGGCATGGTGCGGCGCACCCCGCCGCATCCGTTACACGGGGCGTTTTGCCGTCTACGATGGTTCGTGACAGCCCCGCTGCCGCGGGCGCACGGAGATTGCCATGGCACTCACGGATTCACGGGACCTTCCGGTCTCGACCCAGAACGCCCGCTCGGTCGAGCAGTATGAGACCGCCCTGCAACTGCTGAACGGCTACTACGGCGACCCGCTCGCCGCCATCGACACGGCGCTGGCCGCCGACCCCGACTTCGCCATGGGCCACGCGCTGCGCGCCGCGCTGATGGTCACCTCTGGCGACGGCACGGCCGAGCCCATGCTGCGCCAGAGCGTCGAAGCCGGCGAAGCCCGGCACGCCCGCGCCAACGACCGCGAGCGCCGCCACATCGCCGCGGCACGGGCCTGGCTGGACGGCGAGTTCGAGCGCTCGGTCCGGCTCTACGGCGATATCGTGATCGACTATCCACGCGACCTGCTGGCGATCCAGACCGCGCATCTCGGCGACTTCCTGCTGGGGCAGTCATCGATGCTGCGCGACCGCGTGGCGCAGGCGCTGCCGCACTGGGATGCCGGCATGCCGGGCTACGGCTACCTGCTCGGCATGCATGCCTTCGGCCTGGAAGAAACCCAGCTCTACGAGCGCGCCGAGGAAAGCGGCCGGCGCGCGCTCGAGCTCAATCCGCGCGACCCGTGGGCCGTGCACGCGGTGGCGCACGTGATGGAGATGCAGGGCCGGCTGGACGACGGTATCGCCTGGCTGGACGGGCGCCGCGACGACTGGTCCGACGACAATATGCTGGCCGTGCACAACTGGTGGCACCTGGCATTGTTCCAGCTGGAAGCGGGCAGGACCGACGAGGTGCTGGCGCTGTACGACCGCTATATCAAGCGCCCCGCGCCGGCGATCGCGCTGGACCTGGTGGATGCCTCCGCGCTGCTGTGGCGGCTGCACCTGCGCGGCGTGGACGTGGGCCGGCGCTGGCAGCCGGTGGCGGACGACTGGCTCGGCCGCGGCGCGGCCGGCTACTACGCCTTCAACGATGTCCATGCCGTGATGGCCAGCCTGGGCGCGCACCGGCCCGCTGCCGCCGACCAGGTCCGCGCCGCGCTGGAGCGCGCCGCCCTGGGCAACGGCACCAATGCCATGATGTCGCGCGATGTGGGGCTGCCGGTGGCCGATGCCCTGATCGCGTTCGACCAGGGCGATTACAGCACCGCCATCGACCTGTTGATGCCGGTGCGCCTGATCGCCCACCGCTTCGGCGGCAGCCATGCACAGCGCGACATCGTCAGCCTGACCCTGCTCGAGGCGGCGCTGCGCGGCCGCCGCAGCAACCTGGCGATCGCGCTCACGGCCGAACGCGCCGCGCTCAAGCCCATGAGTCCTAGCCTGCACCGGCTGGTGCAGCGCGCCGACTCGTGCCGCGCATAAGTCTCCCTGCCGCGGCCGGGATCGGCGCCTATACTGCACCTGTCCTGACCGGAGACCACCCATGCCCAGCTTCCGCGCCCTGTTCCGCCTCGCCCTCTTTGCCGCCAGCGCCGCGCTGGCGCTGGCGGCCGTGCCGGCCATTGCCCATCACGGCTGGTCCACCTACGACGAGACCAAGCCGCTGACGCTGACCGGCAAGATCGTCGAGAGCCACTACGAGAACCCCCACGCGCATATCCGCATCGATGCCGGCGGCAAGCGCTGGCTGGCCGTGCTGGCACCCGTGTCGCGGATGGAGGCGCGCGGCGCCACCGCCGACAAGGTGGCCGTGGGGCGCGAGGTCACGCTGGTCGGCTACGCCAGCAAGGAAAAGGCCGACGAGCTGCGCGCCGAGCGCATCACCGTGGACGGCAAGACCGTCGAGTTGCGCTGAGCGGGCGCGCGCCGCATGTCGGTGCTGTTCGCGCAATGGACGGAATGGGCCGGCGCGCTGGCGCGGCTGCCGTTCCCGATGGCCCTGCGCAGTTCGGCCTGGGCCTATCCCGCGGTAGAGATCGTCCACCTGGCCGGCATGGCGCTGCTGTTCGGCTCCATCTTCGTGGTCGACATGCGCCTGGCCGGGCTCGGCCGGCGGCTGCCGGTGAGCCTGCTGTTGCGCCATGCGCTGCCCTTCACCGTCGGCGCCTTCATTGCGGTCGCGGCCAGCGGCGTGCTGCTGTTCCTGGCCCATGCCGATGAGCTGGCCGCCAATCCCGCGTTCCTGGCCAAGCTGTGCCTGATTGCACTGGCGCTGGCCAATGTGCTGTGGTTCCACTTCGGTCCCTATCGCAGCCTGCATGCCGGGCAACCGGGCTGGGACAGCGGCGTCGCGCCGCCGGCCGGCGCGCGCGTCAGCGCCATTGTCTCGATGGTGACGTGGTCGCTGGTGATCTGCGCCGGGCGTCTGATTGCTTATGTCTGATGGCCGCGGGACTCACGGCGGCGCCGGAGACAGCATCCCCAGCATGGCTACCAGGGCCATCACCAGCGCGGCGGCACACGCCTCCAGCAGCAGGCTGCGCCGCAACGCCAGCGTCGCCGCCCGATGCTCCCCGGCCTGCACCGCCAACGCCAGCCGCGGGCTCAGGCGGAAGCGGTTCGCGGCAGCCAGGCCAAGCATCGCCACGAACAGCGCGAGTTTTGCGACAAGCAGCCCGCCATAGGACATCGGCGCAAGATCCGGCAGCGCCGGGCCCACGATGAACCAGTAGTTGAGCGCGCCGGTCAGCAGCAGCGTGGCAACAATGATGGTGCCGATACGGGCAAACCCGTTCGAGGTGCGGCTCAGCAGCACCACCGCCGCCCGGTCCGATACCGGCCGCGCCAGCGACAGCAGCACGAACGCGGCCAACGCGCCGACCCAGGCGCCGGCGGCCAGCAGGTGCGCCACGTCGGCGCTCAGGTGGAGATAGCGCAAGGCGCCCTCATGCATCGCGCCGTGGCCGCCCCAGGCCAGCGTCGCCAGCGCAATCCCGCCGAACCCGGCCAGCGCAGTGAAGCGCGCGCCCGGCCGCCTGCGCCAGGACACGCAGGCCAGCACGAACAGCAGCAGGGCCGCCAGGCGCACCGACCACGCCAGCCCGAAATCCGTCCCTGTGACGATCATGGCGAAGACGTGGGCCTGCAACGCGGCGTAGTCGGACTCCCCTGTCATGGCCAGCGCCATCACCACAAGGGCAGCCAGCGAAAGCCCGATGCCGGCGATGGCGCAGCCCAGCGCAAGCGCCTGGCAACGCTTTGCAAAGCGTGAGGCCCGTTCCCCCCGATGCAGCGCATAGGTGCAGAACAGCGGCAGCCCGAACAGCAAGGCCAGGTCGAAATAGAGCGCCAGGCGCAGCCCGGCGGCCACCCAGTCCGGCTGCTGCAATCACTTCACCGTGAAGGCAATCTTGCCGTTGACGGGATGGGTATCGGACGACACCGCCCGCCAGTCCACCCGATAGCTGCCCGGCGGCAGCGGCTGCGTGGGCGTGATCACCATGGTCTTGGGGTCGTCGCTGCCGGAGACTTTCACGGCCATTTTCATCGGCGCATGGTCAGCCATGCCCGGCATGCCGGTCATCACCAGGTTGGCGCCGGAAAACTGGGTGACCAGGCTCTCGGAGAACTGCAGTTCGATCTTCTGCGGCGCGGCCACCTCGGCCTTGTCCGCCGGCGTGGACGACACCAGCTTCGGGTGCGCGAAGGCGATGCTGCTGGCCAGCGCGGCGGTTGCGGCAAGCAGGGTCTGGATCAGGGGGCGATTGGCATGCATGGTTGTCTCCACTTGGGGATGATGAAGTTGTGGTGTCAGAACCAGACCCGGACACCGGCGACGAAACGCGTTTCGCCCGCCTTGCCGCCAGAGGTCCGGATCATGTCGGCGGTATTGCCGAAGGTCTGGTAGCGCTCCACGCCGATATACGGCGCGAACTGCCGGCTGAACTCATAGCGCAGCCGCAGCCCCACGGTGCCGTTGGACAAGCCGCTGCCGATGCCCACCTCCGGGTCGTTCTTGCCATAGAGGTTGGCTTCGATGCGTGGTTGCAGGATCAGGCGCTGCGTCAGCAGCAATTCGTATTCGGCGGACAGCCGCAGCGCGGTGCGGCCGCTGGTGCCGACATAGGCAGTGGCATCGACCTCGAACCAGTACGGCGCCAGCCCCTGCACCCCGAACGCCAGCCAGTTGCGCGCCGGGCGCCCGCTGCCGGTGTCGTTGCGCAGGCCCAGTTGCGTATCCCAGTAGCTGGCCACGGCGTGTCCCCACAGCAGCTCGGTGCGGGCCTCGTGCAGCTTGCCCTTCGACGCTTCGCCCTCGGCCTTGAGCACCAGCTTGTCGTAGCTGTTGCCGAACCACGCCTGCGCTTCATAGGCGGCGGCATTGCTGCCATTGGCGTGGGCCCACTCCAGGCGGTCGACCAGCACCGAGGCGAACAGGTGCTCGTCGGCCATCACCAGCTGGCGTTTGTCGCCCAGCGCGTACTTGCCGACGCCCAGCTGGTAGCCGCCGGAATAGGCATGCGGATCGCGGGCGTCGGGCGGCGCGCTGCCGCCCTGCATCTTCATGTCGCCGTGGTCCATGGCAGGGGCGGCCATGCCCTGCGTGTCCGGCGTCGGCGCACCGCCACCGTCCATGGTCTGGATCCCGTCCTGCTCCATGCCCTGCATCTGCCCATGGTCCATGCCCTGCATGGCGGCCGGGGCATCGTGCTGGTGCGCATGGCCGGCATGCGGGTCCTGCGCCTGGGCTGCGCCGATTGCGGTCAAGGCCAGCGCCACGGCCAGTATCGTCTTCTTGTGCCTGTGCATGGAGATTGCGAATTCAGGTTGAACCATCACGCCACCACCACTTCGCGGAACATGCCCGCATCCATATGCAGCATCAGGTGGCAATGCCAGGCCCAGCGTCCCAGCGCATCGGCGGTGACCAGGAAGCTGATGCGCTGCGCCGGCTGCACCGGGATGGTGTGGCGCCGCGCCTGGAAGCTGCCGTCCGGCGTTTCCAGCTCGCTCCACATGCCATGCAGGTGCATGGGGTGGGTCATCATGGTGTCGTTGTGCAGGATCACGCGCAGCCGTTCGCCGTGCTTGAAGTGGATCGGCGTCGACTTGCCGAACTCGACGCCGTCGAAGGACCAGGTGTAGCGCTCCATATTGCCGGTCAGGTGCAGCTCGACCTCGCGCCCGGGGCCGCGCGCATCCATGGCGCCGCCGATGGTGTGCTGGTCGGCCAGGGTCAGCACGCGCCTGCCGTTGTTGCGCAGGCCGATGCCGGGATCGTCCAGGTTGGTGCGGGCCATGTCGACGCGCATGTCGGTGCCCGGACCGTATTCGGTGCGGGCGTGGCGGGCGGTCTTGCTGGGGACCTTGAGCGGGTCGGCGGCGGCCATGGCGTGCTGGCTGTGGTCCATGCCGGCGTGGTCCATGCCCTGCATCGGCGTGGCGCCGTGCTGCATGCCGCCGTGTCCCGCATGACCGCCATGGCCGCCATGCCCGCCGTGGCCCGTCATCGCGCCCATCATGTCGGTCATGGTCAGCCATTCGGCCCGGTCTAGCGCGGGCACCGGCGCCGCCAGCCCTTCCCTGACCGCCAGCGTGCCGCGCGCATAGCCGGTACGGTCCATCGATTGCGCGAACAGCGTGTAAGCGTCGTCGCGCGGTTCGACAATCGCATCGCAGGTCTCGCCGGGGCCGAAGCGGAATTCATCGACCGTGACCGGTTCGATATCCTGGCCGTCGACCTGCACCACCCGCAGCTTCAGCCCGGGGATGCGCACGTCATAGAAGGTGTTGCCCGAGCCGTTGATAAAGCGCAGGCGCACGGTCTCGCCGCGCCGGAACAGCCCAGTCCAGTTGCCGGCCGGCGTGACGCCGTTGGCCAGGTGCGTGAGCGTGGCGCTGGACAGGTCGGCCAGGTCGGTCGGGCTCATCCGCATCTGGTTCCACATGCTGCGCTTGTCCAGCGCCTGCTTCAGCCCGTCGCGCGAGACGTCGCGGAAGAAGTCGACCACGGTCGGCTGGTTGTAGTTGTAGTAGTCGCCCTGGACCTTGAGCTTGGTCAGCACCCGCATCGGATCTTCGTCGGTCCAGTCCGACAGCAGCACGGTGTGGTCGCGGTCGGCCCGCACACTTTCCTGGCCCGTGGCCGGATCGATGACGATGCCGCCGTACACACCGGTCATTTCCTGGAAGCCCGAATGCGAGTGGTACCAGTAGCTGCCGGTCTGCGCGACCTTGAAGCGGTAGGTGAAGGTCTGGCCGGGCGGGATGCCGGCAAAGCTGATGCCCGGCACGCCGTCCATCTCAAACGGCAGGATGATGCCGTGCCAGTGGATCGAAGTGGCCTCGCGCAGGCGGTTGGTCACGCGGATGGTGACCGTGTCGCCCTCGCGCCAGCGCAGCGTCGGGCCCGGCAGCATGCCGTTGATGGTGGTGGCAATGGCCGGCTTGCCGGTAAAGTTGACCAGCGACTCGCCGATCACCAGGTCGAACTCGGTGCCGCGCAGGACCGGCGCCGAGCCGGAGCCGGCCGGGGCAGCCTGCCCGGAGCGCTGGCCCGCATGCTGCGCCCACGCGCTGCCGCCGACGCCAGCAAGGCTGGCCACCACGCCGCCGGCAACCAGCCCTTGCACGAAGCGGCGGCGGGGTAAATCGGGCAGCACAAGGCCGGTACTGGGGTGGCGTCGCATGTCATCAGTCCTGGTAGAAAGCATGCCAAGCGTAGCCAAAGCCACCCTACGCACGTCTGACCGGAACATGACATTGCGGTAATCTTCCGGTCATGTTGGCGCCCGCGTTGCCGGCGTAGAGTTGCCGGACCCTGCCCAAAGGGCCGATCGATCAAGGAAAGTGCTGTGAAACTGCTAGTGGTGGAGGACGAGTCCAAGACCGGCGAATACCTGCGCCAGGGGCTGACCGAGGCGGGCTTTGTCGTCGACCTGGTGGCCAACGGGCTGGACGGCCAGCATCTGGCGATGACCGAGCCCTATGACCTGGTCATCCTGGACGTGATGCTGCCGGACGTAGATGGCTGGCGCATCGTGCAGGCGCTGCGCGCGGCGGAGATCGCCGTGCCGGTGCTGTTCCTGACCGCGCGCGACAGCGTGGCCGACCGCGTCAAGGGGCTGGAGCTGGGTGCGGACGACTACCTGGTCAAGCCCTTCGCCTTTTCCGAGCTGCTCGCGCGGGTGCGCACGCTGCTGCGCCGGGGCACGGCGCAGATGGCGCTGGACCGCATCCAGGTGGCCGACCTGGTGCTGGACCTGGGCCGCCGCCGGGCCACGCGCGCCGGGCGCCGCATCACGCTGACCAGCAAGGAGTTCGCCTTGCTGGAACTGCTGGCGCGCCGCCGCGGCGAAGTGCTGCCGCGCTCCTTGATCGCCTCGCAGGTGTGGGACATGAACTTCGACAGCGACAGCAATGTCATCGACGTCGCCATCCGGCGCCTGCGCGCGAAGATCGACGATGAGTTCGAGCCCAAGCTGATCCAGACCGTGCGCGGCATGGGCTATGTGCTGGAAGCCCCCGAGGCAGCGGAGAACGCTGAATGAAGGTCCGGATGTCGCTGACGGCACGGCTCACCATCCTGTTCTCGCTGTCGTCGGCCGCGGTGCTGCTGGGGCTGGGCGTGCTGATCTGGCTGGCGATCGACAATCATTTCGCCGACGAGGACTACGCCGTGCTGGGCGACAACGTGCGGCTGATCCAGAAGATCGCGGGCGAAGGCCCGGCGGCGTCGCTGGCGCAACGCCTGGGCCCGGTGCTGGAACACCATGCCGGCTTCGTCGCCGAGGTGCGCGCCGCGGACGGCAAGCGCCTGTATGCCACGCAGGACTTCGACTTCGGCATGGCCCTGGCCACCGCCGCGCAACTGCCGGCGCAGCGGCATGCCTTCACTTGGGAACAGGGTGGCCAGACCTACCGCGGCATGCGTGCGCTGGCGCAGGTGCCGCCCGGACAGCCGGGGCCGCTGCAGGTCGTGGTCGGCATGGACACGGCACTGCATGCCCACTTCATGCACGCCTTCCGCCAGTCGCTGGCCTTCTACGCCGCGCTGGCCGCGCTGGCGAGCGGGCTGCTGGGCTGGTGGGCCGCGCGCCGCGGGCTCTCGCCATTGCGCACCATGGCCTCGCGCGCGCGCGCCGTCACCGCGCACAAGCTCGACGAGCGCATGCCGGTCGATGCCGTGCCGGTGGAAATGGCCGACCTGGCCGCGACGCTCAACGCCATGCTGGAACGCCTGCAGCGCGATTTCGCGCGCCTGTCGGAGTTCTCATCGGACCTGGCGCACGAGCTGCGCACGCCGATCACCAACCTGATGACGCAAACCCAGGTGGTACTGTCGCAGCCGCGCGATGCGGACAAGTACCGCGACGTGCTGGCGTCCAACGTGGAAGAGCTGCAGCGGCTGTCGCGCATGGTGTCGGACATGCTCTACCTGGCGAAGATGGAGCACGGCATCACCCTGCCAAACGCCGAGCCGATCGAGGTCGCTGATGAGGTCGCTGCGCTGTTCGATTTCTACGATGCGTTGGCTGAGGACAAGGGTGTGCGCATGGCCGTGCGCGGCAGTGGCCGCATCACCGGAGACCGGCTGATGCTGCGGCGGGCGCTGAGCAACCTGCTGTCGAATGCGCTGCGGCATACGCCGGCGGGCAAGGGCATTGTGGTGGAGATCTTGCCCGCTGCCGAAGGGGTGACGGTGGTCGTCGAGAACGAAGGCGAGACCATCCGGCCTGAACTGCTGCCCTCGCTGTTTGACCGGTTCTTCCGCGCGGACAAGTCGCGGGCGCGGCCCGAGTCCGATGGTGCGGGGCTGGGGCTGGGTCTGGCGATCACGCAGGCGATTGTGGCTGCGCATGGCGGGGGCATTGGAGTGGAGTCGGAGGGGGGGCGGACGCGCTTTGTCCTGACGTTCAGGGCGTAGGGAGTGAGGGAGACTGCGCCGTGCCAGCGCTGATCGCATCCGCCGGCAACCCAGGCAGCATGGCGCGTATCGCGGGGACGAGCTCCCGCGTGAGCACCGTCCGCGTGATCCGGGCAATGTCTTCGGCAAGGTCGGACCATTCCGCCATTCGGCAAAGCAGGTAAAGATCGCGCTGGCCCAGCCGCGATGGCGGGATCGGCACCAGCTCGACCTGATCCAGCCACACCCGCGATTGCCAGAGGCAAAGGGGCGTGCTGACGGCCCACCCAAGTCCCGCAGCCACCAGGCTCAGCAGCGGATCGGTCGCATCGAACTCGAATCGACGTGCCGCTTCCACGCCGATATGGCGCAGGTATCGCTCGACTTGCTGGCCGATGACCGAGCGCTGCGTGTACCGGATCAGCGGCAGATCGCCGACACGGTCGGCGAGGTCTTGCACCGTGGACAACGGCAGTACATGGCTGCCTTTGGGAAATACGGCCACCCAGCTTTCGGAAAACAGAAGTCGCTGGGCAATGCGTGCTTCGGCTACCGGCACTTCGGTGCAGATCGCCAGGTCCAGCTCCCGGCCCAGCAGCTGGGCATTCAGGCCCGGGGTCAGGCCAGACCATAGCTGCATTTGCCTGGCAGACCCTGACAGCCCGCGAATCAACGCCGGCCCCAACGTCGCCGCAAAGGAGTCCACACAACCGAGCCGTATCTGGGCGTGGTCCAGCCGCACGCGCTTGCGCAACTCCTCATCCACATGCCGGGCCTCGGCCAGCAGGCGGTCCGCCATCTCCAGCAGGATGTTCCCTGCGCGCGTGGGCCTGGCAGGCCGCACTTCCCTGTCGAACAGCTGGATCCCGTATTCGACTTCGAGTGAGCGGATCATCTGGCTGACCGCGCTTTGGCTGACGCCGAGCCCTTGTGCGGCAAGGGCCATGGAACCGGATTCACAGACAGCCATAAAGACCTGTAGCGCGTGCAGGTCGGGCACGCGCGCGCGGCGCCGGGTCGGGGAAATCGCGGGGGGCATGGGAGCGGACTTGGCCATGGGCTTGCCTGCAACAGGGAGCGGTGTCGCCCACTATAACTTAAGAAAATCTAATTTTTCCTATAAATATTTCTTCATCTAAGGCTCCGCACTGCCGTCGCTCCTAGGCTTGCATCCAGTTCTGATCCCACCAGGAAATCTCCATGCAAAGCTACGACGCGATCGTTATCGGGGCCGGCGTGATCGGCAGTTCCGTCGCCTGCCATCTTGCCCGCCAGGGCTGCACTAACGTGCTCGTGCTCGAGCGCATGCAGATCGGAACAGGAACCACCTCCCAATCCAGCGGCATTCTGCGGACGCACTACTCGGTCATCGAGAACGTCCGGCTGGCGCAAGCGTCGTGGCAGGTGTTCAACGACTTTGCCGCTTACCTGGGCGACGAAGAGGCCTCCGCGGGCATGGTCAAGTGCGGCTACCTGATCGCCGCGCCGGATGGTCCCAGGCTGTCCCCGCTGCGTGCCTCGCTGGAAGCCCAGCAGGCACAGGGGATCGAAGTGCGGTTGCTCGATGCAAAGGAAGCGCAAAGCCTGCTTCCGATTGCCCGCTTCGACGACGCTGCGCTGATCGGCTACGAGCCGGAAGCCGGCTTTGCCGACGCTTACCTGGTCGCCACCGGCTTTGCGCGGGCGGCACGCCGCCTCGGGGTCAGGATCCTGGAAGGCGTCGGAGTCGAACGGTTGTTGCTCGACGGCGGCAAAGTCGCCGGCGTTGAAACCTCGCGAGGAACCTTCCTCGCCGGCACCGTCATCAGCACCCAGAATATCTGGGCGACCGAAATCGAGCGCTGGACCGGCATCGCCAGCCCGGTCGTCCCCGAGCGCCATGCCGTGCTGGCACTGGAAGCGGCATCGCCCTATACGTTCCAGATGCCGGTGTACAAGGACCTCGGCTCTCCCGGCATGCTGTATTGCCGCAGTTACGGCGGCAGGCAGATGCTGGTCAGCGAGGGCACCGTCGGTGAGACGCTGTCGTCGCCGGACAACGAGCAAGGCGACATCAGCATGAATTACATGGTCGAAGTCGGCGCGCAAGTCGCCGAGCGCTTCCCCACCTATGCGGACGCCGGGATTGCTTCGTCCTGGACCGGCGTCTACGACGTGACGCCCGACTGGAACCCGGTGCTCGGGTGTCTGCCCGAGGTACCGGGTCTCGTGGTGGGTTACGGCTTCTCGGGCCACGGCTTCAAGCTGGCTCCCGCGGTCGGACGCGTGCTGGCCCAGGCAGCGCTGGGCATCGAGACCGAGATTGACATCGCCCCCTATTCCCTGGAGCGCTTCCGCAATGGTGCGCTGCTGACTGGCAAGTACGGTCTCGGCGCGGTGTCCTGAGCCCCGCGTTTGCAGTGCTGCCGATCCGGGTCGCAGGGCACCATCACTCCCCTTGTCGCGGATAGATGGTGATGGACAGGAACCTGATCGGACACCTGGTCAGGCCTACCGGGCCATGCGGTATCTCGCCGGCGAAGGTCAGGGCATCGCCGGGTTCGAGCGTATAGGTTTGCTGTCCGCAGCGATACTCGACCACGCCCTCCAGCATGTACAGGAATTCGGTGCCGGGGTGCTGGAAGGTCGGGTAGCGCTCGGTGTCGTCCTCGATCGTGATCAGGAACGGCTCAAAGGCTTTCACGGGGCCCTGGTCATAGGCCAGCAGATGATAGGTATGACCGCTCCTGGTGCCGCGCCGCACCACCTCCATCCCCGCTCCATGCCTGACATGCTGCGCGGCAGCCGACGCGCCATCGTACTTGCTGAACAGCACCGCCATTGGCACGCCCAGCGCGCGGGCGATACGGGCAAGCGTATCCATGCCGGCCATGGTGCTGCCGGTCTCGATCTTCGACAGCATCCCGCGGCTCAGGCCTGCCTGTTCCGCGACCTGGGCAATCGTCAGCCTTTCCCGCAGCCGCAGTTCGCGAATGACCATGCCCACCGATTCCTCAATGTGGGGCACGTGGGCTTCAAAAGGGGGCTCGGCATGGGTCTTCATGTGGGTCTCTCAGTCATTGACGCACCAGGAGGATGATTCCTGATGGGCACACTTGTTGCTCCACAGGAATCATCGCAGATTTGCGCCCCAGTGCGCAAGTCATGCGCCTGGCGCTGCGAGGCGCATTCCAAAGTCGGAAGGAGCCGATCCATGAAGTCAGAGTTGAGTGCGCATCTTGCGGCGCCAGCCGGGGCGCTGACCCCGGCTCCGCGGTTCAACACCGTCGAAGACGCTCAAGACTATCTGCTGGCGCGCGGCGTCAGCTACGTCCTCGCGCAGTTCGTCGATATCCACGGCGTCGCCAAGGCCAAATCGGTGCCAGTGGCGCATCTTGGCTCGGTCCTGGCAGAGGGTGCGGGCTTTGCCGGCTTTGCCATCTGGGGCGTCGGCATTGAACCGCATGGCCCGGACTTCATGGCTCGCGGGGATCTCGACACCATCGGGCTGGTGCCATGGCAGCCGGGCCTGGCCCGGATCGTATGCGAAGGGCATGTCGATGGTGCGCCATGGCAGTACGACAGCCGGGTCGTCCTGAAGCGGCAGATCGCCAGGCTCTCGCAAGGTGGCTACACGCTTTATACCGGCCTCGAGCCTGAGTTTTCGCTGCTGCGCCGTGACGACAAAGGCGGCATCGGTCCGTGCGACCCGAGCGATACGCTGGCCAAGCCTTGCTACGACTACAAGGGGCTGTCGCGCACGCGTACTTTCCTGGAGCGTCTGTCCAACGGACTGCGCGCCGCGGGAATCGATGTCTACCAGATCGACCATGAAGACGCCAACGGGCAATTCGAACTGAATTACACCTTCACCGACTGCCTGACGTCTTGCGACCATTTCATCTTCTTCAAGATGGCGGCATCGGAAATCGCCAACGAGCTGGGCATGGTGTGCTCCTTCATGCCGAAGCCGTTTGCAAACCGCCCCGGCAACGGCATGCATATGCACATGTCGATCGGCGATGGCCAGCGCAACCTGTTTGCTGACAAGAGCGACCCGCGCGGGCTGGACCTGTCCCAGCTGGCCTATCACTTCCTTGGCGGGCTGCTGGCCCATGCGCCGGCGCTCACGGCGCTTTGCGCGCCCACCGTCAATTCCTACAAGCGGCTCGTGGTGGGCCGTTCCCTCACCGGCGCCACCTGGGCTCCCGCGTATATCAGCTATGGCGACAACAATCGCTCGAGCATGATCCGCATCCCCAAGGGCCGGCTGGAACTGCGGCTGCCCGATGGCGCCGCCAACCCGTATCTCGCCACAGCGGCCGTGATTGCGGCGGGGCTTGACGGCATCGACCGGAAGCTCGATCCCGGCGCACCGCGCAACACCAATCTCTATGAGTGGAGCGAGGCGCAGCTGGCCGAAGCCGGCATCGGCCTGCTACCGCAGAACCTTGGCAGCGCGCTGGATGCCCTCGAAGCCGATGCGCTGATAACCGAGGCACTGGGACCCGTTGCGCAAGAGTTCCTGAAGCTCAAGCGCATGGAGTGGCTCGAATATCAACGGCATGTCTCGGACTGGGAAGTGAAGCAGTACCTGGAATTCTTTTGAAGAAGGAATCACGCTATGTGCGGAATTGTTGCATTGTTAGTCAAGACATCTTCGCTGCGGGAAAAGCTTGGCGAGCTGATGGTGCCCATGCTGATCGGCATGACCGAGCGCGGCCCGGATTCAGCGGGATTGGCGGTGTTCTCGGCGCCTGTGGAAGAACGCCACAGGAAGATCAGCGTCTATGCCGGCTACACCGATGACGGCGAACGCTATGACTGGAATCGCCTGGCCGACGCATTGAATGCGGCCCTCGACGTGCACGCAACCGTGCAGGCACAGGGAAACCATGGCATCGTGACCTTCCGCGGCGAGCCAGAGCGCGTCAAGGACTGGATCGCCGCGAACGACCCCAAGCTGCATGTGTTCTCGACGGGCCGCAGCATCGACCTCTACAAGGACATCGGCACCCCGGCTGAAGTGGCAGCCCGTTACCGCTTCGCCGAACTCCAGGGCAGCCACCTCGTCGGCCATACCCGCATGGCCACCGAATCTGCCGTCACGCCCGATCGCGCACACCCGTTCACCGCCGGCGAGGACTTTTGCCTGGTGCATAACGGCTCCCTGTCGAATCCCAACGGCATCCGGCGCATGCTGGCGCCCCATGGCATCCACTTCGACACCGACAACGACACCGAGGCGGCAACGCGTTTCCTGGAATGGCGGCTGCGCGAAGGCGACACGCTAGAGCAGGCGCTGCAGGCAGGCTTTGATGTCCTGGATGGCTTCTACACCTTCCTGATGGGAACGCCCACGGAACTGGCGCTGATCCGCGACCCCTTCGCCTGCAAGCCCGCGGTAGTGGCCGAAAGCGACGACTACGTCGCCATCGCGTCGGAATTCCGCTCGCTGGCCCACCTGCCCGGCGTCAGGCACGCCCATGTTTTCGAACCAGCACCCGAGGAGATGTACGTATGGAAAGCGTGAAGTTTGACCTCGCGGTCACGCCGCTGCGCGAAGTCAACCGGTACCTGCACAAGGACGTGCCTGCGCAAGGCGGCTTGCGCGTGCAGATCGACAACCCGAACGGCGCGCACGCGATCGCCGCCGGATTGAATGCGCCTGTCGACGTGGTCATCGAAGGCCATGCCGGCTACTACGCCGCCGGGATGAATCAAGGCGCCACCGTGACCATCAACGGCAGCGCCGGAACCGGCGTCGCCGAGAACATGATGAGCGGCAAGGTCCACGTCAAGGGCTTCGCCTCCAACGCCGCAGGCGCCACTGCCCACGGCGGGCTGCTGGTGATCGACGGCGATGCCGGCCTGCGTTGCGCGATTTCGCTGAAGGGCGCCGATATCGTCGTCGGCGGTTCCGTCGGCAGCTTCTCGGCGTTCATGGCGCAAGCGGGCAACCTGGTGGTGCTCGGCGACGCCGGCGAAGCGCTGGGCGACTCGCTCTACGAAGCCGCCATCTATGTGCGTGGCAAGGTGAAGAGCCTGGGCGCCGATTGCGAAGAGAAGACCATGGGCCCGCGCGAACGCGTGGTGCTGGCCGGCCTGCTCCACCGCGCCGGCCATGTGGATGTCGACCCGTCGTCGTTCAAGCTGTACGGGTCTGCCCGCACGCTCTACAACTTCCATGTCGATAACGCAGGAGCCTATTGATATGAATGCCCCGACCCAACTGCAGGACCTGGCATCAAGTTCCACCCAGACTCCACCGCGCTATTCCGCGACGTTCGACCCGGCTACCCTGGCCGAAATCCGGCGCGCCGCGGCCACCGGCATCTACGATATCCGTGGCGGCGGCGCCAAGCGCAAGCTGCCGCATTTCGATGACTTGCTGTTCCTGGGCGCCTCGGTCAGCCGCTATCCGCTGGAAGGCTACCGGGAGAAGTGCGGAACCGACGTCGTCCTGGGAACGCGCTACGCCAAAAAGCCGATTCACCTGAAGACGCCGGTCACCATTGCCGGCATGAGCTTCGGCGCGCTGTCCGCCCAGGCCAAGGAGGCACTGGGACGCGGCGCCACCATCGCCGGCACGAGCACGACCACGGGCGACGGAGGCATGACACCGGAGGAGCGCGGCCAGTCGCAGACGCTGGTGTACCAGTACCTGCCCTCACGCTACGGCATGAACCCCGACGACCTGCGCAAGGCTGACGCCATCGAAGTCGTGATCGGACAGGGCGCGAAACCCGGTGGCGGCGGCATGCTGCTGGGACAGAAGATCAGCGCGCGCGTGGCAAGGATGCGATGCCTTCCCGAAGGCATCGATCAACGCTCGGCATGCCGGCATCCGGACTGGACCGGCCCCGACGACCTCGAGATCAAGATCCTCGAACTGCGGGAAATTACCGACTGGGAGAAACCCATCTACGTCAAGGTTGGCGCCACCCGCCCCTACTATGACGTGGCCCTGGCGGTCAAAGCCGGCGCCGATGTGGTGGTGCTCGATGGCATGCAGGGTGGCACCGCCGCGACGCAGGAAGTGTTCATCGAGCACGTGGGTATCCCCATCCTCGCGGCCATCCGGCCCGCGGTGAAGGCGCTTCAGGACCTGGGCATGCATCGCAAGGTTCAGCTGATCGTCTCGGGCGGCATTCGCAACGGCGCGGACGTCGCCAAGGCCCTCGCCCTTGGAGCAGATGCCGTTGCCATCGGCACGGCTGCACTGGTCGCGCTGGGGGACAACGACCCGCGCCATGCCGGCGAGTACCACAAGCTCGGGACCGTTCCGGGGGCTTACGACGACTGGCATGAGGGCAAGGATCCCGCAGGCATTACCACGCAGGATCCGGAACTGGCTTCTCGCCTGGATCCGGTACAGGCCGGGCGGCGCCTGGCAAACTACTTGTCGGTCATGACGATGGAAGCGCAGATCATCGCGCGTGCCTGCGGCAAGTCGCACCTGCATAACCTGGAGCCCGAAGACCTCGTTGCACTGACCATCGAGGCGGCGGCGATGACACAGGTGCCGCTTGCCGGGACCGCGTGGGTGCCCGGGCAAGGTGGGTACTGAGTTCAAGTGGCACCCAAAAAAGCCGCCCACGCCAGTTACGGCCATTGGGGGAGCTGGCGTGGGCGCGAAGACCGCCGGATGCGGCTCCAGCGGCGATACGATGCTACGCAAATCCGCCTGTGGCGACTGCCAACAATTGTGTCGGCGGCCGTAACGTGGCTTGCGGCCATTGCTGTGCCGCTCAGGCCACAGGCAATTCGATGCGGAACTCCGCCCCCGCCCCAGCCGCACTGCGCACGCTGGCCTTGCCGCCATGCCGCTCGGCCACGGCCCGCACCAGCACCAGCCCCAGACCCGCGCCTTCCGGCGCGCCCTGCTGCCCCTCATGCAAGCGCGCGAACGGTTCGAACAATCGTGCCTGGTCGGCCTCGGCAATCCCCGGCCCATGGTCCTGCACGGCAACGACAAAGCTGCCCGGCTCACGCGTGAGCGAGACCGTCACGGTCCCCGCTTGCGGGCTGAACTTGATCGCATTGCTGACCAGGTTGGCGATGGCGCGCGCCAGCAGCGTCGGTTCACCCTGCAGCACCGCGGGCTCGTCAGGCAGGTCGATCTGCAGCGTCACGTCGCGGGCCTTGGCCAGTGCCCAGAGCTGGTCCGTCGCATCCAGCACCAGGCCACCCAATTCCACTTCCATGAACGCCAGGGTCTTCGACTCCGCGCGCGCCACGCTGATGAAGTCGTCGGCCAGCGTCATCGTGCGGCGTGCATGGGCGGCGATGCGTGCCAGCACGCCGCTGTCCGTGGCGACGTCGCCGGCGGCTGCCCCATCGCGCCGCGCGCGGCGCTCATGCAGCTCGATCAAGGCCAGGATCGATGCCTGCGGCGAGCGCATGTCGTGCGACAGGAAGCGCAGCATCTGCTCGCGCTGGCGCTCGGCAATGCGGATCGCGGTGATGTCGATCACGCTGACGATCAGGCCGGCCACGGCGCCGGCCTCGGCGTGCAGCGGCGCGCCATGCAGCAGGTAGCGGCGGTCGCCGCGCCCGGCCACCTCGATGCCGCCGTCGGGAACCGGGACCGGAGCGATGCGGGCGCCGGCGTGGCGGTCGTGCAGCGACTGCCAGTACGCCAGGGCCGGTGCCGGCGCGGGAAAGATTGCCTCGATCAGCGCGCGGATGGCGGCCCGCGGCGGCCCGGCCGCGCCCGGCGCATGAGCGGGCTCGCCGTCCAGCACCGCGGGCGCCAGCGCCACGCAGCGCCGGTTGGCCAGCATCACGCCGCCATCCAGGTCGCAGATCGCGGTGGCATCGGGCAGGCTTTCCAGGCCATCGGACAGGAAGCGGCGCGTGCCGCGCAGTTGCGCGCTCATGCTGTAGACGGCGCGCATGCGGCTGTCGAGCGTGGCGCCGGTATGGCGCGGCGCGGCAATCAGGCCGGGTTCGCGTTCCAGCCGCGCCAGTTCGTCGGTAAGGAAGCGCAAGGCCGCCTCCTGGCGCAACCAGCTCCACAGCGGGTAGAACAGCACGCAGCCCAGCGCCGCGGCGGCGGGTGCAAACCATAGCCGCGCCAGCGCCAGCAGCAACAGCGAGCCGCCCAGCAGGGCCGCCAGCAGCAGCCCGGTGGCCACCAGCGCGCCGCGCGGGGGCAGGCGCAGCGCGGCCAGTGCGGCCAGCAGCACCGCCAGCAGCGTGCCGCCGACCTGCCACGCGCGCGGCACCGCCACAATGGCATCGCCGTCGGTCAGCGCCTGCACGGTATTGGCCAGGATCTCCACCCCGCTCATGCCGCGGCCATCGCGCGACACCGGCGTCGGCAGCACGTCGCCCATGCCGGTGGCGAGCGCGCCGATCAGCACGGCCTTGCCGGCAAAGATGGCGGGGTTGGCGCGGCCATCCAGCACGTCGCGCGCCGACACGCGGGCAAAGGTGCCGGGCGGGCCGGCATACGGGATACGCAGGCGGCCGCTGCGCTCCCAGCCGTTGGCTTCGGTGATCCGGGCCGGCTCCTGGCGCGCGATGCCGGGCGGCTCGGCGGCGCGACCGAACGCCGCCATCACCGCAGCCAGGTGCGGCACGCCGGCGGCGGCCACCGGATGGGGCCCTTCGCTCAGATAGACCTGGCGCGCCACGCCATCGGTATCGACCACCATGTTGATATGGCCCACCGCGGCGCCCAGCCCGGCCAGCGGGTAGCGCACCAGCATGCCGGCGGGGCCGGATTCGGCCACCACCGGCAGCACCACGTTGCCGGCCCGGGCCAGGCTGCGGGCCAGCACGGCGTCGTCTTGCGGATAGCGGGTGTCGCGCTCGGACAGGATCACGTCCACGCCGATCACGCGCGGCCGGCCGGCGGCGATGCGCTCGACCAGCTGCGCCAGCACCGCGCGGCGCCACGGCCAGCGGCCGATGGCGGTGATGCTGGCGTCATCGATGCCGACGATGACGATGTCGTCGCGGGCCGGATGGTGCTGGGCGCTGATGGCGATGTCGTAGGCGGCCAGGTCGGCGCGCTCGGCCCAGCCCTGGCGCGCGGCCAGCACCACCAGGGCCAGCACGGCAGCAAGCAGCAGGCACCATTCGATCAGCGTGCGCTGCCCGAAAGCGTGCCCCGGCGCGGCCGGTGCCGGGCCTGGCGCGTCAGTTGAGCCGGATGCGGCCACCACCGTCCGGCCGGTCGCCCGACCCGATTGCGCCGCCCTGCGAGTCGCGCAGGAGGGCATTGACTTCAATGCGCTGCGGCGCGGAGAACGCCGCCGGGTCAGGTGTCACCCCCGGCGCCGCACGTGCCACGCGGATGAAATAGACGCCGGGCGCGGGGCGCGGCAGGTCAATGGCATTGGTGGTGGTGTGCTCGTCGGCCAGCAGCGTGGCAAAGCCGGCATCGGCCGACACCTGGACCCGGTAGCCCGCGCCGGCGCCGCTGCCCTCGGGCCAGCCGATATGCAGCGCGCCGCCGTCGTCCTGCAGGGTCGGCACGGGCGGCTTGGGTTCGACGCTGAACGGGACCGCGTCCGACCACGGGCCCGGCCGGCCCGCCGCATCGACGCTGCGCACGCGCCACCACCAGCGGCCCGGCACCAGCGCTTGCGTGGCGGCGGGCTCGGAGGCCGCCTGCACCACGGCATCGCGCGTAAAGGCCGAATCGGCGGCCAGCGCCAGTTCGTAGCGCGCCGCGCTCGGCACGGTGGCCCATTCGAAGGCGACGGCTTCGGCATAGCGCACCGCATCGGCGGCAGGCTGCTGCGTGAACGGCGCCGGCGGGTTCAGCCGCACCGACACCGGTGCCTGGGCGTCATGGCCGGTCAGCTGGTGCTTGTCGATGGCACTGACGCTCAGGTACAGCGTGCCCTCGGGCAGGCCGTCGACGCGCGCGGTCGTGGCAGTGGCGCCACTGGCGGTGCCGGTCCAGACCAGTTCGCTCAGCGCCGCATCGCGCGCCACCAGCACGCGGTAGGCGGTGGCGCCCGGCACCGGCTGCCAGGCGGCCTCGAAGGACGGGCCCAGCACGGTATCGGCCGGGGGCAGCAGGGCCGGCGCCGGCAGCAGCGCCACCGGCTGCGACAGCTTGCCGCCGGCCGACACGCCGATGCCATAGCCGGCACCGACCGAAGCCGCCGCGGTCATGGCACGCTCTGCTGCCGGCCTGGCGCGGGCACCCCGCGCCGCACTGACGCCGACGCGCCCTTCCAGCACCTCGCTGCGGCTTCCTGCCGTGTCGGCCGAGACCCGGTAGCGGGTGCCGCGCACGCCGGTCACCATCATCGGCGTATGCAGCTCGAAGCGCCCGACGCCGCCGCCCTGCGGTGCCACGCGCGTATCGGCGGCACCCTTCTCGATGCGGATCACGGTGTCGGTCAGGCCGCTGCGCGCGAACATGCGCAGCCGGCTGACCGAGAGCGTGGTGGCCGGCGGCACCGTGACGCGGCTGCGGTCCGGCAACTCCAGCGTGACCGAGCCGCCCGCGGGGGTCTCGATGCGCGTGGTTTCGTCCAGCGTCATGCCGGCCTGCACCGGCCGGCCATTGGCGCGGACCGCGCCGGCCACATGGACCACACGCGCCGACGCGGCCTGCTCGGGAATCTGGCTGAGCGGGATGCGCAGGCGCGAGCCGGGCACCAGCCGGTACGGATCGGCCACGCCGTTCAGGCGCTGCAGCGTGCGCCACCCCTGCTCGGACGCCATGTAGCGCGAGGCCAGGCCGATCAGCGTATCGCCCGGCTCCACCAGGTAGATAAAATCGGCGCCTTCCGCGCCCGCGGGCCCGGCGTGCGCCGGAACCGCCATGCCGGCCAGCAGGGCCAGCGCGGCACCACCGATCACCTTACGCATCCGCCCCGGCCTCATCCGCCTCCACATCTGCCGCGGAAGCCTCTTCAAAGCGATAGCCGTGCGAGTACACGGAGGTCAGCCGCACGCCGTTCTCGGGGCGCAGCGCCAGCTTGAGGCGCAGCCGCGAGATATGCGTATCCAGCGTGCGCGAGCCCGCGCCCATGGCGCGGCCCCAGACGGCCTGCTCCATCACCTCGCGCGCCAGCAGGCGCCCGGTATTGCGGAACAGGAACAGGGCCAGCTCATATTCTCGCGGGGACAGCAGCGCCGGCTCGCCGCCGACGGTGATGGTGCGCGCGTGGGTATCGACGATGTAGTTGCCGCGCCGGATCAGCTCCACTTCCTGCGCCGCCTCGGGGTAGGCGCGGCGCAGCAGCGAACGCACGCGGGCGATCAGCTCGCCGGCGCGGATGGGCTTGAGCATGTAGTCGTCGGCGCCCACGGTGAGGCCGTCGACGATGTCGGATTCGGCGGTGCGGCTGGTGACGAACAGGATCGGCGGCATATTGCCGGACTTCTGCCGCACCCAGCTGACCAGCTCATAGCCGCTGGTGCCCGGCAACTGCCAGTCGACCAGCAACAGGTCATAGGCGCGCTCGCGCAACGCGCGCAGAAAATCCGCGCCGTTGGCGTAGGACTCGCACTCGAAGCCGGCTTCGCTCAATATCTGCCGGATCAGTTCGGCCTGATCCGGATCATCCTCCACGGAGGCAATTCGCATACCTCTACATCCTTCTGCCAGCTTCCGACTGCAACTGCGGTCTCTGCCACGGCATGTCGACGGCTCGGCCGGCAAGTCATTCCTCATATTCACCCCCAGGGGGCGCGGCCGTCGATCTGATCCGACGGGCCAGGCCGAAGCCCGCCGGCTGCCGCCATGTTACCCAATCGCAGGCCCTTCCGTCGAGATGCCCCGACGAGGGGTGGTGGCGGCAACTGCGCCGATCCCTCCGCGATCGTCTTTCGATCTGCATCATCCTTGCCGCCATCGCGCCGCCCGGGGAGCCGGCCGGCGCGGCCCCGGCAGGGCCTATTGCAGCATGTAGGTCTCGTACTCCAGCCGGTCCAGCTTGCGGTCCAGCAGGTACAGCGCCAGCGCCACCACCACCAGCAGCGACACCGCAAAGCCGTAGCCGTACCAGGCCGGCCCCAGGTGCAGCGTCAGCAGCGTCAGCGCGAAGTTCAGCACCACGAAGGTCGCGGTCAGCAGCAGCACCTCGCGGCGGCGGTCCAGGTAGAAGTAGATGTTGAGCACCCCCAGCAGCACCACCTGCAGGCTGGCGCCGATCACGTCCACGTACAGCAGCGGCAGGTACAGCTCGGAAATGCCCAGCAGCCGCAGCACCCACACGCCCACCGCGAACAGCAGCAGCGCGGCGATGGCCTGCACCTTGACGATCTCGTACAAACCCAGCCGGATGGTCTGGACCATGGTGTTGCGCATGTCCTCGATATGCTCGAGCGAGCTGCCGCCGCGCACCGCGTTGTAGAACGCGTCGTAGTACTCGACGAAATCGGTCTCGATGCGCACCAGGAACACCGCCATGCCCGGGATGATCGCCAGGTAGGCCAGGAACACCGGGATGTCGTAGATAATCGACGCATGCAGCGGCCCGATCACCTGCTGCCCGGTGGAGGGCGCGTACCAGAACATGAACTTGTCGATCCAGATGCCCAGGTTGTAGAGCAGGCCGATCGCGACCAGGCTGGGGTAGGCATGGCGGCGCTGGAACACCTCGAACGACATGAACTGGCGGCTGGTGTAGTTGCGGTAGATCAGCGTCACCATGCCGGTCAGCAGGCACAGCTGGCCGGCGGCGAAACCGCCCAGCAGCCCTTCCAGCCCGTGGCCGCGCAGCACCAGCGCGGCGCCGACCGAGATCGCGTAGCCCAGCAGGAAGGTCCACACGATGGCCTTGTACTGCTTCATGCTCGACAGGAAGATCGCGGCAATCCAGATATTGCTCAGCACCACGAAGCCCGCCACCATCAGCAGCCGGTACAGCACCGACTGCTCGCCGAAGCTGAATACCGCGCACGCCACGCCGATGCCGCCCGACAGCACCGTCGCCAGCAGCGCCACCGCGTGGTAGTTGCTCAGGACCAGGTGGTCGCGCTTCTCGAACAACCGGTCCGAGGTGAAGCGCGTGAACGCCAGCTGCATCGGCCCGGTCAGGATCAGGCTGCCGGCGATCAGGTAGGTCACCGACACCTGGAACTGCGTGATCAGCGAGCCCGGCACCACGAAGGGCAGGCTCAGCATGCCGATCAGCAGGATGCCGACGATCGACAGGATCCATGGCCCGGAGCTGATGATGCCGGCATACGCGTAGGCGCTCAGCATGCCCGACAGGTTGTCCCGCCGCAGCATCTTGCGCAGCTCGAATCCAATGCCAGCCATGCTCAGGCTCCTCCGTGGACCGGGCAGCGCGCGGGGTTGCCGCCGCCCTGCCGCTCAGGTCCGCCATGCCCGGCGCCGTCTGCCTGCGCCATCAGCCGTTGATACAGTTCGCGGTAGCTGCCCACCATGCGGTCCTGGGTGTAGTAGCGCTCCACGCGCGCCACGCCGGCGGCCTGGGCCGCCTGCCAGCGCGCCGGGTCCTGCAGCAGCCCGAGCGCCGCCGCGGCCAGGGCCGCGGGGTCGGCAATGCGCACCACCTCGCCGGCCGAGCCCAGCGCGGCGTCGTCGCCGGGCAGGCCGAACAGCAGCTCGCGGCACGAGCCCACGTCGGTGGTCACGCACGGCACGCCGGCGGCAAAGCCTTCCAGCACCACCAGCGGCAGCGCCTCGCTGATCGAGCTCAGCACCAGCACGCCCACCTGCGGCAGCAGCGCGTCGATGCGCTGGAAGCCCAGGAACTTGACCTTCTGGCCCAAGCCCAGGCTCTCGGCCAGGCTGCGGCATTCACGCGCGTAGTCGGGATCCTCGTCCTCGGGGCCGGCGATCCAGCCTTCGGCGTCGGGGTACTCGCGCACCACCGTCAGCATGGCGCGGATAAAGGTCTTGACGTCCTTGATCGGCACCACCCGGCCAATCAGGCACAGCACCGGCGGCACGCCCGGCTTGCGGCGGGCGCGCAGCGGCGCCAGGCGCGGCAGGTCGATGCCATTGGGGATGCTGCGCGTGCGCACCTCAGGCGCGCCGTCCTGCACCTGGCGGCGGCGATTGCCCTCATACAGCGCGACGATGTCGTCGCCGGCGTCGTAGCAGACCCGGCCGATGGTCTCGAAGAAGCGCACCCACAGTTCGCGGAAGTAGCTGATCTGGGAGATGTCGCGCTCGAACACATTGCGGTTGTCGCGGATCCACTGGCTCTGGAACAGGTCGATCTTGCGTTCCTTGGTGTAGATGCCGTGCTCCGACACCAGCAGCGGGCGCTGGTTGCGGTGGCGCAGCAGCGCCCCGAGAAAGCCCGCATAGCCGGTGGAAACCGTGTGGTAGACGCGCGCCGGGATCAGGTTGTCGGCAATGCGCACCAGCTGCCACAGCGGCTTGTGCATGATGCGCACGGTCCAGAAATAGTCCGTGAACGACGGGTCCGTGCAGAAGCGCCGGTATTGCTCGGTGATGGTCTGCCAGGCGCGGCGGCTGTACAGGAAGGCGTCCTCGCCCAGCGCCCCACCCTCGCGCAGCGCCGGCATCAGCTCGCGCATCATGGCGCCGGCCTCGGCCTCGCGGCCCGGGTCGCGCAGCAGCTCGTGCAGGCGGTCCGAGGCGTCGAACGCCTTGGCATCGCCGGTGCTGCCCTGGACCAGCGGCGGCGGCGGGAAGTCGTACAGGTAGTGCGTTTCCAGGTGTACCACGTTGGGCGGCAGCTGGTAGGCCATGTCGCCATAGTCCTCGCGCCGGCTGCCGATAAAGACGATGCCGAAGCGCAGGTCCGGGAACGCGCGGATCATCTGGTTGACCCAGCTCGACACCCCTCCGCTCACATACGGGAAGGTGCCTTCGAGCAGCAACATGACGTCGGCCGACGTCGCTTTTACCAGGATCTTGCTCATGATTGCCAGTACCGCAGCAGGGGCCGCACCAGCGGGAGCGGCGAGGGGCTGTCAAACGATGCCATCAGCTGGCGCACCGCGGCATAGTCGCGTTCCAGGTAGGCGGCCTCGGCCAGGTGCGGCAGCACGCGTTCGCGCGCGAAGCCGAGGGATTCGGCGCGCTGCAGCCATTCACGCGCCTCGCGCGGGGCATTGCGCGCCAGCGCCAGGCGTCCGCGCATGTACCACAGCGAGGCATTGCTGTCGTCGTACTGCAGCGCCGCGCTGGCGTAGCGCTCGACCTGGCTGGCGGTGTAGCGGTAGACGTCGCCCTGCACCAGGTTCTGGTAGATCAGTTCCCAGTACAGGTCGGCCAGCCGCTTGCTGATCTCGGCGCGCTCGCTGGCGCTGTTGGCGCTCTCCAGCCGCGGCAGCTCGGCCAGGATCTGCTGGGTCAGCTGCTTCTCGGCGCCGTCCAGCATGCCGTAGGCCAGCAGCCGCACGTCGTCGACGCTGTCGGCCAGCAGTTCGCGCAGCACCGGGCTGGCGGTGCGCGCCGGCATCGACTGCATCGCCACCAGCGCGGTCATGCGCTCGGGCAGGGGCGCGCGCGCATTGCCCAGCTGCGCACGCAGGCGCGCGCCGCCGCCGTGGGTGACGCGCGACATCAGGTGCGTGACGAACTCGGGCAAGCCCACGGTGCCGATGCCGCTGGTGTCCACGCGCCGCGGGAACAGCTTCGAGAACAGGTAGCTGCCCAGGCACACCAGCGCGCCGCCCAGCGGCACGAAGAAGCAGAACAGCGCGAGAAAGCCATAGCTCCATCCGAACGGCACGCGAAAGCGCCGCGGCAGCAGGCGCCACAGCAGCAGCGCCGTCAGCGCGGCGGCCACCGCCTGCATGCCGAAGAAGGCCAGCAGCAGCGCGGTGCTGTTGCCGGCGCGCGCCAGCAGCGCCAGCGCGGCGATCTGGGCGACGAGCCCGCTGGCGCCGAGCTTAAACATGGGGCGCTTCCCCGGCCGGCAGCGTGGCCGGCGCGATCGCGCCATCCACCTGGGCCCGGCGCAGCAGCTTGACCAGCGCGTCTTCCGAGCCGGCGCCGGGCACCGCCAGCGTATAGACGCCGATGCCCGCACTGGTGAAGTCGGTGCCGAACTGCGCGCGCAGCATGTCTTCGATGCGCACCAGGTAGGCCGCCACCGCCTGCGTATCGGACAGCGGCATCAGCGTCAGCATCGCGCGGTGATGGGCGTTGACCACCGGCCACGCCACATCCAGCGCGCGCCGGCTGCGCACCACCTGCTCGAACAGCGCATCGCGCTCCGGATCCGCGTCGAACACCAGCGCCACAACCGAGCTTTCGATGCCGGTCTCGCGCCGCAGCCGCGACAGCCGCGCATAGTCCAGCGCAAACGGGTATGGGCAGGCCGGCAGCGCCGCCTGGATGGTGCGGGTGGCGCCGGCGTGCTCCACGCCGTCGGCGTAGTAGCCCAGCAGCACCATCAGCATCTGCAGGTTCTCGTAGGTCAGCGACAGGAACGGCATGCGCTCGACCACCAGCAGGCCGATCAGGTGGTCGGAGCCGGCCAGCACCGGCGCCACCGCCACGTAGCGCGTCTGCGCGCCATGCTGCAGGCCGTCGGCGCTCAGGTGCGCCAGCTGGCGCGTGTCCAGGCAGTGGCGCACCAACGGGTCGGTGGTGTCGAGCGTGAATTCCGGGCCGATGCTGGCGACCGGGACGCCATCCACGTGCTCGCCATCGCAGGCATGGAGCGCGGCTGCCTCAAGCTGGCAGGCCTGCGCCACCACCTGCAGCATCGGCTGCGCACCGGCCAGCACCTGGCCGGTGCGCGCGGCCTCGTCCAGCGCCACGCTGCGCAGCTGCGACAGCGTGTCGCGCAGCGTGGTGGGCCGCGCCAGCAGGTCGTTTTCCAGCCGCTCATGCGAGATGCGCAGCAGGTAGTGGTTCTTGGTCAGCGCCGCCAGGCGTTCGTCCAGGTAGCGGTTCACGGCGCGGGCGCGCGCCAGGCGCGTGCCCCAGATATCGCCGAACTGTCCGGCCACCAGCACCAGCAGCAGCCCGCCGAGGAAGAACAGGCGCGGGAAGGGCCCTGCCATCACGCCGGTCTGCTGGTAGAAGTACCAGCCGCCCAGCAGCATCAGCACGCTGCCCACGCCGATCAGCGTGCCATAGCGCAGCGCCAGGATCACCGGCAGCAGCCAGGCCCACGGAAAGCCCATGCCGAGCAGCAGCGGATTCTGCGGCAGCACCAGCCACGCCAGCCCCATTGCGGCCAGCATGGCCACCACCAGTTCCACCACGGCCGCGCGCCCGCTGACCGCCGGCGCCAGCAGGCGCGCATAGCGCCCACCCAGGCCGATGCCCTGTCCTTGCCGCGCGCGATATGTCTTGTCAGCCGTATTGGCCACGCTCATCCCCTTGCTTCAACCATTGCATCGCCGCATCGGTGTGCAGCCTCTTCCTGGTGGCTTGCCGCCGCCTCAGCCTTGCATCAGCGGCGCCAGCAGGCGACGCAGCAGCTTCTGCGCGGTGCCCGACAGCGAGGCGCGGCTCCAGCCGCTGTCGCTGCCGGTGGCCGACCACACCACTTCACCGCTGTTCACGTCCAGCAGCTGCAGCGAGATGCCGACCGCAGGCTCGCCGTCCACGCCCACCTTGTAGCGCCATTCCTGCACCGCGCCGGTCAGCGCGTAGCGGGCCTTCTCGGCACGCGCCCATTCCAGCGCCTTGCCCACGGCTTCGCGCTCGGCCGGCTCGAACAGCGTTTCCGGGTTCAGGCTGGCCGGATAACGCTTCAGGCTGGCCACGCCGCCGGTCTTCAGCAGGCTCTCGGCAATCGCCTCGGCGCGCAGGCCGGCCTGCGGCGTCTCGGTGTAGTTCACGATCGGCAGCACCGCGATGATCTCGCCGCGGGCCAGCGCCGGCGCGCGGCCGACATCCGTCACCGCACAGCCTGCCAGCCACAGTGCCGCGCCCAGCGCGCCGCACCATGCCGCCAGCCGCCTGGCCACTGTCTTGCCCGTCATTGCCGTGGTTTGCTTGTTCATCTTCATCCCCTTTTCCATGTCCTGTTGTTACCCGATCCCTGCCATCCGCTGCCGCCGGCTCAGTACAGCCAGCGATAGCGCATTCCCAGTTCCGTCAGCGGCCTGCCACCGTTGCGCGCCGCGGTCTCATGCGAGATATACAGCGCCAGGTGGTCGTTGCCGAATACCGATCCGGCCACCCCGCCCTGCACGCGGAAGTTCTGCCGTGCGCGCGTGTCGCGCAGCAGCCCCACTTCACCGAACGGCCGCCACTTGCGTGTGTATTCGTCCAGCAGCTCAGTGCCGAAGCCGAACAGCACGCCGGCCTGCGTGAAGCCCTGCGGCATGTAGAACGCCGGCGTGGCTTCGTCGCCGACCGGCACCAGCGACGCCATGCGCGGCGTCAGGCCGCCGCCGTTGGCACTGTAGTTGGCATGCGTGCTGACCACGCGCACGGTGTAGTCCGGATACGAGGTGCGGATCCTGTAGCCAGCCTCGACGTCATAGACCATGCCATGCCCGAGCGCGCTGCGGTCCTGCCCGCGGAAGCTGCTGTACTCGATGCGCGCGCCGACGAACTCGCGCAGGCTGAAGCGCCAGGTTGCGCCCAGCCCCACGACGTCCTTGGCCCCGCCCACGCGCAGCGGCGCCGATTCGTCGGCCGGCTGGTTCAGCCCGGCCAGCGTGCTGAACTGCAGCCGGCCCTGCTGGTTCCACTCGCCGAAGAAGCGCGCGGTCGCCATTGTGTCCAGCCCCTCGCGGTAGCCTGCCGTGGCACGCCAGCGCTTGCTGTTGTCGCGATAACCCAGCGACAGGTCGGCGCGCCGGTCGGACGACGGCACGTTCACCAGCTGCTGCGGATCGGTGCTGCGCTGGTCGCGCCAGGTGCCGCGCAGGTTCAGGTCATACCCGTCCCACAGGCGCACGCCACCCGCGAGGCTGCCTTCGGTATATTCCAGCGGCTTCTGGTGCATGAAGCTCACGCGCGGCTCGATCGCCTGGGCGTTGTAGAGCAGCGTCTCCTGCAAGGAGTCCTGCAGCGTGTCATCGGAACGGGCCCGCTCCTGGGTTTCGAAGGCCAGCGTCTGCGCGGCGCTGATGCGGTTCAGTTGCTGGTTGGCCTCGATCTGGTTGGCCACCGGCACGCGGCCGGCCTGGCGCTCCAGGATACGGTCAAGGCTGTTCATGTCCTGCCGGTCCAGCGCGATCGCCACCTCGGCATAGGCCGGTCGCTGCAGCCGGTTGACGTACTGGCGGGCCAGCCAGCTTCGCGCCAGTTCGTTGGATTCCGCGGACATCGCCCATGCCAGCGCGGCATCGCGCCCGGCAGCGGACAGCGCGGCATCGCGGCGGGCCGCATTGCGCGCGACCTCCGCGGACGCGGGCGCGGTTGCCGCCTCATGAAGCGGCGGCAGCCCGGCCACCTCGCCCAACTGCGACGGCGCGCCCGCCATCGGCGGCACCAGTTCGCGCGCCGCCGTGGAAGCGCGGTCCGCGCGCAGCATCTGGATCACCAGCGCGCGCGAGACATCGCCCGAGGCAAAGATCTGCCCCAGCGCCACGGTCTGGCGGCGCAGGTCCGCGCGCGAAGGCGCGCCGGACTCGTTCTCGTACTCTTCGTCGCCGTCGGTGTTGTCGGGCCGCAGCCGGGCATAGCGCACCCCGCCCTGGGACCAGCCATGGTGCAGGTCGATCCAGGCCTGGCGGCGCACGCGCCAGGCCATGTCGGTCTGGCCGATGGCTTCATAAGCATCGGCCATCAGGCTGAGCCAGAGCGGATCGGCGCTCTTGCCGTCGTTGAGCTTGCGCAGGTAGTGCATGGCCGCGCGCCCGTCCTGGAAACGCATATGGCCCGCGGCGAAGGCGCCCCACAGGTCGGGGTTGTCTTCCGCGTCGTCCTTGACGCGGCGCATCACCGCGCGCACTTCGGTATCGCTGCCCTGGTCGACCAGCGTCCACAGCAGCGCCGCCAGCGTTTCGCTGTCGGCATCGCGCAGGCCCGCGGCGCGGCGCAGGTCGGCCAGGGCGTGGTCGCGCTGGCCGGTCACGCGGTAGTACTCCGCGCGCCGCATCAGGAAGCGGCTCGACTGCGCTGCCGCCTGGCGCTGCTCGGGCGTCATGTCCTGCAACAGGCGCCCGATACGCCGGTAGGCGTGGGCACGCGTGTAGTAGTACAGCGCCAGTTCCAGCGATTCCGGCTTGCCGCCGCGGCGCCAGTCGGCCTCGGCGATGCGCCCGGCGTCGATCGGGGTCTTGTCGTAGTAGGCGATCAGGTTGGAGAAATCCGCCTCCTGCGTGTCGCGGACCTCGTCCAGGCAGTCGTTGCGCGCCGGGCCCGCCGGCCTCTCCATGCAGTGCTCGTCCTGCGTCTGCGCCGCCGCCAGCATCAGCTGGCGATAGCCGTCCTTGAGCAGGTCGTCGCGCTGGTTCAGCCGCGCCAGCTCGGTAAAGGTGCGCCAGTAGAGGATGTCATCCTTCCCGGCCGTGGCACGCGCCGGCAGCATGGCGTCCAGCGCCTGCGCCAGCTTGCCGCGCACATAGAGCAGGTTGGCGAGCTTCAGCGCATAGGCGGGGCGCGGGCCGAAGCGCTGCTGCATCTGCGTATAGATCTGGAACGCGCGCTCGTCCTTGCCGGCGCGCTCGGCCAGCGCGGCGTGGCGTTCCATGATGTCGCGAGCCCTGGGGCCGTGGCTCAGGCCTTCGAGGAAGCGCATGGCCTCTTCCGGCTCGCCCAGGCGTTCGTAGGCAGCCACCACCTCGTCCACGGTCTTCAGGTCCGAGCCGCCCGCGCGGTGGCGCAGCGCGGCCAGGTAGGCGCGATCGTCGGACAGGCCCGGGGCGAGCCGCATCACTGCATCCCACGCGCGCTCGTCGTTGGTGGCGCGGGCATAGTCGAGCCAGCTCTTCAGGGCCACGGCCGGCTGGCGGTTCCATTCGGCCACCTGCGCCAGCCGTTCGCGCCAGATCGCCTCGCCCGGCAGCCGGCGCACCGCGGTCTCGGCCACGCGCTGCGCCTGGTCGAGCTTGCCGGCTGACAGGAACACGCGATAGGCGAGTTCGTAGTCGTCGGCGTTGAACGGCTTGTCGGCTGGCTCCGCCGGCGCCTGCGCGGGCGCAGCAGCTTGCGCCGCAATCTTGCGCGTACCCAGCTGGCCGGAGGCGGCCAGCGCTTCACGCAAGGCCAGGCCGCGCGGCCCGTCGAGGAAGACCAGGCCGCGCTCGGCCCACGGCTGGCTGGCGGCGATACGCCGCGCCTCGGCCTGGCGTGCGGCCAGCGCCGCCGGGCCGGCATCGCGCGTGCGCGCCGAAACCTTCAGCAGCCGCTCGACATAGCGGCTGGCCTGCTCCGGCTTGTTGGCCGCCAGCGCCAGCTTCGTCAGGTAGCGCAGCACCTCCGGATCGTCCAGCAGCTTGCCGCCGTGGCGCTCGGCCTGCGCCAGCGCTTCGTCCAGCAGGTTGCCTGACTGCAGCGTCTGCACCGCCTTCAGGAACAGCGCGCGCCGCTCGGCCAGCGTGGTGGCGGCCGCCTGCTGCGCGAACAAGGCGTTGGCGGCGTTGCGATAGTCGCCGCCCGCGATCGCCATGTCGGCCAGCTGGCGGTTCCAGAAGGCCGCGTTGTTGCGGTCCTGGCTGGCCAGCGCCGCATAGAACTTGCGCATCGCGTCCTGGGCGCCGGCCTGGCGCGACTGCGTGGCCAGTGTTTGCAGGTCGGCCAGCCCCCAGCTGCGCCCGGCAGCCTGGTCCAGCAGGCTGCGCAGCTGCACCAGGTTCTGTTCGCGCTCAGGCGTATCCGGCAGCGCGGCCCAGGCGCGCTGCTGCGCGATCTCGATGCGCGTGCGCAGGATCTGGCCCGACAGGTCGGTGCCCTGCACCGCCTGCATGCGCGCCAGCATGGCCTGCGCCTCTTCCAGCCGGCCGGTGCGCGCGTATTGTTCGGCCAGCACGCCCATGAAACCGGGGTCGTCGGGCGTGACCTTCCACCAGGCTTCCAGGTAGGCCATGGTCAGCCCGTCGATGGTGCGGCCCTGGCCCAGCAGGCGCTCGCGCAGAGTCTCGCGCGGGAACATCAGCGCCAGGCCGATCCCCACCATCGCAGTGAAAGTCAGCACCAGCGCCGGCGGCAGCAGCCGCTCGCGCTCAACCGGCGCAGCGGACTTCGACTTGTTGCCTGGCATGGTTCGGATCGGTGACGGGTGCGGTATCCACGCGCAGCGTGTTGCGCTCGCGGACGGCCTGTACGGGCTTGCCATCGACGCTCACACGGCAGTTGCCGGCGTTGGCAAGACGGAAGAATGGCTTGAAGTAGCCGCTGAAGGCGAAGCGCGTGACGCCATCGCGCTGCGACCAGTCGCGCACGATGCCGTTGGCTTCGGCCAGCTGCGGCGCGGCCGGGGCGGTGACTGTGTCGCGCACGGCGAAGCGCGCATCGCCGCCATCCAGGTGCAGGTAGACGCCGCCGCCCGGTGCCGGCGAGGTGCCGGTCACGCCGTGCGCCGCGCCCACGTCGGGCATGCCCGCGCCGCTCCAGCGCAGGTTGCGCAGGTTGCCGTCGCCGCGAACGATCCATTCAGCACCGGTGCCGCCCGGCTGGCCGTCGCCCACATCCCGCGCCACGGCCATGTCCTGCCAGTCGAGCACCTTGCGCACGTAGTCGGTGGAGTGCAGCGGCAGCAGCGGCTGCGCCAGCACATAGTCATAGACCTTGCGCAGCGCCTTCAGCGACGCGGCCTTGGTGCCCGAATAGCTGTGGTAGTAGATATTGACCGGCTTGAAGCGATAAGGCTTGTCGGTCAGCTCGTAGGTCTCGATCACGCGCTCGAAGCCGTAGAACGGGCCGTGCCAGAGGTTGGTGTAGACGTTCTCGTTCTGGTTGGGCGCAAACACCTGGAAGGTGCCGCCGGGCTTGTTGATGCCTAGCGGCGCGATCGCGGTCCAGCTCGGGTTGCTGCGCGTGATCAGCGTATCGCCGCCGTTCATGTTGAGCACGCGCGCCTTCTCGGTGAGCCGCAGCGCCTCGGCCGGCGGCTGGCAGTCGCCCGACCACAGCAGCATGCTGACCGGCTTGCCGGCCGGCGCCAGCGTGCGGTTGATGTAGTCGATGGAGCCGCCGATCTCGCGGTTCAGGTCCATGCTGTAGCCGGGGATGCTCAGGTGGAAGGCCTCGTCGCCCTCGACCACCGCGGCGCCGCTGGATTGCGTTGGCTGCCCTGGCTGGGCCGGCACGGTGCGCGACCACTCGAACGGATGCGAGAAGGTATGGCTGGCCACCTCGACATAGGGCTGCGCGAAGATCTTGCGCGCGATCGGCTCAAGCTCGGCGCTGAGCCTGGGGTACATGCCGTCCTTGCTGACTTCGCCCTGGATCACCGACATCGTCATCGGCAGCCGGTAGCGGTCGAAAATCTCGCGGAACAGCACCTCGCCGGAGAAGCCGCCGCCGGGAATCTCAGCGCGCGAGGCAAAGCCGTCGCCGTCGATATGGATGGTCAGCAGGCGCCGGCCGTTCTCGGTGGTGACATCGGGCACGGGCATGGCGGGCAGGCGCAGCGCCTCGCGCAGGAAGTCCAGCGGCTGCACCACCCAGCGGCTCTGGCCGTTGCCGTTGCCGCTCTGGCGCACCGCATACGGCCCCAGCACATAGCCGCCCCACGGCGTGATCGCGGCGGCGTCATAGGTCAGCGTGCCCGAACGCAGGCGCAGCAGCGAACGGTAGCCGGCGCCGTCCGGCACCTGGATCGCTTCGGCCTGGGTGCGGTCGGGGGCCACCGGCATCTCGAAGCCCATCATCCGGTCCTTGGCCAGCACCTCGACCGGGCCCGACACGCGGCCCTTGACTGCCTTCAGCCCGAAGCTGCGCGCCACCGTGCCGCTCATGCTGGTGCCGAAGTCGTTGAGGAACACCACCGGCATGCCCTGCGCCATGCGCGCCTGCACCCAGGCATGGAAGCGTCCCGGCTGCGCCGTGACATTGCCTGACAGGTACACCACCACGCCGGCGTAGCGGTCCGGCCCGATCTCGGGCAGGTCCTCGCTGGTCTCGGCGAAATCCACGCGATAGCCAAGGTAGTTGAGCGGCATCGAGACAAAGCGCACACCCTCGGAATCATCGATCGACACCCCGGGGCGGCGCTCCTGCACTACCAGCACGCGCCGGGGCAGCACCTCGACCTTGCCGATGCCGACCGTCTGCAGCCCGGGATCGGCCACATAGGGCGTGATCCCCAGCGCGCGGATGCGCTGCGCGGTTTCGCGCGCGCAGCGGCGGTCCGCCGGCGGACAATAATCGATCGAGATCACCGGCAGGCGGTATTGCTCGCGGATGGTGCGCGCCTGCGCCAGCAGCCAGTCGCGGTCAGCCTGCGCAACGTCGACATAGCGGCCCTGGGCCTGGTTCCAGCTGCGGAACAGCGACTCGAAGGCAACGGCATAGGCCAGGTCATGCACCTGCGGCAGGATCTCGAAGCCGCGGTTGAAGACCAGGCGCGCCTCGGGGTAGCGCGCCTTGATCGCGCGGATCACGCGCACCAGCCCCGCTTCCTGCCGTGCGCGCTCGGCGTCGGTCCTGGCGGCAAGCTGGTAGGAATCGAGGGTATCGAGGAAAAAGCCGCGGAAGCCGCGCTGCCACAGCGGCGCGATCACCTTGTCGACATAGAAGGCGGGCCAGCCGTCGGCTGCCTGGTCGATGACCGGCGCGTTCCAGGCGTCATTGCGCCCGACGAACCAGGCTTTGGGGATGTCCCTGAAGTAGGCGCGGCTCTCCAGCACCTCGCCCACGCTGACATAGGCAAACCAGGCCGTGGCCGGCGTCGCCGCCTGGCGCGGGTCGAAGCCGCTGTCGGGCTCGACCACGGCGATGTCGAAGGCTTGCAGAGCGTCAACCGGCGGCTTGGCGCCGTAGTGCAAGGCGATCGACGGCATGGATGGCGCCTGCGCCGCGGGCGCCGGCGCGGCCGCAGCCGTCGCCGCCCCGAGGGCCAGCGCCAGCGCGATGCCTTGCACCCGCTGCGCCATGCGCATCCCTACCCACCCCGATCGGAACGGCATGCGGCCGCCGCCCCGGTTCCCTTGTGCTTCCTCCAGCTGCTTCACAGGCTTTTACTTCCTCTTGTCTGCGCACGCCGGCAAGTGCCTCACGCACGACATTCCCTGAGGCGGTCGCTGCCGCCTTGTGTCCGACTGTGGATCTCAAAATCGGAAAAATCTGATGGTATCCGGAAACGAATGCTAGGACAGACGCATGGATCACATTGTCAACAATTGTCCCAACGCTGAGACATTGAGCCGGCTCGCGCGTTAACGCGCGCCACCGTGCTGCGGGCGCACGTCAGCCGCGCTTGCGGTACGGGCGTACGGCGGGCGCGGCTCGGCTCAAATGCAAACAACGGAAACAGTCCAGATCCCGTGCGCGACGGGTGGTGGGGCTGTCCGCAACCGAAATTCCGGACAGCTGGGTTTGAAACGCCATGATGGATTCCCCGTTCCGAGCTTTTATGTATGGGCCCGCATACAGTGGGCGCGCTCATGTATGTCTGTGCACGACGCGAGCGCGGCCACCGGCCTGGCCTTTATTGTCAGCATAATGATATATCCGGGCCGCGCCGGCTTCCCCCGAACGCGGTAGGGATTGGGTGCCGTAAGAATTTGTAAAAAAGATGGCACGCCCATGCACCGGACGACCGCCATTATGCACGGCGGTGTGGCATCGCGCTCGCTGGCGGTGCACGCACAACCAAACCCGCGATAAAAAAATCAGGGAATTCACTGAACTGAAGCTGAAGTAGAAAACGCTAATATCTCCTATCGGAACCTCTCATCATGATTAGGCGCTTAGCCTGATTGACACGCCGGGAAAATTCGGCAGAATGATTCCCACTTGTGCAGCGCCCATGCGGTGTGTCTTTTGGTGTTGTCGTTCCGTGACGTTTTCGGTTGTCACGACAGCGACATATCGAAGTCATATGGAATGCGCTGGCGGGGAACATAAAAAGGATCCGCTGGGTGCGTTGCACACGGTGTATAACGAGCGTTTTCGCTCATTTTGAAATTCAAGGTTGAGATAGATATGGAAACCGGTACCGTTAAGTGGTTCAACGACGCCAAGGGCTTCGGCTTCATCACGCCGGATGAAGGCGGCAACGATCTGTTCGCGCACTTCTCCGCAATCGAAGGCAATGGCTTCAAGTCGTTGAAGGAAGGCCAGAAGGTACGCTACGTCAAGGCCATGGGCCAGAAGGGCGAGCAAGCCACCAAGATTCAGGCCCTCTGATACCGGTGGATTCCGGGCCGGTCCAGCGGACCGGCCGGAAGGAAAGCCCCGCAGCTTCGGCGCGGGGCTTTTTTTATTGGCGCGCCGGCACCGGGGCCGCCGCTGCGGCAGTCTTGCGACGAGTGAAATTGCTATAATCTGCCGACCCACAACCGCCCTCCCGCCAGTGGGCGCGCACGGATGCTGCGCGATCAGTGCGGGACGGTATGCAGCGTGTCGAGGAGTTACGTGGCCGGTACTCAAATCGCAACGCAAGACACCCCTGTCGCCGCCGACCATGGCAGCCAGGCGGGCCCGGCGGCCTCGGCCGGCAGTTCCTTCCATGCCGCGCTGCGCATCCTGCCGCCAGCGCAGCGCCAGGCCATGTTCGAGATCTATGCGTTCTGCCGCGCGGTCGACGACATCGCCGACGGCAACGCACCGCACGCCGAGCGCCTTGCCGCACTCGATGCCTGGCGCCACGACATCGCCGCCTGCTACACCGGCAACCCGCCTCGCGCCCTGCAGCCGCTGAGCGCGCAGATCCGCGCCTTCGACCTGCAGCAGCAGGATTTCCTCGCCGTGATCGACGGCATGACCATGGACGTGGTGCAGGACATCCGCGCCCCCGACGCGGCCACCCTCGACCTGTATTGCGATCGCGTCGCCAGCGCTGTCGGCCGGCTGGCGGTGCGCGTGTTCGGCCTGGAAGAAGCGTGCGGCATCGCGCTCGCGCGCCACCTGGGCCGCGCACTGCAGCTGACCAATATCCTGCGCGATATCGACGAAGACGCTGCCATCGGCCGGCTCTACCTGCCGGCGGAAGCGCTGGCCGCGGCCGGCATCGGCGCGGACACGCCCCAGGCCGTGGTGGCCCACCCCGCCGTCGGCCAGGCCTGCGCGGCCGTGGCGCGCGAGGCCCAGGCGCACTACGACCAGGCCTACGCCATCATGGCGCGCTGCCCGTCGCGGCAGGTGCGCTCGCCGCGCATCATGGCCGAGGTCTACCACCGCATCCTGGCGCGGCTGCGCACGCAGGGCTGGCGCGCGCCGCGCCAGCGCGTGCGCCTGCCGCGCGCCCAATTGCTCTGGATCTTGCTGCGCCACGCCATTGGCTGAGCGCTGCCCCCGATGCATGCCGGGCGCGGCCGCGCCGTGCGCCGGCACAAGGAGTCTGCATGTCGATGAACGAGACCGCCTTTGCCACGGCAGTGCCACGGATCGCGCCGGCCAGCGCGGGGGACAGCCCCGCGCCGCGCGACGCCGCGCAGGCATTGGACCAGGGCATCGGCCGCGCGATCGACGCGCTGCTGCACCAGCAGCGCCCCGACGGCCACTGGGTCTACGAACTGGAAGCCGACGCCACCATTCCCGCCGAATACGTGCTGATGGTGCACTACCTCGGCGAAGCCCCGGACCTGGAGCTTGAAGCCCGCCTGGCCCGCTACCTGCGCCGCATCCAGAATCCCGATGGCGGCTGGCCGCTGTTCCATGAAGGCCGCTCCGACGTCAGCGCCAGCGTAAAGGCCTATTTCGCGCTGAAGATGGCCGGCGACGACCCCCAGGCCGCGCATATGCAGCGCGCGCGCCGGGCCGTCCACGCGCTGGGCGGCGCCGAGGCCAGCAATGTATTCACGCGCACGCTGCTGGCCCTGTACGGCGTGATGCCATGGTCGGCGGTGCCGATGATGCCGGTCGAGATCATGCTGCTGCCGCAGTGGTTTCCGTTCCACCTGTCCAAGGTCTCGTACTGGGCGCGCACGGTGATCGTGCCGCTGCTGGTGCTGAACAGCCTGCGCCCGCAGGCGCGCAACCCGCGCGGGGTCGGCATCAATGAGCTGTTCGTCGGCAACTGCCATACGGTGGGGCTGCCGCCGCGCGCGGCGCACCAGCACGCCGGCTGGTACACGGTGTTCCGCGGCCTGGACGCGCTGCTGCGCGTGGCCGAGCCGCTCGTCCCGCGCACGCTGCGCCGGCGCGCCATTGCCGCGGCGCAGGCCTTCGTGCGCGAGCGGCTCAACGGCGAGGACGGCCTGGGCGCCATCTTCCCGGCAATGGCCAACAGCGTGATGATGTTCGACGTGCTGGGCGTGCCGCCCGACGATCCGGCACGCGCGCTGGCGCGGCAATCCGTCGAGCGGCTGCTGGTCGAGCACGGCGACGAAGCCTATTGCCAGCCCTGCCTGTCGCCGGTGTGGGATACCGCGCTGGCCGCGCACGCGCTGCTGGAAACCGGCGAGGCGCGCGCGACGGCCGCGGCCGGGCGCGGCCTGGACTGGCTCAGGCCGCTGCAAGTGCTGGACGTGCGCGGCGACTGGGCCGTGCGCCGCCCCCTGGTGCGCCCCGGCGGCTGGGCCTTCCAGTACGCCAATGCCTATTACCCGGACGTGGACGACACCGCCGTGGTGGCCGCCGCGATGAACCGCTACATGCGCGCGCACGATGTGCCGGGCCGCTATGACGAAGCCGTGGCGCGCGCCGCCGAGTGGATCGTCGGCATGCAGGGCGGCGACGGCGGCTGGGGCGCGTTCGAGCCCGAGAACACGCATCTCTACCTGAACAACATCCCCTTTGCCGACCATGGCGCGCTGCTGGACCCGCCCACCGCGGACGTATCCGCGCGCTGCCTGTCGATGCTGTGCCAGATCGGCGCCACGCCGGGCAAGAGCGAACCCGCCGCGCGCGCCCTGCGCTACCTGCTGGCCGAGCAGATGCCCGACGGCAGCTGGTTTGGCCGCTGGGGCACCAACTATATCTATGGCACCTGGAGCGCGCTGTGCGCGCTGAACGCAACGGGCCTGGCACCGGAAGCCCCCGAGATGCGCCGCGCCGTGGCGTGGCTCGAGCAGATCCAGAACGCCGACGGCGGCTGGGGCGAGGACGGCAGCAGCTACCGGCTCGACTACCGCGGCTACGAGCCCGCGCCGAGCGTGGCCTCGCAGACCGCGTGGGCGCTGCTGGCGCTGATGGCAGCCGGCGCCGCGCAGCATGCCGCGGTGGCGCGCGGCATCGACTACCTGCTGCGCACGCAGCAATCCGGCGGCCTGTGGCATGAGCCGCGCTTCACCGCCGTGGGCTTTCCGCGCGTGTTCTACCTGCGCTATCACGGCTATGCACGCTACTTCCCGCTGTGGGCGCTGGCGCGCTACCGCAACCTGCAGCGCGGCGGCGCGCACCAGGTGCCGTGGGGGCTGTGACGGCACCGTTCGTGCTGGTCGTCACCGGCATGGCGTTCGAGGCGCGCACCGCCGCCGGTCCGCATTGCCGCGTGGTGCACGGCCTGCGCGGACTTGCACTGGAACAAGGCGTTTCCGCGATGGCAAGCCGGCACTGCATGGGCATCCTCAGCTTTGGCGTGGCGGGCGGGCTGGATCCCGCGCTGGCGCCGGGCGCCCTCGTGCTGGCGGACTCGGTATGCGCGGCCGGCGAACGCTACGACACCGACATGACCTGGACCCGGGCGATGCACGCGGCGCTGCCGCATGCCAGGGTCGGGATACTTGCCGGCGCGGACCAGCCGGTGCTTTCGGTTGCCGCCAAGCAGATGCTGCACCGGGCCACGGGGGCGCTCTGCGTCGACATGGAATCGCACCTCGCCGCGCGCATGGCGGCGGCTTGCCGGCTGCCGTTCGCGGCCTGCCGCGTGGTGATCGACCCGGCCAGCCGCGCGGTTCCGGCTGCCGCGGCGGCAGGCATGGGTGAAGACGGCAAGACGGATGTCGGCGCGGTGCTGGGCGGGCTCTTGCGCGCGCCGTGGGAACTGCCGGCGCTGATGCGGCTGGCGCGCGATGCGGCGGCCGCGCGCGGCGCGCTGCGGGCGGCACGGCTGGCGCTGGGGGACGAATACGGCTTGCGCGATATGCGGACGCAGGCCGGCTGACGTCTGAGCTGGCCGCTGGGCTGCTCAGACGCCAGCCTGCCCCTCACCCAAACTTCCTCACCGCATCCAGCGCCAGCCCGCTGCCGATGCTGCCGAACCGGTCCCCTTCCACGCAACGCGCTTGCGGCAACAGCGCCGCCAGCCGCTGCCGCAGCAGCGGCACGCTGCTGGAGCCGCCGGTGAAAAAGATGGTATCGACCGCGGCGCCATCGACGCCGGCATCCATCAGCAGCTTCTGCACGGTCTGCTCGGTCTTCACCACCAGCTTGTCGATCGACGCATCGAACTCGTCGCGCGTGATGGTCAGCGTCAGCCCCTGCTCCAGCCGGTGCAGGTCCACGTCGGTGCTGCCGGCGTCGGACAAGGCGATCTTGGCGGCTTCCACCTGGATCGCCAGCCAGTGCCCGGCGCGCTCGCGGATCAGCCGCACCAGGCGGTCGAGCTTCACCGTATCGGCCGCGTCGCGGTAGTTGTCCATCACCATCGACCACGCCTTGCGCGTATAGACCAGGTTGATGGTGTGCCAGCTGGCCAGGTCGAAATACTGGCTGGACGGCATCGCCTTGCCGTTGCGCAGCGCGCTGCCCAGGCCCAGCAGCGGCATTGCACGCGCCAGGCTGAGCGCGCGGTCGAAATCAGTGCCGCCGATATGCACGCCGCCATTGGCCAGGATGTCGTCGCGCCGGTCGCTGCGCGCGGCGCGCTCGGGCGACAGGCGCACCAGCGAGAAGTCCGAGGTGCCGCCGCCGATGTCGGCCACCAGCACCAGTTCCTCACGCGTGATCCGGGCCTCATAGTCGAAGGCCGCGGCGATCGGCTCGTACTGGAACGCGATCTCGCCGAAACCCGCGTCGCGCGCGATCTCGGCCAGGGTGTCTTCGGCGAGCTGGTCGGCGGCCGGGTTCTCGTCGATGAAGAACACCGGGCGGCCCAGCACCGCACGCGAGAATTCCGCGCCGGCGGCCTGCTCGGCACGCGTCTTCAGCTCGCGGATGAAGTGCGCCAGCAGCTTGCGGAACGGCATCGCCTGGCCCATCACCTCGGTGCTGTCGTCCATCATCGAGGTGCCAAGCAGGCTCTTGAGCGAACGCATCAGCCGGCCTTCATAGCCGGCCAGGTAATCGCCCAGCGCGGCGCGGCCATAGCTGACCAGCGGATCCTCCGCGTGGAAGAAGATCACCGAGGGCAACGTCACCCTGCCGTCCTCCAGCGGCAGCAGCGCCGCCGGCCGCGCCGGATGGCTCCAGCCGACCGTTGAGTTGGACGTGCCGAAGTCCAGGCCGCATGCGTTTGACATCATTGATTCCGTTTCCTGCAAGACACCACTAAAAAAGGCCCGCGCGCCAGCGGGCCGCGCGGACGGGGCGCCATTGTATGGCAGGTGCCGGCCAGGCGCCCGGCTTGACACGCCCAAACGCGGCTCCTATCCTCCGCATGTTCTCTGTTAAAGATCGTCATTCTGTTGTACAGAACATGAAAAAGCCACTGCGCCATATCCGCGTGCTCGACCTGACCAATGTGCTGGCCGGGCCGTTCTGCTGCCACCAGCTTGCCCACCTGGGCGCCGAAGTCATCAAGGTGGAAACCCCCGGCACCGGCGACCTGGCCCGGCAGCTGGGCGCCGATGCCGAGCTGAACCAGCGCCTGATGGGCGTGTCGTTCCTGGCCCAGAACCCAGGCAAGCAGTCGGTCACGCTCAACCTGAAGCACGCGCGCGGCAAGGAGGTGTTCCGCAAGCTGGTGCAAAGCGCCGACGTGCTGGTGGAGAACTTCCGCCCCGGCGTGATGGACCGGCTCGGGCTGGGCTACGAGACCCTGAAGCAGGACAACCCGCGCCTGATCTACTGCGCGATCTCGGGCTTTGGCCAGGACGGGCCGCTGGCCGGGCTGCCGGCCTATGACCAGATCATCCAGGGCATGGCCGGCGTGATGAGCATTACCGGCGATGCGCAGAGCGCACCGTTGCGGGTCGGCTATCCGGTCTCGGACACCATCGGCGGGCTGACCGCGGCGCTGGCGGTGTCGGCGGCGCTGGCGGACCACCAGCGCACCGAAGGCTATTTCGTCGACGTATCGATGCTGGAAGCCACGTTGGCCACCATGGGCTGGGTGGTATCCAACCACCTGATCGCCGGCAAGGTGCCGGCGCCGATGGGCAACGAGAACATGACCGCCAGCCCTTCCGGCACTTTCCGCACCGCGGACGGGCTGCTCAATATCGCCGCCAACAAGCAGGAACAGTTTGAAGCCGTGTGCCGCGTGCTGGGCCGCCGCGAGCTGGCCGCCGATCCGCGCTTCGCGCAGCGCCAGGCGCGCCTGGCCAACCGGGGCGAACTGACACAGGCGCTGGAAGCAGAGCTGGCGAAGAAGCCGGCCACCGAATGGTGGCCGCTGCTGACCGAGGCCGGCGTGCCCGCCGGCCCGGTGCTGGACGTGCCACAGACGCTGGCGCATCCGCAGGTGCGCGAGCGCGGCATGATCGGCGAGTTTGCCGATGCGCCCGGCGTGGGCCGCGATATCCGCGTGGTGCGCACCGGCTTCAAGCTCAACCGCGAGGCCCCGGCCGTGGACACGCCGCCGCCGGAGCTGGGCCAGCATACGCGGCAGGTGCTGGCCAGCCTGGGCTACAGCGATGCGGACATCGACCAACTGAGCGAGGAGCGCGCGATATGAGCGGCATCGAAACCAGCGGCCAGCCCCGGGATGACGCCATGGACCCGGGCCAGCGCCTGTCGCAGGACTGGTGGCGCACCGGCATCATCGACATGCGCCCGGGCGAGATCCGCTACCGCGGCTACCCGATCGAACAACTGATCGGCCGGGTCTCGTTTGCGCAGATGATCTGGCTGATGCTGCGCGGCGAGCTGCCCGGCCCCGGGCAGGGCGAGCTGCTGGACGCGGCGCTGATGGCCGCGGTCGACCACGGCCCGCAGGCGCCCAGCATTGCCATCGCGCGCATGGCGGCCACCTGCGGCGTGGGGCTGAACAACGCCATGGCTTCCGCCGTCAACGTGCTGGGCGACGTGCATGGCGGCGCCGGCGAACAGGCGGTGGCGCTGTACCAGGACGTGGCGCAGCGGCTGGATGCGGGCGGCGCCATGGACGACGCCGTCACCGCCGCGCTGCGGCACTACCGCGACCTGCACGGCAAGTTCATTGCCGGCTTTGGCCACCGTTTCCACCCGGTCGACCCGCGTGCGCCACGGCTGCTGGCGCTGGTCGACCAGGCCGCGGCCGATGGCGTGGTCAGCGGGCGCTACGCGGGGATCGCGCGCGCGGTCGAGGCGGCGCTGGGTGCCGGCCGCGGCAAGCCCATCCCGATGAATATCGATGGCGCCACCGCGGTGATCTATGCCGAGCTGGGCTTTGCCGCACCGCTGGCGCGGGGGCTGTTCTGCCTGTCGCGCTCGGTCGGCATCCTGGCGCATGCCTGGGAGCAGACCTGCGAGGGCGGGCGCAACAAGGGCCCGATGCCGCGCCAGTTCCTGTGGACCTATGACGGTACGCCGCAGCGCGACGTGCCGGAGCCTGGCCGGCAGGCATAACCGGGTCAGCCGGCCAGTTCGGGCTCTGGCTCCAGCAGCGGCGCGGGCGATGCGCTCGCGGCCGCCGGCGCCGCCATGGACGAGGCCAGCACATAGCGGTCGCGCCCATGTTCCTTGGCGTGGTAGAGGGCGCGGTCGGCATCGGCAAACAACAGGCGCCACAGCGCTTCCTTGCTGCCCGGGCCGCCGCGCAGCTGCGCCACGCCAATGCTGACGCTGGCATGGCCGCGCCCGGCGGGCAGTTCAATCGCGCGCACCTTGCGCAGGATCCGGTTGGCCAGCGCCGAGGCCTGCTGCTCGTCGGTATGCGGGCACAGGATGCAGAACTCTTCGCCACCGTAGCGCCCGGCCACATCCGAGGCGCGGCGCGAGTTGTCCAGCGCATGCGCGACTTCGCGCAGCACGGCGTCGCCAGCGTGATGGCCGAAGGTATCGTTGACCTGCTTGAAATAATCGATGTCGATCACCAGGCAGGACAGCGCCTGCCCGTCGCGCTGCCAGCGCGCCACCAGCGACAGTGCCGACATCTCCAGCGCCCCGCGGTTGAGCAGCCCGGTCAGGGCATCCACGCGCGCGCCGCTTTCGTTGTGCGCGACGATCTGCTCCATCGCCATCACGGTGAAGCCGAACAGGCCCAGCAGCGTGGCCATCAGCGGCGCCAGCAGCCAGGCCGAACCGGCCGGGCCGGCAAAGAACAGCGTCAGCGGCGCGGCGCCCGCACCGCCCGCCACGGGCAGGTTCATGGCATGGCTGAAGCCGGCCAGCTGCGTGGCCAGATGCACCAGGCTGGCCACCAGCACCAGCGGCGCGCCGATGCTGCGGCGCCCGCGCCCGGCACGCGCCAGCGTGGCAAAGGTGGCCAGCGAGACCAGCGCCAGCAGGCCGTAGACGATGCGCAGCACCACCTGCTGCCCGTCGGGCATGCCGCTGGTGGCCGCGGTCAGGCCAAGCCCGATCACGCCCGCGGCGGCCAGCGCCGCGGGATGGGCCGGCACGCCGTAATAGACCCGCACGCCGCGGTAGATCAGCAACCAGCCAGCCACGAACGCCAACGCTCCCAGCGTGCCCAGCTGGCCGGTGCCGCTGGCCGCGCTGATGGCCAGCGCCAGGCCCGCGGCCGACACCAGTACGTGCCCGAACGCCCACAGCCGCCCCGCCTCGCTCGCGCGCAGCGCGAACACCAGCCCCGCCGCAATAATCAGCGTGCTGCAAAAAAACACCATCATCACCACCGCAATGGTCTGCTGGTCCAGGTGCACGGGGATTTCCTCAAGGATGCCGTCTGCCGCGCCGTCATATCGAGCGGCGGGCATCAGGCCACAGGGGCGCGACGCAGGCATCTCTCGCACTTGTTTTCACAAAATGTGACATGCGTTGTTTTCAATGCCAGCCGCATGATAGCCCGCGCATGCAGGCGCGTGGCACCCCCGACAAGCCGGGTCGGGCCGGCTGCACACGCAAGCCCGGCGGCTCAGCCCGCGGAGGCATTGTCCGCAATGCTGTCCGGAAAGGTGCCGCCCAGCGCCTGGGTCAGCGCGCGCGCCGCATGCAGCACATCGACGCGGAAGTCTTCACGGTAGCGCGAGGCCGGGCAGGTCAGCGTCAGCGCGCCGCACAGCACATCGCCGGGACCGAATACCGGCGCCGACACCCCGGCAAGATCGGGGCTGCGGTCGCCCACCAGTGCCGCCACGCCCTCGTGCCGGATGCGCTCGTAGAGCGTGCCGGACTCGCCGGCAAAGGCGCGCAGCACGCGCGCGCCGGCGCCCCGGTCGCGCGGCAGCAGTTCGCCGGCGCGGACATGGTCTCGCACCGGCTGCGGCGAATCGACGCGGTACAGGCACAGCCGGTGCTCGCCCTGCTCGACATGGAAGGCCGCGCTTTCACGCGTGATGCGCACCAGCTCGCGCAGCGCCGGCATCACCACCGCCTCCAATGAGAACGACGCGGCGTAGACGGCATTGAGCCGCGCCACCTCGGGGCCCAGGCCATAGCGCCCGTCGGACTGGCGCCGCACCAGCCCGGCGTGCTCAAGCGAGGCCAGCAAGCGCAGCAGCGTGCTCTTGTACAGGCCGCTGCGTTGCGCCAGCTCGGCCAGCCCCAGCGCGGTATCGCCGAGACGGAACACCGACAGCACGAACAGCGCCCGGTCCACGGCGATGGCGCCGCCCGCGGCGGCGTGCTTGTCGGCTTCTGAAACCTGTGCGGCTTTGCGTGGCATGGCGGACGGCGGCGATCCTGGCTGGACCGGATGACGGAACGATGCGCCAACGTATAGAACGCACCCCGGCTTGTCAATCCGCCCTGCTCCGTGTCAATGACCCGGCACACGTGCGGCGAGCTCGCGCAACAGATGCCGCATGCGTCCACGTATCCGCCCGGCGCGCTGGCGTTTTTCTGCAACACCGTGGCCGGCCTCTGCCGCCGCCCGGGCCACTGCCAAAGCGCCTTCGCCGCCCCCTCGGCTACCGCATGCGCCACATTGCTTGCGCGTACTCGCCACTCCCGGCTTTGCAAGCGGAATTAGAGGGAAAGTTACCTGCTTTTGATTCAGCAGCCGCTGCACGGGGTGGATAAAATCATGTGTTGCTGACCTTCGCGCAATCCCTGCGCTGCTTTCCGTACCCTCGCTGCAATGTCTCACCGCCGTGCTTTTCCCGACCCTGGTATGACCGTTCCCGCTCTCTCGCTTGGCGCCATCCTGGATGACCTGCGTAGTGCCCCGCGCCCGCTGACTTCCGCGGAGTACACATACCTGGCCCACCTGCGGCAGCGTATCGTCACCGGCGACGCAGACCTGTGGACCACGCTCGAGACCGCGGGCGTGCCATGCAGGGAACGCCGCCTGTCGCCCGAGGTGGTGCAGGCACTGACCGCGATCGGCCATTTGCCAATGCACTGAGCCCGGCGCACGCCACCCCACATTGCAGAAATTTCCCCGGATCATTTCGGAAAACCGCACCCTCCAGCCTGCCTGCGTCCCGCTACGATCGATTTCCTTTCGATTCGCCGGGCACCGTGCTTTCAGTCAACTGCCAAGCATGCCCCGGCCACGGCCCAGCCATGGCTTACCCATCCAGCAACCGGCGCGTCAGCTTCCTGTCGTTGCGCGCCTATGTCGCAGTGATGCAGCACCGTGATGCCGTCCGCGCCGCGCAAGCGCTGCGCATCCATCCGCAACGGCTGTACTACCACATCCGCGGCCTCGAGGCCGCGCTCGGCAAGCCGCTGTTCAGCACTTGCAGCCCGGACTGGCTGCCGACATCCACGGGCGTGACCGCACTGCCCAAGGTCGTCGCCATGCTGGCCATCTGGGACCAGATCGAGGCGGGCATCCGTGCCAGCCAGCCTGCCGCGGCGGCCCGGGAAGCCGAGCCCGGCGCCATTGCGCGCTACGGCGCCGCATTCTGGGTGCGGCAGGCGACGATGTAGCGTCAGGCCAGCCGTTCGCAGCAATAGGCCTCGGTGCGATAAGGGAAGGCAACCTCGGCACGGCCCGCCAGCGCGGGATGCCCGTCGATGACCGCCTGCAGCCGTGCGCGCACGCGGGCCTGCTCCGCCGCCGGCAGCGCGGCAATGAAGCTCACCGACATCACCCGGTCCACGATCACCTGCTGCGGCGCCCCCACATGCGTGTAGGGCAGGCACTGCAGCGCCAGCGGCCCAAAGCCCTCGGCGGGAAAGACCCGCTTCCAGTCACCCCTGTAGAAACGCGGCGCGTCGCCTTCATACGGCGTCATGATGGCTGTCAGCTGCGCCACCCAGTCCACGCTTTCATCGCGCACGTTCCATACCAACCCGAGCCGGCCGCCAGGGCGCAGCACGCGGCCGATTTCCGCCATCGCGCCCGCATTGGCAAACCAGTGGAAGGCCTGCGCGCAGACCACGGCATCGACGCTGGCATCGGCCAGCGGAATGGCCTCGGCACTGCCTTCCAGCGCCTGTACCGACGGCAGCGCCACGGCCAGCTGAGCGCGCATCTGCGCCACCGGTTCGACTGCGATCACCGTCGTGCCGGTCTCCGCCAGCCGGCGCGTGAACTTGCCGGTGCCAGCGCCCAGGTCCAGCACGGTGCGGCCGGCGCGCAGACCCAGCGTGCCGCGCAGCCAGGCGTCGATTTCAGCGGGATATTCGGGGCGTCCGCGCGCGTAGGTATCGGCCTGGCTGGCGAATCCCTGTGCGGCGGCCTGGTGGATGGCGGTCATGGGCGGGCTCCGGTTGCGTACCGGAGGCGTAGCCTACGCCCCATGCCGGCACGGGGCAAGCGGGCGGCTACTGCTGCATGCCCCAGCGGCGCACCGTCAGCCGTTCCAGCGTGGTGAACACCAGTCCCTCCACCAGCAGTCCGATCAGAATCACCGCGGCCAGCCCTGCAAAAACGCGGTCGGTGTAGAGCTCATTGCGGTTCTGGAAGATAAACCAGCCCAGCCCGCCCTGCCCCGACGACGCGCCGAACACCAGCTCGGCCGCGATCAGCGTGCGCCACGCAAAGGCCCAGCCGATCTTCAGGCCCGACAGGATCGCCGGCAGCGCCGCCGGCACCAGCACCAGCGCGACATAGCGCAGCCCGCGCAGGCCGTAGTTGCGGCCCGCCATGCGCAGCGTCGGCGGCACCGCCCGGAAGCCCGCGTACATGTTCAGCGCCAGCGGCCACAGCACCGAATGGACCAGCACGAAGACCAGGCTTTTGGTGCCCAGCCCGAACCACAGCAGCGCCAGCGGCAATAGCGCGATCGCCGGCAGCGGATTGAACATGGCGGTGAGCGTGTCCAGCACATCGCGCCCGAAGCGCGTGGACACCGCCAGCGAGGTCAGCACGAACGCCAGCACGATGCCGGCCGCATAGCCGCGCAGCAGCACCGACAGCGAAATCGCCGCCTTGCCCGGCAGCTCGCCGCTGGCCACCGCGTCGCCGAAGGCGCGCATCGTGGCCAGGCATGACGGCAGCAGCAGGTCGTTGTCCTGCACGCGCGCCACCAGCTCCCAGATCAGCCCCAGCGCCAGCAGGATCACCGCCTTGCGCAGCCAGCCGTGTTGCCACAGGCGCTGGTGCCACGGCAGCGCGCGCGCAAGCGGGGCTTCGGTGAAGGGTTCAGGCTCGCGTTCGTATTCGGGCCGAAGCGTGTTGGCCAGTGTCAGTGTCGGTTGCGTCATGATGCGATGTCCCGGTTCAGCGGCCCGCCGCGCTGCGCGCACGCGGCGCGGCCTCGGCGGCGGGCTCGTCGAACAGCAAGGTATGGATGCGTTGCGCGGCGGCCTGGAATTCGGCGCCGCCCTGGCTGGCCAGGCTGAACTGGTGGCTGTTGAGTTCCGCGCGCACGCGGCCCGGGTGCGGCGACAGCAGCAGGATGCGGCTGCCCACCACCAGCGCCTCTTCGATCGAATGCGTGACAAACAGCAGCGTGAAGGCCGCGTCGTCCCACAGCGCCAGCAGCTCTTCCTGCATGCGCCGGCGCGTGAGCGCGTCCAGCGCGGCAAAGGGCTCGTCCATCAGCAGCACCTTGGGGCGCATCGCCAGCGCGCGCGCGATCGCCACGCGCTGCTTCATGCCGCCCGACAGCGTATGCGGATAGGCATCGGCAAAACCGGCCAGCCCCACCTTGTCCAGGCTGTCCAGCGCCAGCTCGCGCGCCTCCGCCCGCGACAGCTTGCGCGCCTGCCGCAGCGGGAACATCACGTTCTGCGCCACCGTCTGCCACGGCGGCAGCTGGTCGAACTCCTGGAACACCACGATGCGGTCCGGGCCGGGCTGCAGCACACGCCGGCCTTCAAGCCGGATCTCGCCCTCGCTGGGCGGAACGAACCCGGCAACCGCCTTCAGCAGCGTGGACTTGCCGCAGCCGGACGGGCCCAGCAGCACGAAGCGGTCGCCGGCATGCACGTCGAAGCTGACACGATGGGTGGCGCGCACGATGCGCTCGGGCGTCCGGTATTCCAGCGACACGCCATCGACCTGCAGCAACGGCGTGGCGCGCTCCGACACCACGCGCAGGTTATGGGTGGCCATGCTCAGCTCCCCTGCGCGGTGACCGGGTCCTGGAAGAAGTAGTCCTGCCAGGACTTGGGCTGGTTGCGGATCGCGCCAACGCGGTGCATGAAAGCGGCCAGCGCAAAGGTGTTCTGCGGCGCCACGCGGAACTGCACCTGCGGATTCTTCAGCACGCGCAGCAGCAGCGCGCGGTCGGTTTTGGCCTTGCTCTGCCGCAGGTAGATGTCGGCGGCCGCTTCCGGATTGGCGGTGGCGAAGGCCGCGGCCTCGGCCAGCGCATCGACGAAGGCGCGATAGGTCTTGGGGTTGTCGCTGCGGAACTTCTCGGTCGCGTACAGCACCGTGGAAGAACTCGGACCGCCCAGCACGTCATACGAATTCAGCACGATACGCGCGTTGGGGTTGCCCGCCAGTTCCTGCTCCTGGAACGGCGGATTGCCGAAGTGGCCGGTGATCTCGGTGCCGCCGGAAATGATCGCCGCGGCGGCATCCGGGTGCGGCACCGCCACGGTCCACTTGTCGAGGCGGTTGTATTCCTTGTCGCCCCATTGCCTGGCCGCAGCCAGTTGCAGCACGCGCGACTGCACCGAAACGCCCACCGCCGGCAGCGCGATGCGGTCCTTCTCGGTGAAGTCGGCAATCGACTTCACCTTGGGGTTGTTGCTGACCAGGTAGTACGGGAAGTTGCCCAGCGATGCCACGCCCCGCACGTTCTGCTTGCCGTGGGTGCGGTCCCACAGCGTCAGCAGCGGGCCCACGCCGGCGCCGGCGATATCGATGGCACCGGACAGCAGCGCGTCATTGACCGCGGCGCCGCCCGACAGTTGCGTCCATTCGACCTTGATGTCGACACCCTGCTGCTTGCCGTGCTTTTCAATCAGCTGCTGGTCGCGCGCCACGTTGAGCAGCAGGTAGACCACGCCAAACTGCTCGGCGATGCGCAGCTTGCCTTCGGCGTGCGCGTTGCCGGTGATGGCCAGGCCGGCGCTCAGCGCCAGCAGGCCGAGCTTGCGGGAAAAACGAGAAAACATGACAGAACTCCGGGGAATACAGTGGATTGGCGCTCGCCGCTGCGAGCGCCCTGGGATGACTTGCGACACCGTTGCCGCCTTCAGCGCGGCACGTCGCCTTCGATGGTGGTGCGGTACATCACGCGCCGCTGTTCCGGCGGACAGCCCGCGGCAAGATGCAGCAGCGAGCGGTTGTCCCAGAACACCAGGTCATGTGGCTGCCACTGGTGGCGGTAGATGTGGGCGGGCTTGACGCTGTGCGCGAACAACTGGTCCAGCAGGTCGCGGCTTTCCTGCTCGGGCAGGCCGACGATGCGGGTGGTGAAGTGCTCGCTGACAAAGAGCGCCTTGCGCCCTGTCTCCGGATGGGTGCGCACCACCGGCTGCAGCACCGGCCTGACCTGCGCGATCTGCTCCGGCGTCAGGTCGGGCCGCCACGGGCTGCGCTGCTGCAACTCGGCATAGCGCGCCAGGTAGGTGTGCTCGGCGTGCAGGCCATCGACGGCGCGTTGCAGCGCCGACGGCAGCGTGTCCCAGGCCAGATGCATGTTGGCGAACAGCGTGTCGCCGCCTTCGGCGGGCAGCTCGCGCGCATGCAGCAGCGAACCGAGGCTGGGCTTTTCCTTGTACGACAGGTCCGAATGCCAGAAGTGGCCGGCATCGCCGAGCCCGATCGGCTTGCCGTTCTCGACCACGTTGGACACCACCAGCACTTCCGCATGGCCCGGCAGCTGGAACTGGTGCAGCACGTGGATCTGCAACGGCCCGAAGCGGCGGCTGAAATCGATCTGCTGCACGGGCGTGATCTGCTGGTCGCGGAACACCACCACGTGGTAGTCGAGGTGGGCGCGATGGATGCGGACAAAATCCGCGTCGGACAGCGGCTGCGACAAGTCGAGTCCGATCACTTCCGCGCCCAGCGGCGCGTCCAGCGGACGGATCTCGAAGTTGCCCGCGTCTGCTGACAATGCGGTGGAAAGCGGCGCGCTCTGCTGGCGCGAAACACTGGCGTGGGCGGTTGCGGTCGTCATGGCAAGCTCTGGCACGGGGGAAACCGATACGGCATCCGGGATGCCGCGTACAAGCTTGCACTGTAGAGAGCCGGCCATTGCACCGTCAACGAATCATATTGCTGGCCCTTATCCGCTTATCGCATATCCATGTCTCGACATTTGCCAGCCATCAGGGCTTGCCGGGGCAAGCGCTGCGGCACGGCACGTTGGCCGTATCCGGGCGCGCGTCGGCGACAAAGCCATCGCGGTTCGGCATCTTCACCTGCGGCAGCGTGCGCGCGTCCAGCACCGCATCCGCGGGCAGGATGCCGTTCTTGTGCAGCAGCCACGCGGTGACGGCATAGACCTCGTCCGGTGCCAGGCTCTGCGGCGCGTTGTAGGGCATGGCACGGTTGATGAAGTCGAATACCGTGGTCGCATAAGGCCAGAAGCTGCCGATGGTCTTGACCGGGTCCTTGCCCCTGGCGGCGTCCTTCAGCGTGCCCTGCCCGCCCACCAGCGCATCCGCCGGCTTGCCTTCGCCATTGACGCCGTGACATGCGGCACAGTGCTGCGCATAGACCTGCTGGCCACGCGCGACCGTGCCGCTGCCCGGCGGCAGGCCCGTGCCGTCCGGGGTCACGTCGATATTCCACGCGGCAAGGTCGCGCTCGCTGGCGGGGCGGCCTATGCCGTAGGTCTGCGCAAGGACCGTTTGGGCCGCGCAAGCCAGCGCCAGCGCGGCGGCAGCACCACTGATTCGTTCAAGCGCGCGCATTGGCAATACTCCCGTCCGCGGCCACGCGCCAGCGCTGGATCGCGTTGTAGTGATAGGTGGAAGCCACGCCGCGCGCGGCCACCAACTGGTCCGGCGTGGGCTGGACGTTGCCGGCTTCGTCGATAGCGCGGCTCTCCAGCGAAGCTGGCCCGCCATCCCAGCGCCACGGCAGGCGGAAGCGCACCAGCGCGCGGTCCAGCACCGGCTCCTGCAACTGCGCCTCGCGCCAGCTGCGGCCACCGTCGACCGACACCTCGACGCGGCGGATGCGCCCATGGCCCGACCACGCCAGGCCCGAGATCTCATAGAACCCGCGCTCACGCAGTCTGTGATCCGGCGCGGGGAAGGTGATCACGGACTTCACGTCCATCAGGAAGGTGAACTGCCGCGCGCTGCCGTCGGGCAAGGAGTCCGTGTACTTCGACGTCTCTTCGCGCGACATGAACGGCGCGCGCCCCAGCTTCAGGCGCCGCAGCCACTTGATGGACATGTTGCCCTCATAGCCCGGCAGGAACAGCCGCAGCGGATAGCCATGCTCGGGCCGCAGCATCTCGCCGTTCTGCGCATAGACCAGCACTGCATCTTCCAGCGCCTTGGCCAGCGGCACGCTGCGCGTCATGGCTGCGCCATCGGCGCCTTCGGCCAGCACCCAGGCCGCATCCGGCGCCACGCCGACTTCCTCGAGCACCACGGACAACGGCACGCCGGTCCACTCACAGCAAGACAGCAGACCGTGGCTGATCTGCACGGACTTGGCGCCGGGCGCCTTCCACTCGCGTCCGGTGTTGCCCGAGCACTCCAGGAAATGGATGCGCGATACCGACGGCAGGCGCACCAGGTCGTCCATGGTGAAGATGCGCGGGCGCGCCACCAGCCCGTGCACCGCCAGCCGGTGCTGCGCCGGGTCGATCAGCGGGATGCCGGCGTGATGGCGCTCGAACACCAGCCCGGTCGGCGTGATGATGCCGCGCAGATCCTGCAGCGGCGTCATCGACGAGTTGGCGCCGGGAAGCGGCGCCGCGCTGCGGCTGCGCCGCACCACGTCTTTCTCGAACGGGGACGGCTGGCCGTAGGCATGCCACAGCACGGGCTCGCCCGGCGTGCGCGTCCACGGCGCAACCGTCAGGGGCTCAGCGCGCGCCGCAGTGGCGGCGCCGGCCGCGGCGGCGCCCAGCACCGCCCCGCGCTGCAGGAAGCGCCGGCGGCCGGAAGTCAGGTCATTGCTCATCGTGAGGGCGTGGTCAGTCTGGTAGCGATCAAAATGCGCAGACTGTAGGACAGCACCGGCACTCGGCCAACGAAGAAGAATGCATGCCGATATGCCAACGCCGCGCTGCGCGCCATATGCGCGGGGCCGATAACCAAAGCCGGAATCATTCGTTCAGGTCCGCGCGCCGCGCCGCTTATCGTGGAGCCGTCCTCCACTTCAAGAAGGTCTGCATGATGATGACCCCGCGCCCCGATGCCACCGCCGCACCCACGCTGACCCGCCGCGAGCTGCTGCGCTGCGCGGCCTGGTCCGGGCTGGGCATGGCCGCGTCGCTGTCGCCGCTGTCCGCGTTCAGCGCCAGCCCGGCCGCGCGGCCCGACGTGATCCGCGTCGGCGTGGCCCAGCCCGCCACCGGCACCCCGCCCAGCTTTGCCGGCAGTTCGCTGGCGATTGCCCATGCGCGCGGCTGGCTCGAGGAATCGTTCAAGCCGACCGGCACGCGCGTGGAGTGGTTCTTCTTCAAGGGCGCCGGCCCCGCCGTCAACGAGGCGCTGGCCAACCGCCAGCTCGACTTCGCGCTGCAGGGCGACCTGCCGTCCATCGTGGCGCGCTCCGCGGGCCTGAAGACGCGGCTGGTGCTGGCCACTGGAGTGCGCGCCAACATCTACGTGGGGGTGCCGCCCGATTCGCCGCTGAAGACGGTCAGCGACCTGCGCGGCAAGCGCGTGTCGCTGTTCAAGGGCACCAACATGCATCTGCCGGCGCTGCGCCTGCTGGAAGCGAACGGGCTGTCGGACAAGGACCTGCGCCTGCTCAACCTGGACACGGCCGGCTACCTGGCGGCGCTGTCCACGCGCGACATCGACGCCGCCATCGGCGCCATGGACATCCTGCGCCTGCGCGATAAGGGCGCGGTGCGCATCCTGTACTCCAGCAAGAACCAGTCGCCGATCTACACACGGCAAAGCCACGTGCTGGTGAGCGACGATTTCGCCGGGCGCTATCCGGAAGCCACGCAGCACCTGGTGAAGGCCGCGGTCGAGGCGGCGCGGTGGGCCTCGGACGAGAGCCATCGCGAGGAGGTGCTGCGCACCTGGGCGCGCGCGGGTACGCCTTATGACCACTGGAAGGAGGACTTCGACGGCGAGCCGCTGCGGGTGCGGCTGAACCCGAATTTCGATCCCTTCCTGGTCAGCCGCTACAAGGATGCGGTCGAGCAGGCCTATCGCTTCAAGCTGAGCCGTACGCGCTTTGACGTGGACCAGTGGATCGACCAGCGCTTCCTGAAGGCCGCACTCAACGACCTGAGCCTGCAGAGCTACTGGCCCGTCTACCAGCCCAACGGCAAGATCCTGGGAGCCTGACACCATGTCCGTCGCCGAATCGCTTTCACTGCCCGCCGCAGCAGCACCGCGCGCGCCTTCCTCACGCAAGCCACTGCGCTGGCGGGATGCCACACGCTGGCTGCTGGCCTGGCCGGTGCCGCTGGCGCTGCTGCTGGTCTGGTACGTGGCCGCCCGCAATGCCTGGATTCCGCCGCAGGTGCTGCCCGCACCCGAAGACGTCGCACGCACGCTGGCCGACCTCTGGCAAAGCGGGGAACTGCAGGCCAACCTGGCCATCAGCGCGCTGCGCGTGGCCGGCGGCTTCGCCGTGGGGCTGGCCGGCGGCCTGGCGCTGGGCGCGGCCATGGGCCTGTCGCCGACGTTGCGCGACTACGTCTACCCGACCTTCAAGGCGTTCAGCCAGGTGCCGGTGCTGGGCTGGCTGCCGCTGCTGATGCTGCTGGTCGGCATCGACGAAGCGCTCAAGGTGATCCTGATCGCCAAGGCCGCCTTCGTGCCGGTGGCGCTGAACACGTACAAGGGCATCGGCAGCGTGCCGACCCGCTACCTGGAAGTGGCGCGGGTGCTGCAGCTCACGCGCTGGCAGACGCTGTCGCGCGTGGTGCTGCCCGCCGCGGCCGCGCCGGTGTGGAACGGCGTGCGCTACGGCCTCACGCACGCGTGGCTGGCGCTGGTGGTGGTGGAGCTGCTGGCCTCGTCCGAGGGGCTGGGCTACATGATCGTCTACGGGCGCCAGCTGTTCCAGCTCGACATGGTGCTGGCCGCCGTGGTGGTGGTGGGCGTGGTGGGCTTTGCGCTGGACAAGACGCTGGCGCTGGCCGAAGGCGCGGTGCTGCGCTGGCGCAAGCCGGGCTTCTGAGGCGAGGCCGCGATGACCACGTCCGCTATCCGCCCCCGTATTCGCCTGCACCGCGCCTTGCGCGGCTGGGTGCTGCCGCTCGCGCTGCTCGCGCTGTGGTGGGCCGCCGTGCGCTTTGGCTGGACCACTTCGCCGCTGCTGGTGCCGGTATCCAGCGTCTGGGACACCGCGGTGCGCCAGCTGCAGAGCGGCGCGCTGGCCACGGCATTGGCCGCCAGCCTGTGGCGCGACCTGGCCGGCTTTGCCATCGGCGCCAGCGCCGGGCTGGTGTTCGGCACGGCGCTGGGCCTGTCGCGCCTGTTCGAACGCATGGTCGGTCCGAGCTTTCACACGGTCAAGCAGATCTCGCTGTTTGCATGGATCCCGCTGATCTCGGTCTGGTTCGGGCTGGGCGATGCCGCCAAGGTGGTGTTCCTGTCGCTGGCCGCATTCTTCCCGGTGGTGCTGAACACCTTCGAAGGCATCCGCGCCGTGCCGGCGGACCTGCTCGAGGTTGCACGCGTCCTGCGATTCAGCCGCACCCAGGTGCTGTGGCGCGTGGTGCTGCCGTCGGCGGCGCCGTCGATCTTCGCCGGCATCCACCTGGGGCTGATCTATGCGTGGCTGGCCACGCTCGGCGCCGAGTACCTGCTGGTATCCGGCAAGGGCATCGGCAACACCATGACCGACGGCCGCGAGAACTTCTGGATGGACCTGGTGATCTTCGGCGTGATCGTGGTCGGCCTGGTCGGCTTCACGCTGAACTGGATTGCCAGCCGCATCGAATCGCGCCTGCTCGCCTGGCGCGGGCGCTCGGTGGCAGCGGGCTGAGCCACGCTGCACCTTATTGAACGGAGACCGCAAATGCCACATGCCGGCACGCTAAGCATCGCGCACCTGCACAAGCAGTACGAAGTCGAGGGCCGGGCGCTGCCCGTGCTCGAGGACATCACCCTGACCATCGCCCCGGGAGAGTTCGTCAGCATCGTCGGCGCCAGCGGCTGCGGCAAGTCCACCCTGCTGCGGCTGGTGGTGGGCCTGGAAGAGGACTACCGCGGCAAGATCCTGCTGGACGGCAAGCGCGTATCGGGCACCAGCCTGCAGCGCGGCATCGTGTTCCAGGAGCATCGCCTGTTCCCATGGCTGTCGGTGGAACAGAACATCCGGCTGGCGCTGCTCAACACGCCGGGCAGCGACGCGGAGAAAGACCGCAACGTTGCCGAGCATATCGCGCTGGTTGGCCTGCGCGGCTTCGAGCAGGCCTATCCGCACCAGCTCTCTGGCGGCATGTCGCAGCGCGTGGCGATTGCGCGGGCACTGGTGACGCGCCCCGAGATCCTGCTGCTCGACGAGCCCTTCGGCGCGCTCGACGCGATGACGCGGGCCTACCTGCAGCAGGAACTGCAGCGCATCTGGCAGGCCGAGGGCATCACCATGATCCTGGTCACCCACGACGTCGAGGAAGCCGTCTTCCTGGGCGACCGCGTGGTGGTGATGGAACCCCGGCCCGGCCGCATCCGCCGCATCCTGCCGGTGGACCTGCCGCATCCGCGCGAACGCGCCGGACTTCCCTTCGCGCGCGTGCGCGATGCCGTGCTGCGCGAATTCGCCGGGCAGGAGCCTGTCGTGCAGCGGACCCCCGAACCTGAACTCGCCTGACCCAACCCTCTTACATCCCCGGAGCTTCGCGATGACCCAAGCCAACGCCACGCAAGACCAGACCGTCCAGCTCGACATCCACCCGGTTGCCGGCCGCATCGGCGCCGAGATCCGCGGCGTCGCGCTGCACGGCGACCTGCCGCCCGCCACCTTCGCCGCCATCCGCGCAGCCTTGCTCAGGCACAAGGTGCTGTTCTTCCGCGACCAGGTCCATCTGGACGATGCCGCGCAGCAGGGCTTTGCGCGCCTGTTCGGCGACACCGTGCCGCACCCGACCGTGCCCTCGCGCGACGGCACGCAACTGCTTGAGCTCGACTCGCAGCACGGCGGCCGCGCCAATTCCTGGCATACCGACGTGACCTTCGACCTGGCCTACCCCGCGGTCTCGGTGCTGCGCGCCGTGACCGTTCCCGCCGCCGGCGGCGACACGGTGTGGGCCAACACCGCTGCCGCGTACCAGGACCTGCCCGAGCCGCTGCGCGAACTGGCCGACAAGCTGTGGGCACTGCACACCAACGACTACGACTACGCGGCCACGCGCGTCAATCCGAGCGACGAAGGGTTGAAGCGCTACCGCGAGCTATTTACCTCGGCGCTCTACGAGACCGAGCACCCGGTGGTGCGCGTGCATCCGGAAACCGGTGAACGCACGCTGGTGCTGGGCCACTTCGTCAAGAAGCTGCTGGACTACTCGTCGGCCGATTCGGCGCACCTGATTGCCGTGCTGCAGGGCCATGTGCACCGGCTGGAGAACACCGTGCGCTGGCGCTGGCGCGCGGGCGACGTCGCCATCTGGGACAACCGCGCCACCCAGCACTACGCCATCAACGACTATGGCGACGCGCACCGCGTGGTACGCCGGGCCACCGTGGCCGGCGACATCCCGGTCGGCGTGGATGGCCGCTGCAGCAAGGCGGTGAAGGCGGGCGGGCGCAACGAAGGCGCGGCGCCGGCCAACCAGTCCGCCGGTGCCGCGCAACGGCAAGCGGCCTGATTTAGCCAGTTGCTTCCGGGGAGCACGATCCATGTCACAGCAAAAGCCGGCGCGCCAGCTGCATCTGGGCGCCTTTCTCCAGGCCACCGGGCACCATGTCGCCGGGTGGCGCCATCCGGGCGCGCAGGCCGATGCCGGGCGCAACCTGGCGCACTACATCGCGCTGGCGCAGCGCGCCGAGGCCGCGGGGTTCGATGCGCTGTTCCTGGCGGACGGCGTTGCCATCCGCGGCATGGATGATGCCACCCTGCCGCGCACCGCGCGCGCCGCCACCTTCGAGCCGCTGACACTGCTGTCGGCACTGGCGGCAGTGACGCAGCGCATCGGCCTGGTGGCGACCGTCTCCACCACCTACAACGAGCCCTTTCATGTGGCGCGAAAGTTCGCCTCGCTCGACCACCTCAGCGGCGGCCGCGCGGGCTGGAACGTGGTGACGTCGTGGTCGGATGCCGAAGCGCGCAACTTCAGCCTCGAACGTCATCCCGCGCACGCGGATCGCTACGCCCGCGCCGAAGAGTTTGTCGACGTGGTCACCGGGCTGTGGGACACCTGGGAGGACCATGCCTTCCTGTATGACAAGGACAGCGGCCGGCATTTCGATGCGGACAAGCTGCACACGCTCGACCATCGCGGCGCGCACTTCCAGGTGCGCGGACCGCTCAACGTCGCGCGCCCGCCGCAGGGCCATCCGGTGATCGTGCAGGCTGGCTCGTCGGAGGCCGGGCAGGAACTGGCGGCCCGCACCGCCGAGGTCATCTTCACCGCGCAGCAGTCGCTGGCCGATGCGCAGGCCTTCTATCGTGGCCTGAAAGCGCGGCTCGCGCGCTATGGCCGCACGTTTGATCAACTCAAGATCCTGCCTGGCGTGTTCCCGGTGGTGGGCCGCAGCGAGGCCGAGGCGCAGGAGAAGTTCGAAGCGCTGCAAAGCCTGATCCATCCATCGGTGGGGCTGGCCCTGCTGTCGCAGCACCTGGGCGGGATCGACCTGAGCGGCTATCCGCTGGACGGCCCGCTGCCCGACAACCTGGCCGAACCGAACGGCGCCAAGAGCCGCTTCCAGCTGGTTACCGGCCTGGCCCGTCGCGACGGGCTCACCATCCGCCAGCTGTGCCTGCGCGTGGCCACCGCGCGCGGCCATTGGTCGATCCACGGCACGCCGCAGTCCATCGCCGACCAGCTGCAGGCGTGGTTCGAGGGTGAGGCCGCCGACGGCTTCAACGTGATGCCGCCCTGGCTGCCGGGCGGGCTCGATGACTTCATCGAACTGGTGCTGCCGGAACTGCGCCGGCGCGGGCTCTTTCGCGAGCGCTATACGGGCACCACGCTGCGCGAGCACCTGGGGCTGCGCCGGCCCGAGAACCTGCGCTGGCGGCAGGTCGAACCACCGCTCGCGGTCGGGGCATGACCGCTGCGCTGCGGCGCCGCGCATATCCAAATGCAATAAGCTTCCTTGCCTCGCGCGAGCGCCGTCGGCAACCATAGCGGCCACGCCGCAGGGGCGTGCGCGGGCCGGCTGGTACCATCGCACGGCCTGGTGCGCCCGCGCGGCGCACCGCTCGGCATGCCCGGCGCCATGGCAGGCACTGCCCCGTCGCGCCGGTCCGGCACCCAACAGCGAGACGAAGAGAGAAGAAGATGAGACTCGAAACCCTGGCCGTCCATGGCGGCTATTCGCCCGATCCCACCACGCGCGCGGTGGCCGTGCCCATCTACCAGACGGTGGCCTACGCCTTCGACAGCGCCCAGCACGGCGCCGACCTGTTCGACCTGAAGGTGGCCGGCAATATCTACAGCCGCATCATGAACCCGACCAACGACGTGCTCGAGCAGCGCCTGGCCGCGCTCGAGGGCGGCGTGGGCGCGCTGGCGCTGGCGTCCGGCATGGCGGCAATCACGTATGCGATCCAGACCATTGCCGAGGCCGGCGACAACATCGTCTCGTCGAGCCAGCTCTATGGCGGCACCTACAACCTGCTGGCGCACACGCTGCCGCAGTCCGGCATCGAGACCCGCTTTGCCGATGGCCGCAACCCGGCCAGCTTCGGCGACCTGATCGACGCGCGCACCAAGGCGATCTTCGTGGAGTCGGTGGGCAACCCGCTCGGCAACGTGGTCGATATCGAAGCCATCGCGCGCGTGGCGCACAACCACGGCGTGCCGCTGATCGTCGACAACACGGTGCCGTCGCCCTACCTGTGCCGTCCGTTCGAGCATGGCGCGGATATCGTGGTGCATTCGCTGACCAAGTACCTGGGCGGCCACGGCAACAGCGTCGGCGGCGCCATCATCGACAGCGGCAAGTTCCCCTGGGCCCAGCACAAGGAACGCTTCAAGCGCCTGAACGAGCCCGACGTCTCCTATCACGGCGTGGTCTACACCGAGGCGCTGGGCCCGGCCGCCTATATCGGCCGCGCGCGCGTGGTGCCGCTGCGCAATACCGGCGCGGCGCTGTCGCCGTTCAATGCCTTCCTGATCCTGCAAGGCATCGAAACCCTGGCGCTGCGGCTGGACCGCATCACCGAGAACGCGCTGGCGATTGCCCGCCACCTGCAGCAGCATGCCAAGGTGGACTGGGTCAACTTTGCCGGCCTGCCCGACCATGCCGACCACGCGCTGGTGCAGAAGTACCTGGGTGGGCGCGGTCCCGGCATTCTGTCGTTCGGCCTGAAGCAAGGCGGCCGTGAAGGCGGTGCGCGCTTCCTGGACGCGCTGCAGCTGTTCACGCGGCTGGTCAACATCGGCGATGCCAAGTCGCTGGCCACGCATCCGACGTCGACCACGCATCGGCAACTCAATGCGGAGGAACTGAAGGCAGCGGGCGTCAGTGAGGACATGGTGCGGCTGTCGGTCGGCATCGAGCATATCGATGACCTGATCGAGGACCTGGATCGCGCGCTGGCGGCGGCCTGACCGCAGGCTACCGACGTCAGAGCGACCCGCTGGTTTGCTCCCCTCTCCCGCTCGCGGGAGAGGGGCAGGGGGTGAGGGCAGGCGGTCGCATACCGCCAGCACAACCTACCCCCCACCACGCTTGCCGTGCGCCTCCAGCACAAAGTAGCCGATCGCCCCGATCATCAGCGGAATCAGGTAATACATCGCGCGATACGCAATCAGCGCCGCCAGCAGCAGCCCGTGCGGCACCTGGCCGCCCAGCATCGTCAGGAACACGGTCTCGATCACGCCGAGGCCCCCGGGGATCCGCACCACCACGCCCGCCAGCCCCGACGCGAGCAATACCCCAAGCACCGTGAAGTACCCCGCATGCGTATGCAGCAGCGAAAACAGGATCGCCGCCATCGCCATCCAGTGCGCCGCCGACAAGAGGATTTGCAGCGCCGCGAAGCCGACCGACGGAACGTAGATATCGTGGTCGCGCACGGTCCGGTGCCGGCCGTGCCAGGTGGCACAGGCAGCCAGGTAGGCAGCCGGCACCGCCAGCATCAGCGCGCCCAGCACCCGTGTCAGCGCGGCGGGAACGCCCCACTCGGGCGGCAGCACCACCAGCTGCGCCACCAGGATGCCCCCCGCCAGCAAGGCATAGCCGAGCCAGTTGCTGCTCACCACCACCACGAACAGGCTCCAGATCTGCGGCAGGGTCAGCCCGGCGCGCGTGTACAGCCGATAGCGCACGCCCGCGCCGCCCAGCGTGGCCCCGAGGTTGAGGCTGAGCGTGTAGCTGACATAAGAGATCGCCATCACCCGCCGCGCCGGCAACGGGTGTCCGGCATAGTGGCAGCCGAGGCGGTCGAACTGGCTGTACAACAAGCCGCTCAGCGCAACGAAGGCCGCCGCCGGCGCCAGCGTGCGGGCGTTGAAGCCGCGCAGCGCGGCCAGCACCGCGTCCCAGTCGATGGTGCCCAGCTTGCGCGCGATCAGCGCCAGCACCGCGGCAATGAACAGGATGCCGATGGCACGGCGCCACGCGGGCCAGTGCGCGTGCTGGCGGATGGCCGAGAAGGTCGTCGCGCCCATCATTGCGCGCCTCCCCTCGTCGCCGCGCACCGCAAAACCGGCGTCAGGAATGTGCAGGAATGCAGGCCTGCGCGCGCCAGCCCGGCATGCAATTTCTGGCCTGCCTCGGCTTCAAACAGGATAAAAGTTTCCGCCAGTGCGCTTTCGCGCGCGCGCGGGATGGCGCCGGCCCCGCACGACAGGCGCCGCTCTGCGCCATGCCCTGGCCGGCGGAAACGATTGGAGGCGGACTGCATCGGTGTCATGACCTGAGAAAGCCGCAAACACCGTGCCAGCACGGGCACGTCAACCACGGCCACGGCTGCGCCGCCAGCGCGCCAGGGCTGCGGCCGCCAGCGCACCAGCGGCAAGCCCGGCAATGAACACCGCGGCAGTGGTCCCCTCCCAGCCCGCCGCGGCCGCAACCTCTGCACGGCCCCGCGCAAGGGGCGCGAGCGACTGCCAGTCGGCAGCCGTGAACTGCGTCATCGCCTGCGCCCCGTCCAGGCCATACACGCAGATCTCCCCGCCCGGCAGCTTGCAGAAGCGCTCGCGCGGGCAGGCCTTGAGGATGGCCTGCGGAGCGCCCTCGCCGCAGCTGGCCCCGGCGCTGCGCAAGACCTGGATCGTGACTTCGGGATGCCGGGTAAGTTGTTCGGGCATGGCGGCCTCCATACGGGTGACGCTGTCCTTCAGCGTAGTGCAGCCAGGCGCCGGCGCCCTTATTCACCAGCGGCATATGACCATGCGTAATAACTCGTTCGCCTATTGCCTGCCTTTCCATACAATGAGCCGACGCCGCGGCGGGACGCTGCCGGCCTCCAACAACATAACGGGGAGCATCAGATGCAATACGGGAAATTCGGCTTCGTCGCACGGCTGGCGGCAGCGGTGCTGGCACTGGGCGTGATGCAGGGTGCGGGCGCGGCCGATCCGGACAAGAAGGAAATCCGCTTCGGCGCCACCGCCGGCCCCTACGCCGACCAGATCCGCTATGGCGTGAAGCCGGTGCTGGAAAAGCGCGGCTACAAGGTCACCATCATTGAGTTCAGCGACTACGTGCAGCCCAACCTGGCGCTGGCCGACGGCGCCATCGACGCCAATGCGTTCCAGCACGTGGCCTACCTGAAGAAGTTCTCGGCCGACCGCAAGCTGGCGCTGACCGACGTGATCCAGGTGCCGACCGCGCCGATCGGCATCTACAGCCGCAAGCACAAGGGCCTGGCCGAGGTGAAGCCCGGCAATACCGTGTCGCTGCCGAACGATCCCACCAACCTGGCGCGCGCCATCGCCATCCTGCAGCAGATCGGCTGGGTCACGCTCAAGCCGGGCACCGACCCGATCCGCGCCAGCGAGCGCGACATCGACGCCAACCCGCACAAGCTCAAGCTGATCCAGCTGGAAGCCGCCCAGCTGCCGCGCTCGCTCGACGACGTGGACTATGCCTTCGTCAACGGCAACTATGCGCTGGCCTCCGGCCTGAAGCTGACCTCGGCGCTGGCGCTGGAGAAGATTCCCGACTATTACATGAACCTGGTCGCGGTGAAGACGGCGGACCTGAACAAGCCCTTCGTCAAGGACATCCGAGAGGCCTACGAGTCGGCGGAGTTCAAGGCCGTGACGCAGCAGCGCTTTGCGGGCTTCGTGCAGCCGCCGTACCAGCGCTGAGCCACCGCGCTCTCGCCAGCAAGAAAGCGCCGCCAGGCGCTTTCTTGCATTTGGGACAGCTGTCGCGCGCATTGTGCGCAGCAAGACAATTTTGCGCCGCGCGCGCCGCGCAAATGCCCTACACTCAAGCTCAAGTCCCCCGCGCCCAAAAAGCACGGCAGGGATCACAACGCGATCATTGCTGCGGATAGCTGCGAAGATCCTCGCGGCCGTCCCAGCGGATCCTGTCGAGACAACCGCATCGAGAGACCTGCCATGTCCACGGTTGCGCGCTTTGAGATCGGCTACACCCGCTACCTTGCCCCGCCGGGCGACACCTCCTCCCCCACTTCTCC
>NZ_JBYSZW010000026.1:0-6872 GCF_058787575.1 Cupriavidus sp. FW305-3-2-15-C-LB2
CTCGCCGCCTGCGGCGGCGACTCCGGCGACAGCCCCACCGGCTCGCCCAACGCGGCACCGACTACGCCGGGTGCCCCGGGTACCGGCGGCAACCCCGGCCAGGGGAATGGCAGCGACCAGCCTGGCGAGACGCCCGCCGTGAAGCCGCAGCTGCGCTGCGCACCCTGAAGCCGGGCCTGGCCCGTCTCCCCTCCAGAAACCACCCGGCACAGAATCCATGAACCCGCAAAGCAGACGCAACTTCCTCAAACTCGCCGGCGGCAGCGCCGCCGCCACCGCCGCGCTGGCGGCCTTCCCGCCGTCCATCCGCCGCGCGCTGGCAATCCCGGCCAACAACGCCACCGGTACCATCCGCGACGTCGAGCACGTGGTCATCCTGATGCAGGAAAACCGCTCGTTCGACAATTACTTCGGCACGCTGCGCGGCGTGCGCGGCTTTGGCGACCGCTTCCCGATCCCGCTGGCGGGCGGCCTGAACGTCTGGCAGCAGACCTATACCAACGGCAGCACCACCCGCACCGTGCTGCCCTACCACCTCGACAGCAGCGCCGGCAATGCGCAGCGCGTCAGCGGCACGCCGCACTCGTACCCGGATGCGCAGAACGCCTGGGACCTGGGCCGCATGAACAAGTGGCCCACCTACAAGCAGACCCAGTCGATGGGCTACTACACCGAGGCCGAGCTGGACTTCCAGGTGGCGCTGGCCAATGCCTTCACCGTCTGCGACGCCTACCATTGCAGCTTCCACGGCGGCACCAACTCCAACCGCCTGTTCCACTGGACCGGCACCAACGACCCCGGCGGCGCCAACGGCGGGCCGGTGATCGACAACAGCGGCGACTCGTTCACGGGGTCGGCCCCGGCCTACACCTGGAAAACCTACCCGGAGCGCCTGGAAGCCGCCGGCGTGAGCTGGAAGGTCTACCAGAACATGCCGGACAACTTCACCGACAACCCGCTTGCGGGCTTCAAGCAATACCGCGACGCCAACGCCGCGCGCGGCAACCAGGCCAACGGCAGCCCCTACCCGACATACACCAGCGCCGACGACGCCATCAGCCCGCTGCTCAAGGGCGTGGCCAACACCATGCCTGACGGCGGCTTCCTGCAATCGCTGCGCGACGACGTTGCCGCGGGCAAGCTGCCGCAGGTGTCGTGGATCGTGGCGCCGGCGACGTACTCGGAGCACCCCGGGCCTTCCAGCCCGGTACAGGGCGCGTGGTATACGCAAGAGGTGCTGAATGCCCTGACCGCCAACCCGGCGGTCTGGAGCAAGACCGTGCTGCTGATCAACTTTGACGAGAACGACGGCTACTTCGACCACGTGCCGCCGCCGTGCGCGCCCGCCTACGACGGCGACACGCTGGCCGGCGCCACCACGCTCGACCCGCAACAGGTCAGGCCGGAGTACCACGTCGACAAGCGCCCCTACGGCCCCGGCCCGCGCGTGCCGATGTACGTGGTCTCGCCATGGAGCCGCGGCGGCTGGGTCAACTCGCAGGTGTCCGACCACACCTCGGTGCTGCGCTTCCTGGAAGCCCGCTTTGGCGTGGCCGAGACCAATATCAGCAGCTTCCGCCGCGCGGTGGCGGGCGACCTGACCTCGGCCTTCAACTTCGTCAGCCCGAACACCAACCCGCTGCCCACGCTGCCCAACCGCGACAAGGCCAGCGCCGATGCCATCCGCACCGCGCAAGGCGTGCTGCCGCAAGTGCCGCTGCCTTCGGCCAGCAGCCAGCAGATGCCGCAGCAGGACACCGGCACGCGCCCGTCGCGCGCCCTGCCCTATGAGCTGCACGTAAGCGCCCGCGAAGACGCCCGCGACCAGCGCGCGGTGTGGCTGCTGTTCAGCAACACCGGCACCGCGGCGGCGGTGTTCCACGTCTACGACCGCCTGCACCTGGACCGCGTGCCGCGCCGCTACATGGTCGAGCCGGGCAAGGAACTGCATGGCAGCTGGGACGTCTTTGCCAGCGACGACGGCAAGTACGACCTGTGGGTGCTTGGCCCCAACGGCTTCCACCGCGCCTTCCGCGGCAACGTGGGGGCCGTGACTGCGGCGGGTGCCAGCGCGCCGGAGATCCGGGTCTGCTATGACATCGCCAATGCCGCGGTGTACGTGGACATGATCAACACCGGCAGCGCCCCCTGCACCTTCACCGTGCAGCCTAACGCCTACCGCACCGACGGTCCCTGGACCTACGAGGTGCCGGCCGGCATGCAGCTGCAGCAGCACTGGCCCGTGGCCCGCCAGGGCAACTGGTACGACTTCACCGTCACCACCGCGCAAGGCGGCTTCACGCGCCGCTTCGCCGGCCGCATCGAGACCGGCAAGGACAGCGTGTCCGATCCGGCGATGGGCCTCAACGGCTGACGCGCAAGTCGCCTGACGGGCAGCGCTGCGCCCGCCCCCGGCCGCTCCGGCCGCGGGCGGGCGTAGCCGTTTTGTCATATTGGCCCGCTAGACTGCGCGGTCGTCCGGGACCTGTCCGGGCTGCCCCCCAACTTTCCTGCGGATAACCATGCTCGGCGACCTGCTGATGACCTTTTTCGAAGTGGCACGCCAGGGCAGCATCACCATGGCGGCCAGGCAGCTGCGCATCAGCCAGCCCACCGTCACCGGCCGCATCCGCCAGCTGGAAGAGACCTACGGCGTTGAGCTGTTCCACCGCCGCGCCAGCCGCGTCGACCTGAGCGACGTGGGCGTGGCGCTGATGCCGGTGGTCGAGCAGCTGATGCAGCAGGAAGGCAATGCCGACTACCTGCTGCGCAACGCCGGCAACCTGCGCTTCGGCAACCTGCGCATCGGCGCCACCGGCCCCTACTACATCCTGCGCACGATGGCGGCGTTCCGGCAGCGCTACCCGGCGATCGACGTGAGCCTGGACATCGGCAATTCGCAGCAGATGCTGGAGGCGCTGTTCGAGTACCGCATCGACGCCGCGGTATCGTCGCACCCGGTGGACGACGACCGGCTTGCCTGCATCCGGCTGGCGACGGACCCGATGGTGCTGGTGGCCCATCCGGACCATGCGCTGGCGCGGCTGGCGCAGGTCGAGCTGCCGCAACTGCGCGGCTGCCACCTGCTGGTGCGCGAGCACGGCTCGATGACGCGCAAGGCCACCGAGACGGCACTGGCCGCGTGCGGGCTGGAACTGCCGCCGCACACCGTGATCGGCAGCCGCGAGGCCATCTACGAGGCCATCCGCCAGGGCCTGGGCGCCAGCGTGGTGCCGCTGGGCGAGGTGCCGCGCGACCCGCTGCTGCGCGTGGTGCCGTTCGCACAAGGCGCGCCGGTGCTGCATGAATACCTATACTGCCTGCAGAGCCGGCGCGAGACCCGGCTGGTCGGCGCCTTCCTGGACTGCGTGGCGCTGGACGAGCCGACCGCCGCCACCCACGCCGCCTGACACCCGCATGCCTGCCGCGCAAGGTAAAGCGCCAATGCCGGTATCGGAAAACTTGGGTCCTTCATCACCGCGCGGTCACCACGCCGCGCCAAGCTTGCCGGTTTCGCCAACTGAGCTATCCCGCATGCCCGCTGCCCCCCGCCTCGCCCTGTTTGACCTCGACCACACCCTGCTGCCGCTCGACAGCGAGTATGAATGGGCTCGCTACCTCGTTGCCGTGGGCGGCGCCGAGGCTGCCGAAATCGATGCGCACAACACGCGCTGGCTGGCGGCCTACCAGGCGGGGCGGCTGGACTTTGCCGCCCATGCGCGCTTTGCCCTGGGCCTGCTGGCGCGCCATCCGCGTGAACGACTGACGCAGTGGCGCGCGGACTTCATGCGCAAAGTGATCGTGCCCGCCATCCAGCCGGCGGCGCGCGACCTGCTGGCCCGCCACCTCTCCGCCGGCGACCTGTGCTGCATCGTCACCGCCACCTGCCGTTTTGTCACCGAGCCGATCGCGCGCCAGCTGGGCGTGCCGCACCTGCTGGCGGTGGAGGCGGAACACGATGCGCACGGCGAGTTCACCGGCGCGCTGGCCGGCGTGCCGGCCTTTGGGCCTGGCAAGGTGCTGCGCGTGCTGGCGTGGCTCGACACGCTGGGCATTGCGCACACGGCGCTGGCACAGGCCACCTTCTATAGCGACTCCCGCAACGACCTGCCGCTGCTCGAAAGCGTTGGCCACCCGGTCGCCGTCAATCCGGATTCGACGCTGCGGGACGCGGCCGCGGCACGCGGCTGGCCGGTCTTGCACCTGTTCGGCACGGCAGGCGTGCCGGCCGCCTGAGCCCATGCATCCGCACGCCGGCTTCCCCGAGTACGACCAGCTGCTGGCCTTGCTGGATACGGGCAGCCACGTGCTGGATACGCGGGTGGTCTGCGAAACCATGGTGCAGGGCCATCGCTTCGGCGTGCATGTCGCCACGCTCGGCAGCCGCGATCCGGGCGCGCCGGCGATCGGCATCTTCGGCGGCATCCACGGGCTGGAACGCATCGGCACGCAGCTGGTGCTGGACTACCTGCGCTCGGTGCTGAGCCGGCTGGCGTGGGACGAGCTGCTGCACCGCGAACTGCAGTCGGTGCGGCTGGTATTCATGCCGATCGTCAACCCCGGCGGCATGTGGGCCGGCACCCGCGCCAACCCCAACGGCGTCGACCTGATGCGCAATGGCCCGCAGGACGCCGATGCGCGTGTGCCCTTCCTGGCCGGCGGCCAGCGCATCGGCGCGTGGCTGCCCTGGTACCGCGGCCCGGCGGGCGCGCCGATGGAAGCGGAAAGCCGCGCGCTGCTGCGCGTGGTGCAGGAAGAACTGCTGCCGCGCCCGCTCAGCTTTGCGGTGGACTGCCATTCAGGCTACGGCTGGCGCGACAGCATCTGGTTTCCGTACGCGGGCACGCGCCGGCCGATGGCGCACCTGCCCGAGATGTACCTGCTCAAGACGCTGTTCGAGCAGGCCCACCCGCACCACGGCTACACCTTCGAGCCGCAAAGCCACCAGTACCTGCTGCACGGCGACCTGTGGGACCATGCCTATGACCTGACGCCGCACGGCAACCTGTTCCTGCCGATGACGCTGGAACTGGGCTCGTGGCTGTGGATAAAGAAGAACCCGCGCCAGCTGTTCTCGCGCGAGGGCATCTTCAACCCGATCAAGGCGCACCGCACCGCGCGCGTGCTGCGCCGGCACGTGAGCCTGTTCGACTTCCTGGGCCGCGTGGCCTTTGCGCCGGATCGCTGGCGGCCGCGCGGCGCGCAGCGTGACGACCTGCTGCTGCAGGCACGCGCACACTGGCAGACGGAGCCGCCGCCATGAGCCGATGGGTATTCTTGCGGGGACTGACGCGGGAATCGCGCCACTGGGGAAGCCTGCCGGCGCGTTGGGAAGCGGCCGGGCTGGGCCGGCCGCTGCTGCCCGACCTGCCCGGCAACGGCGCGCTGTCGGCGCAGCCGGCGCCGTGGAGCGTGCCTGAGATGGTCACCGCGGTGCGGCGCCAGTTGTCGGCCACCGGCGCGCACGGACCGTACCGCGTGCTGGCGATGTCGCTGGGTGCGATGGCCGCGACCGAGTGGGCCAGCGCCTATCCGGAGGAAGTCGGCGGCCTGGTGCTGGTCAATACCAGCATGCGGCCGTTCTGCACGCCCGCACAGCGCCTGCGGCCGCGCAACTGGGGCAAGCTGCTGCGCGTGGCGCAGCGCTGGCAGGACCGCGCGTACTGCGAGCGGACCATCCATGCCATCACCTGTGCCCGCACCGATACGCTGGCACGCGATCTCGAGACCTGGCAGGCCATTGCCGCCGACGCGCCGGTGAGCCGCCAAGCCGCGCTGGCACAGTTGCTGGCCGCTGCCCGCTATCGCGCCCCCGCCAGTGCGCCGCGCTGCCCGGCGCTGCTGCTTGCCTCGGCGGCAGACCGCCTGGTCAACCCGGTGTGCTCGGCGCGCATCGCGCAAGCCTGGGACGCGCAGTTGCTGACGCACCACTGGGCCGGGCATGACCTGCCCCACGATGACCCGCAGTGGCTGTGCAATGCCGTCGCCGGCTCGGTGATACTGACACTAAGCGGCGGCTAAGGCCTGCTCCGCCGGCATGGCGCTGGTCAGCAGCGCCGCCGCGGCATCGAGCCGGTCCGGCGTGCCAAACAGCCGCGCACTGATCAAGCCGTTCTGCAACGCCCCGAACACCACCTGCGCCAGCTGCTGCGGCGGAATCGGATAGGGCGACTTGCGCTGCGCCGCGGCGCGCTCGAACAAGCTGGCCAGCCATTGCTCATTGAGCCGGATAAAGTCCTGCATCGCGGCGCGCACCGCGTCCGGCAGCATCAGCACGTCGGCCGACAGCATGCCCACCAGGCAAGCCTGGTCGGCGCCGGCACCCGCGCGCAACGGCGCAAGGTATTGCCGCGCCTGCTCCGCGGGCGGCAGGCTGGCGTCGATCGCATCCAGGCGCGCCCGCCTGCGGGCGCCGTATTCGCGCACCGCTGCCAGCACCAGGTCGTCCTTGGACGGGAAGTAATAGTGGATGCTCGAGGTCTTGACCCCGACCAGGTCGGCCAGGTCGCGGTAGCTGAAGCCGTTGAACCCCCTGCGGCGGATCAGCACCAGCGCATGTTCGACCAGTTGCTCGCGTACGGATCGGGTGTTCATGGCATCAACTCCATCGTCTTGCTGCCGCGCCGCTCAGGCCGGCAGCGATTGTGCGATCAGCGTGATGAGGGACCCGCTTGCGAAGCAAAGCCCTACCCATCCGCCAAGGATCAGCGCAGTGTCACGCCAACGCATGATCAACTCCTGAAGACGGGCCGCACCCAGGCGGCCCGGCGGTTTTCAATGGCCGGCATCACGCCGGCCGGCTCTCAGGCGATGGCGCCGTCGGTATAAGGGTCAGCCTTGCCCACGCGCGCACCGTCGGTGTACGGATCGAA